>JAUWLW010000004.1 GCA_030613505.1 Candidatus Zixiibacteriota bacterium
CGCGCCATCGTGAGCGTCGCCACCGGCGTCGGCGGCAGGTTGGCCAGCTTGTACATCGGGTAGAAGCGCGAGAAGTGCAGCGGCGTCTCGGCGCCCAGGTTGTCCCGCACCCAACGCACTAATTTAGTAATGCCGGAAGGCGCGTCGTTGAGGCCCGGGACGACGAGGTTGGTAACCTCGAGCCAGGTACCCTCCTCGCGGAATATCGTTAGGGCCTTGAGGACCGGCGCGAGGCGGCCGCCGCAGACGTCGCGGTAGTAGTCGTCCGACAAAGATTTTAAATCGACGTTGGCGGCGTCGGACACCTTACATAATTCGCGCAGCGGCGCCGGTTCGATATAGGCCGCGGTGACGAGGACGTTCTTCAGGCCTCGCCGGCGGCCCAGCCGCGACGCCTCCAGCGTATACTCGTAGAATACCATCGGCTCGGAGTAGGTGTAGGCGACGGAGATGCAGCCGGTACGCTCGGCCTCGGCGACGACGCGCGCCGGCTCGAGGTCGACGTTGTGCGCGTCCTCCGGGTCCGTCTGGCTTATCTCCCAGTTCTGGCAGTACTTGCAGTGGAGGTTGCAGCCGGCGGTGGCGATGGAGTAAATCGCGGTTCCGGGGAGGAAGTGGAAGAGCGGCTTCTTCTCGATGGGGTCGACGTGGGTGGCGCAGGGCTTGCCGTAGACCAGCGTGTAGAGGGTCCCGTCGACGTTTATGCGGACGCGGCAGTCGCCGCGTTGATAGTTGGCCAGGACGCAGCGCCGCGGGCACAGCTCGCACTCTACCGCGGGCGCGGTCATTGCGGCGCTTCCTCCTCGGTCGCGGCGGCCTCGAGGGGGCGCCAGTACTTCGCCTCCTCGAAGGAGAGGTTCCCCTCGGCCATGGCCTTCTCGAACGCCTTCTTGCGCGCGGCCTCATCCGCGGCGCCGGGCGCGCGCGCGGATATAATGCCCTGGATGCCGAGGTAGGTCGCGACGGCGAGGCAGGCCGCGACAATTATAGTCAGCGCGATACCCGCTTTACTTGGCTTCTTCATTTAACTCGTCGACGATGCGGACGACGTCGGCTAAGTCGTCGACGGCGTAGTCCGTCTCGGCGCAGCGCTCGCCGCTAGTGTCGCCGTAGCGGGCGTAGACGGTCCTGATGCCCAGCGCGCGGGCGCCCTCGACGTCGCGAGCCGGCCAGTCGCCCACCATCAGCGCCTCCTCGGGTTGCACGTCGAGCTCCTTGAGGATGAAGAGGAAGGGCTCGGGGGCGGGTTTGCGGACGCCGGTGTCCTCGTACGTAACGACGGCGTCGAAGATGTTGTGCAGTTGGAGGTACGCCAAACGAAGCCAGGCCTGAAGGCGCGGCGCGTCGGACAGTACACCCAGCTTTATGCCGCGGCGCAACAGCTTGAGCAGCGTGAGGTTGACGTGGGGGTAGAGCGCCAGCGTCCCTTCCCGGGCGCGCCGGTACGCGACCACCGCGGCGGCGTGTATGCGCGGCTCGAGTTTGCCGTGCACTTCGATGAGGTAGCGGTCGAAGACGCGCTGGTACTCGATGCCCTCGGCGTCGTAGACCTCTTTAATACCGGTTATTATTTCCTCTTTGGGCCGCGGCAGGCCGGCGTCGATCATCGCCTCGGCCGCGGCCTCTATAGCCCGCTCCTTCATCTTCATGAAGTCGGTGAGGGTGTTGTCGAGGTCAAATATGACTGCGCGTATCATGTTTATATTATATCACTTTTCGCCGAGGGCGGGAAGCAGGGTCTCGAGTAAGGTTTTGATTTTTAGGCCGGGTTCCTCGGCGCCGAGTAGGACGCCGTCGTGGCTCGCGGCGCGGCCGGCGACGTTTGTTACGGCGCACAGCGCCAGAACGCGGAGGTTCGCCTGGCGCGCGACCAGGACCTCGTTGGGAACAGACATGCCGACGACGTCGCCGCCCAGGCTCGCGAGGGCGTGTGCCTCCGCGGCGGTCTCGAACTGTGGCCCGGGGACGCCGACGTACAACACGTTTTTGAGCATGAAACCGAGCGGCTCGGCGAGTTCTTCGGCGCGTTCGCGAAGGTCCGCGTCGTACGCGTCGGCGCCGGCGACGAAGCGCGGGCCGAACTCGTCGTAGTGGCGGCCGGCGAAGGGCGACGCCGCGGCGAGGTTCACGTGGTCGCGAACGACGGCGACGTTGCCCGGGCCGAGCGCTTCGCGCAGCGAGCCCACGGAACCGGTCAAGATGACGGTCCGGCAGCCGAGGCGCGCGAAGAGGCGTATCGGCAGCGTCGCGACGTCGGCGGGTATCCCTTCGTAGAGGTGGATGCGGCCGTCGGCCAGCACCACCGGGACGTCGCCGGTGCGGCCAAAGGCGAAGACGCCGCGGTGGCCCTCAACGGTCGGCTTCGTTAAATGCGGTACTTCGACGAAGGGGACCTCGCACACGACGTCGAGCGCCGGCCGCGGCATCCCGGAGCCGAGTACGAGGGCGACGTCGACCTCAACGTCGCATTTGCGGCGGAGGTATCGGTACGACACGTCTACGTCTTTGGGGGTTAGCATCTTTTCGCGGTCACCTTCCACGGTAATCATATAATAGGTGTGGTTATTTTTCAAACGCAACCGACGTAAGGCGGTCGACGCGGGCGCTGGTCGGAGGTCGTCGCTTGAAATTTCGCGGTTGACTTCGTGGCGCGATTTTGTTAATATCCGCCTTTAGCTGGAGGAATACTTGGCTACCAAGAGACACGCGAAGAAGAGTCATCGGCAATCCGAACGGCGGCGCGAGCGCAACCGCGCCGTCCGTAGCGCGACGCGCACGGTGGTAAAGAGAGCGGTCGTCGCCGCTGAGGCCGGCCCGCCGGAGGAGGCGGGCGAGGCTTACCGCCGCGCGCAGCGTGCCATCGACGTCGCCGCGCGCAAGGGCGTAATTCACAAACGCGCCGCGGCCCGCAAGAAATCGCGCCTCGCCCGACGGGTGCAGAAGGCGGCCGCGCCTAAGGAATAAGGCTGAGCATTCCCGTAGATTTGAAAGAAGCCCCCGACGGGGGCTTTGTTGTTATGCGGCGGCGCGGGCGGCGAAGAGCTCGAGCGCGAACGCCGCGGGTACGCGGCCCGTCTTGACGCCGCGGTCAAGTTCGGCCAAGAGGTGGTGCAGCTCGGCCAGGCGCCCGGCGTCGAGCCGTCGGGCGGCGTCGACGTATTCGCTGACGTACAGCGGCGGGACCTTCAGGCGCGCGGCTATTTCCGAGGGGCCGAGGCCGGCGCCGTGGAGTTCCTTGGCGAGCCAGATGAAGCGGATCTGGCGCGCGAAAAGGCCGATTAGCGACTCGGGCCGCTCGCCGGCCAGCGTCAGGCGGCGCAACGCCTCCAGCGCGGGCCCCAACCTGCCTTCGCCGACGTAGCGGACCATGTCGTAGGCTGTTTCGACGCGGCTCGTCGCCGCGACGTCGACCACTTCGTCGGCCGAGAGCTCCTCGCCGCCGGCGTACGCTTCCAGCTTCTCCAGCTCGCGGACGACGGTGAAGAGGTCCGGCGCCAGCGCGTAGTCGAGGTACGCAAGGGCCTCGTCCGACAACTTGACGCCCAGTCGTTTCGCCTCGGCGGCGATGCGGCCGCGGCGGGCGCGGCCCGCCAAGTGCTCGAACGTGTAGACCGCGTCCAACTTGTCGAAGAACTTGAATAGCTTTTTACGCCGGTCCAGCTTCCCCTCGGCCCAGAAGACGACTACGGCGGAAGTCGATTGCTCGGCGGCGTACGCGGCGAGCGCGGCCAGGTCGGCGTCGCCGTACTTTTCGACGCCGGTGCCGACCAGCAGCCTCCGCTCGACGAAGAACGGCGCCGTGCGGGCTAATTCGCATAATTGCGTCGCGGGGAAGTTCTCGAGCCGCTCGAACGCCATATCCTCCGGCGATTCGCCCACGACGGCTTTCTTCAACGCCTCGAGCGCGCGCAGTTTCCTATATTCGTCGTCGCCCTCGAAGAGATAGGCCGGCTCGAGCCGGCCTTCCTTTATGTCGCGCGCTAAGGCCTTCAGTCGTTCTTCGGACATGGCGGGTTACCAACCCTGGAGGGTCCGGTTGACTATCTTACGAGCCAGCTCCTCGGCCAGGCGATCGAAGGCTTCGTCCTCGGTCTCGGCTTTGGGTCCTATGGCGTAGTACGGTACCGATTCGTACATGGAGGGTTCTTGCCACAGGACCTGATTGTTTATCAGGTCCGTAAAGGTGGCCGAGACGACGATGGCGAGGTTATACTCTTTGACGACCTCCTGGACGTCGTAGCTCAGGGCCTCTTTTTTATAGTTTACGATTTCGACTCGCAACTTCGAGTCGGCGACGTCCTCGCCGGCGACGTCGAGCGTTCCGTCGGCGACGAATTCGTCGATGACGGCGTCGGTCAATACGCGTTCGGCGCCGTACTTGAAGGTCCGGGGGTTTTTGAACAGCGGTATAGCTACCGATTTAATATAGCCCGGCACGTTGGGATTGAAGGTATAAGGGCCGCAGCTGATGACGGCTGCGGCCGTAACGGCAATCACGAGTGCCGCGACGTTGGCTTTCCGCATCTCGGCATCCCCTTCAGTCGAGGAAAAGGTATTTTCGCCAACGGACGTTACCGGCGAGGTCCGCGGCGTAGATTTTTTGGAGGTAGGGGAGGAAGGCGGGCTCCTTGGGCCTACAGAACAGCTTCATCCTCGCTTCCTCCGGCGTGCGGTCAGCCTTGAGGTTATTACAACGCCGGCAGCACGCGACGATGTTTTCCCAGGCGTGCTTGCCGCCGACCGCGACGGGCACGACGTGGTCGATGGTCAAATCCGACGTCTGGCGACCGCAGTACTGACACCGGAAGCCGTCGCGGCGGAGGACATTTTTACGGTTAAACTTAATCCGACGCCGGGCCGGATTTATATATTGCATAAGGCGCAGTACCGACGGGGCGGGGAACTCGGAGCTGGGTGACCGCAGCACGACGCCGTTGGTCTCGATCGTCTCCGCCTTCTCCAGGTACAATAAGCCCACGGCGCGCCTTAGGCCCACGATGGCCATAGGCTCGTAGCTGGCGTTGAGGAGCAGTACGTTGGCGTTTAGGTCGGCCATATTTATAGACTACAATATAATACCTGACTTTAGGAAAATCAAGGCTTTTTTCGCCGTAGGCGGTTTATCGCGGGCTTGACATCGTGGCCGGTTCCGGTTACGATATACGTGGATTACGAACCCTTGGGACCGGAAAAATAATGATTGGGTGTTGACGCCGCCGCGGCGTAACGCCGGTCCTTTTATAGGGGGTTGCGAAACCAAAAAATCGAGAGGGGATGAAGACGGCGTGAAGAAATTAATCGTTTGTGTGGCGTCGGCGGCGTTGGCCGCGGCCACTTGGGGCAGTTGGGTTTACCTGGGCGGTTGGGGTGCCCAAGGGCGCGGCGACGGGGAGTTTTACTTTCCGCGGAGCGTAGCCTGCGCGCCCAACGGCAACGTTTACGTTTCCGATACCAGCAATCACCGGATCCAGTATTTCACCGCCGACGGCTCGTTCTTGGGTAAGTGGGGCAAAGGGGGTTCCCTCACGGGCCAGTTTAAAGGCCCGCGGCATCTCGCGGTGAATTCGGGGGGCCACATCTACGTGGCCGACGGCGGCAACAGCCGCGTACAATATTTTACGGCGAACGGTTCTTTTCTCGGCGCTTGGGGCTCGTACGGCACCGGCGACGGCGAGTTTAATATCCCCCGCGGCTTGGCGCTGGCGCCCGGCGGCAACGTATACATAGCCGACACCGATAATTACCGCGTCCAGTACTTTACCTCTTCCGGCTCATTTTTAGGCAAGTGGGGTTCCGAGGGTAAAGGCGACGGCCAGTTCACTAAGCCGCGCGGCTTGGCGGTCGCTCCTAACGGCGACGTCTACGTGGCCGACAGCCAAAACCACCGGATACAGTACTTTACTCCCGCCGGTTCTTTTCTCGGGAAATGGGGGAGTCTCGGCAACGCCGCGGGTAAAATGCAGTCCCTCACGGACGCCGCCGTGGCGGCCGACGGCACCGTCTTCGTGGCCGACTTGGCTAACTTCCGCATCCAGTACTTCACGGCCACCGGCTCGTTTCTGGGGATGTGGGGGAAGAAAGGGGACGGCCCGGGCGAATTCAATTATGCGTACGGCGTCGCCGTTTCGGCGGACGGCGGCCGCGTCTATACGGCCGAGATGCGCAACCACCGCGTGCAATATTTCCGGAAATCGGAACCGGCCGTGCTTCCGACGTCGTTGGGGCGCGTCAAGGCTTTATTTGAATAGGCGTCCCGCCGGCGGCGAAGAAGAGAGCGTATTTGCCCTTTATTTTTAGTTGGATATATAATTAGCTATATTACAATCAATGCGCGAAGGAGGATGACGCCGGGTTTCGAATCCCGGTCCTCATGGGCGAGAGTCGATCGGTCGCGATAATATTAACGCCCGGGGGGAGAGCCTTTCGGAAGGATTTGATTTCACAGATCGAGCGTCCTTTTGCGAAACCGTAGGGGGTGATGTGCGATGATTAAACGTGTAATAATTGTGGTTGCGCCGTTGGCTGCGAGCGTGGCTTTCGCCGGCATGGGGTCATTGGTAGCGTCGTTCCCCAACGCGGGGAAAAGCACCCATTACGGCATGGCCGCGGACCGCGATTACCTCTATTCTCTCCACCACGACCTCGTCCGGGGCTATCCGGTAGTCGTCCTCCGGCGGGCGAACGGTTCTTTCGTGCGTTCGATGGCGGTCCCGTTACCGCCCTTGGAGAAGTCGTACGTACGGGGTATGGGCTACGAGGGCGACGGCTCGATGGGGGAGGGTTATCTCCACTTGAACAACTATGGATACCGGTACGTTGCGAAGGTTCGTATAGCCAACGCGAAGTTAGTGGGGTCGTGGCGATGGAGCGGCGGCTCCAACCGGTACGGCCTGTGCGCCGACAACGACAAGACGCGAATCGGAACGCTTAGGGGATTCTACCAGAGCCATTTGAGCGGCATATGGTGGCACTCCGATAAAAAGGGCAGCCTGATATCTTCGTGGCGGTCGCCGACGACGAACTACGCCTACGACCTCGCCTGGGATTACCGC
Organism: Candidatus Zixiibacteriota bacterium; assembly: GCA_030613505.1. Taxonomy (GTDB): domain Bacteria; phylum RBG-13-66-14; class B26-G2; order WVWN01; family WVWN01; genus WVWN01. The sequence continues at coordinate 7,053 of JAUWLW010000004.1, forward strand.
AACAATTTTATCTGGTACGCCAACTCCAGCACGAATTGGGTTTTCGGCATGACGACCGCGGGTTCCATCCGGGAGTCGTGGCAGCTTAGGGCCGGCGTCCGGTACCCGTACGGCATCGCCTACTACGCCAACCGGCTGTACGTTAGTACGTCGGGCGGTAGTCCGGACGAATACATCTGGGTTTACGACTGCCCGCTCTCTACCGTGGGCGTCGAGCCCGCCTCGCTGGGACGGGTCAAGGCTCTGTTCGAGTGATTTAGGCCGGTCGGTTCGGAGGGGTCTAAATCGATCGTCAGAGGCGGAGTCGGGGGCGGCGTTAGGTTACCGTCGTGCCGGAAGGGTAACGCCGCGGAGCGCCGAATCGCGTACGGGCTTTGGCCTAACTATTATACTTGGATTTGTACAATTTGTTTTTGAAAGATGGTTCGGCGCGGGGAGCGGCGCCGGGCGGTTCTTTTCGCTTGACACGTTTCGGAGGGGTATGTTAGCGTGTTGGGCGAAAGGAATCACCAGATAGCGCAAACGAGGCGCGCGGCCGGAGCGAGGTAAAGGGCCGGGCGCAGCCGAGGTTTTGTATGGATTGGCCTTTAGGAGGTGAACGAGGGTTAAACGAAATACGATAAACGGGTTTTTTAAGCGATTTTCAACAACAACGGCGCTGGACGCCAAATTTCCCTACACTTCCGAAAGGGGGTGTCCTCTCAACGTGCGCGTTAAATATTTAAGGAAGAGCCTCGCCGCGGCGGCGGTAGTTTTGCTGGCGGCGAGCGTAGCGGGCGCTGTGAATACCGGGACGATTTCAGGTCTGGTGACGGACCAGAACGGCGAGCCCGTATCCGGTGCTTTGGTCGTCGTGAAGGGTGCGAACCGTTTTGCGACGTCGAACGCCGACGGGTACTACGTCATCACGCCGGTCCCGGTCGGGACTTTCGAAGTTAAAGCGTCGCGCATAGGCCATAGCGAACAAGTCAGGACGGGCGTTAAGGTCATCGCCGGCTTGAGGACCAATACCTCGTTCCAGCTGGACTCCACGACCACGGGCGTACACTACATCCAGTCGGAAACCCCTCTCATCAAGTGGACCGAGACGTATACCGAGAGCATTATCGGTCACGAACAAATCAAGGCGCAGGTCGTCGACGAGTTCGCCGATATGCTCGTTCGGACGCCCGGCATAGTCTATGAGAACAGCGACGCTTCGACGTTAAACCTCCACATCCGCGGCGGCCGAGGTAACGAGATTGCGTACATCGTCGACGGCGTTAACATTACCAACCCCATCGTCGGCGGCGCCGGCATGCAGATCCCGGTCGACGCCATCGAACAGATGAACGTTATCACCGCGGGGTGGGACGCCGAGTTCGGTAAAGCGCAATCCGGGATTATCAACATCCAAACCAAAGAGGGCCGCGACAAGTACATCGGCCAGGTGGGCGTAACCCAGGAGATCTATACAGCCAAGCGGGAGTGGGATTCCAGCAAAGCGCTGGAGTCGACCGGCCTGGAGGACCCCGCGAGCCCGCTCATCACCTGGAACACCGCGACCCGCGAGACGAATTACTCCAAGTACCGCGGCTCGTTCGGGGGCCCGATTTGGCCCGGCGTTGACCAGCTCGGCTACTTCGTCGCGGGCGACTACACCCGCGACTGGACCGTATACCCGTTACCGGATCCCCGCATCCAGTGGAACACCAACGGCAAACTCTCCATCAGGCCTACCGGCCGCTTACGGATGGTGGTGAGCGGCGGTCGGGCATGGGAGGAGCGCCAACTCTTCTCCAACGAGTACCAATATAACCTCGACGGGTACTACTTCCGCAAAGAGGGGACCAACCGGTTGAGCGCCAACTTAACCCACAACGTGACGGACCGCTTCTACTACAGCGTCACCGGCGCAACCTTCAACAACAACCGTTCGCTCATGACGGGCGGGAAACACTGGACCGATTATGACCTCAACCGCGTTAAGACCGACCCCACCGGGTGGTTCGTAACTTCCGGCGACTTTCCCGTCTACGAGACGCGGGACCAGGTATATTTCGACGGCAAGGCCGACTTCCGATACGAGGTCGCCCGCGTAGGCGACAACCGCGCGCTGTCTATGAACGTCATCAAGGGCGGCGTGGGGTTCAAAACCCAGGACGTCGACTTCTACCAGGTCCAGACCTACCCGGCCAACGTCTACACCGACATCTTCCACACCTACCCGTTCGAGAGTCACCTCTACCTCCAGGACAAGCTGGAGTACTCGGGTATGGTCATCAACATTGGGGCGCGGTTCGACGTCTTCGACCCCAACGCGACGTACCCGGCGGACCCTTTCAACTTCCGGTGGGGTTACTCCCACAGCCCGATCACCGGCGAAGAGTTTGAGCGTATGAACTCCGATTCGCCGTATCGTAGCTATTGGGAGATGCCGCGGATAGAGGCGGAGAAGTCGTACCAGGTGAGCCCGCGTGTGGGCATCTCCTACCCGATCTCGGACCGCGACAAGCTCCACTTCTCGTACGGCCACTTCTTCCAGGTGCCGCCGCTGATCTACCTCTACCGGAGCATTCAGTCACAATTGACCGGCGCTTACCCCATCATGGGTAACCCGGACCTCTTGCCGCAGAAGACAGTGCAGTACGAGATCGGCGTCGAGCACCTCTTCACCGACGACCTCAAGGCCAAAGTCTCGGCGTACTTCAAGGATATCAAGGACCTTATAGACACCCAGCGTATCAACTACGAGCAGGGCTGGAACTACACCAAGATCATAAACGCCGACTTCGGCTCGGTGCGCGGCATGGAGGTCACCATCGACAAGCGGATGACGAGGCACTTCTCAGGTAACATGGGGTACACGTTCTCGGTGGCCAAGGGCCTCGCGTCCTCATATTGGCAGGGTTATAACTACGCCTACCGCGGGTGGGACGTACCCAACCGTGAGGACTTACTCAACTGGGACCAGACCCACAAACTCGACGTCACCTTGGATTACCGGACCAATTTCGACATCCACAACTTCGGCGCCAACACCACCATCTCGTACGGTTCCGGCATGCCATACTCCAAACCGCCGTCGGGAATCGGCCAACCCGATGTCAACTCCGAGCGTATGCCCTGGACGATAAACTGGAACGTCAAGGCCGATTACTCGGTGACGTACTGGGGCCTGAACTACACCTTGTTCTGCGAAGTCATCAACCTCCTCAACCACGACAACGTCTTTAACTTCGGCGAGGATGAAGGTGACGGCGCGAGCGCCGACTGGCTGCCGTGGTACTACTTCTACGGCGACGCCGACGGCCCGTATGACGATATGGAATGCTATGGCGACCCGTTGCGTCTGCGCGTCGGGTTGGAAATAGGGTTCCTCTAATAACGGATAAATTGGGGGGTCGCCACGGCTGGTGGCCCCCCCTTTCCGTATCTCTTCGCGAGAAAGGAGAGAGGAAAGTTGAGAATTCTAAGACGGATAGGGCCGATACCACGTCTCGTTTTGGCGGGTGTGGTCGCGGCCGGCGCGGTCTTGACATTGACCGCGGCCGTAAAGAAAGGCGCGCGCGCCGGACCACACGAGATGGATGCGATAGCTTTCGGATACCTCGACGTCGGCAACTTCTGGAATAAAATCTGGAACCGGCTCTACGTCGGCGATCAGTTTGGTGACGCTAAGTCCGGCACATGGCCTGGCGGCTCCGGCGTAAGCTACTTGTACATCGGCAACTTGTGGTTCGGCACCCTCATAGGCGGTGGTATTTACGTCAGCGGCGACTTCCCCTACGCCTCCGGCGGCCCCGAGTGGCACGAGCTTCCGCCTACCGAGAGCGAGCTGCTGATGAGCAATAAAGGCAATTGGGAGCAGCGGCCAAGCTACGTCAAGACCACCGGCGACCTCGACACGTACGCCATCTGTGACGACTCCGACGCCGGGGAGAAAGGGCCCATACCGGTCGAGGGCGAGATGCACGCCATCCAATGGTCCGCCCCCGGCCACGACGACTGGATCGTCCTTGAGTGCTGGATAACCAATAAGAACGCGAGCCGGATCGAGGAATGTTACGTCTCGCTGGCGTACGACCTCGACATTGGCGGCTCGCTCGACTACATCGACGACCTCGTCGGTTACGACGGTAACGAAATCTACGATTTATGGACCAACCCGACGAGAGCGGGGGATGAGTGGACTATCGAAGCCCCGGACGGGATAGCCGACGAGTACGACGCGGTTAACTTCACGTCCACCTCCGCCGAAAAGCCGCTCGATAAGAAAATGAACGGCTGGCCGCGCATGATGGCCTACATGTACGACGAGGGCGGCGACGCCCGCGACGTGCCGGGCTACTGCGGCCTCCGCGTCATGGGCTGGATGGACGACGACGATAAGGTCGGTTCTCTTATAGAGATCTCGAGCCAGCACTCCTGGGACATCATGAACGACCCCGAGAACGACGCGTATAAGTACGGCTACATGATCGACGTCGGCACGTACGAGGAGGTCAACACCGCGTACGACTGGCGCATCGACCCGGTCTTCGGCCCCTTCGAGCTGGAGCCCGACGAGGTCGTGCATTGGTGGACCGGCGTCATCATGGGCCGGGACCTAAACGGCCTGCGGACAAACTCCGACGCGCTGTACGCTGACTTCCTGGGGCCCGACGGCCTGCCCGGAACCGACGACGACTGGGAAGTGGTGGCTCCGCCGACGTCGCCCCGCCTGGTGGCGGTGCGCGGCAATAACCAGGTAACGATCCGCTGGAACCCGCGCTACAAAGCGGGCAAGAACACCGAGACCGACAGGGACCCCCGCTCCGGCCTACGGGACTTCGACGGTTACATCGTGTGGCGCTCGGACGTCGGCTTCGACTCCGGCTGGGAACCGATCCTCTGGGTCGATAAGCTCAGCAAGAGAAGCTCCGAAAACCCCGACGCCGACAAGAGGTTCTACGCCTGGGGCTGGCGGGTTTCGACCTTTTCCGAAAAACGCCTTAACGAGCGGGTCCCGAACGGTAAGGTCGTCGCCACCGAACCCAATTTAGAAGGAAAGCCGGCCGTAGCTTTCGAGAATATCCGCGGCTCGTTCCCGACGAACACCCGCCAGGGCGGCGCGGTGCGTTTGCGTAAGGTCTCCGGTTATTACGAGCTGGTGGACGGCGTGGACGCGGGCGGCGCCGTAACCGGCGACCTCGCCAACGGCACGCGTTACTACTACGCCGTCGTAGGGTACGATTTCGGCAGAAAAACAAAAACGGGCGGCGACCGCCCGACCGCGGGCGGAAGGAACGTCAACGCGCTGCAGGTTATTCCCTTACCGCTGGCCGGCAGCGTAATGGACGACATTAGCGTCGTTCCCAACCCGTACAAGGGCAGCGCGGACTGGGAAGAGTGGACCGGTTCCGGCACGCGCCTCGGCAAGATCTACTTCATGAACCTGCCGGAGAAGTGCACCGTCCGGATCTACACTATCGCGGGCGACCTCGTCCGCACGATGGAACATAACGACGTCACCTTCGGCGCCCTGGGCTGGGACCTCACCGGCGAAGCGGGCGTCCAGGTGGCGAGCGGTATCTACGTCTATCACGTTGACGCGCCCGATTACGGCGAAAAAATAGGAAAATTCGCCGTCTTAGTCGGCCGCCAAAGCCAATAAGGGAGGTACAGACAGATGCGTAAGATGCTAATAACGTTTGCGGCTTTGGCGATAGTCTGCGCGTCGTGCGCTTTCGCCGTTGGCAAAGAGGGCACCTCCGGCGCCAAGTTCCTCAACGTCGGGGTAGGCGCTCGCGCCGCGGCGATGGCCGACGCGTACGACCCGATAGCGTCAGGGCCGGAAGCTGTATTCTGGAACGCCGCCGGCCTGGTCAACGTTGAGAACCAGGGCATCTCGGTCAGCGACAACGAGTGGATAGCCGATACCCGTATGGTCGCGGGCGCGTACGCCCGCCGGTTCGGCTTCGGCACGGTCGGTTTCATGGTCCAATCCTTGATGTACGGCAATATGGATGAGACCACGGTCGGAAAACCCGACGGCACCGGCAACACCTTCAGCGCTATGGACATGGCCGCCGGCGTCGCTCTGGGACGACGACTGACCGACCGTTTCTCCGTCGGCGGGGTGGTGAAGTTGGTACGTATGTCGTTCAGCGACGTAGAGGGCGTAGACCCGGCGATGGGCGTCGCCTTCGACGTCGGAACGCAGTACATGACCGGCTTCCGCACGCTCCGCATGGCGATCTCGCTCCAAAACCTCGGACCCGAGATGCAGTACGGCGGGACCTATGGCGAGCTCCCACGAAATCGCGAAGAAGGAGAACGCGAACAGGAAGAATACGAGACCTTCAGCTTGCCAGTCATCGTCCGCTTGGGCTTAGCCTACGACCCGGCGGAGAACATGACGGTGTGCGTTAACGCCGCCCACCCCAACGACGGCGACGAGACGCTCGACTTCGGCGGCGAGTGGTGGCCGCTGAAGGTGGTCGCCATCCGCGGGGGCTACAAACTCAACTACGACGAGGCAAAGTACACCGGCGGCGTAGGATTCAAGTTCAGCGGCTTCCGCCCCGACCTGTCGTACACCAGCATGGGTCGGCTGGGTTATTCGCTCAAAGCGACCCTGAACTACGACTTCTAAAAAGCCGCGATAAGCAAAGAAACCCCGGGCCCTTCGCGGCCCGGGGTTTTCGTAGGCGCGCGTCGGCGCCGACGTCGACACTTACGGGTTGCGAAGGAGGCTGTGATATTTTATAATCACCGTCGAATTATGTTAGGTAAAGTGCTCGAGAACGTGCGGCGTTACGTCGCCGTATGCGCGGCGTTGTTAGTCCCGGCCGTGCCGGCCCAGGCCGACGAGGGGTTCTATTTCGACTACGCGTTCTTCTACCCCCGCGCGGGCGAGAAGGTGGTAGTCGAATTCTACGTAGCCGTTCCCCTCGAGCGGCTGGAGGGGGTCGAAACCGCGGAAGGGACGACGTACAATTTCAACGTCGGCGTACAAGTGACGCGCCCTTCGAGCGGCGCCGTAGTAGCCAACGCCCTCAAGGCGAAGACGGCTCGCATATCCGCGGGCGAAGACGTCAAAGCGCCGCTGTCGGTGAGCCAATTGGACGTCGCCGTGCCGCCCGGCGACTATCATTTTGAAATAGGCGTGGGGGACCTGGGGGGCGGCGGCTCCCGCGTAAGCACGCTGGACGTCACCGTTCCCGCGCCCGCGGACGGGCCCTTCGCCTCGGGGATCGAACTGGCCAGCTCCATAGCGCCCGTGGACGCGGACGTGGTCGGCGAATTCGTTAAAAACGGCCTAAACGTCATTCCCAACCCTACAAAACTTGTAAACGACGGCGACGGGGCGTTACCAATATATTACGAGCTTTACCGGTTGCCGATGGGGGAGGACGGTAAGGCGAATTTCGTGGTTTCGTACGACGTGTCGCAGCTCAACGGCCGCCGTTTCCTCAAAGTCGAACGGGCACTGGAAGCCACGGCGCCGGACGTAGTGTGTGCCGAGACGTTGGACCTGAAGGGCGTGCCGCCGGGCAGTTACGAGTTATCGTTGCGTCTCGAGAGCCGCGGCGGCGATGAGCTGTTGCGGGCGCGGAAGAAGTTCATGGTGTTCCATCACGTCACGGGGAAGGAGCTGGCCGATCTCAAAGGGAAGTTCATGCCTTATTCCCTGGAAGAGGAGAAACAGAAGCGTCGCGAATTGTCGCTGGTCGCGAGCGACGCCGAGCTGGCGGCTTTCGACGCCCTGTCGACGGAAGAGAAACCCATATTCGTCGACAACTTCTGGGCCCGGCGCGACCCCGACCCGGACACGCCCGTCAACGAGATTAAAAACGCTTTTTATACGCGGTACTACTACGTCCAGGAACGTTATACCACGCCGTTTCGCGAGGGCGTCGACACCGATATGGGCCGGATATATTTAAAGTACGGGGAGCCGGACGAGGTGCTCCGCTCGCCGATGGGTATGAGGTCCGAAGTAAGCATCAACACGTCGACGTGGCAGTCGAAACCATTCGAGGCTTGGGAATATTTCACCACCGGCGGCGTAGATACTCAATATGTGTTGTTCGTATTCATAGATGACGAAGGCGACGGCTCCTTCGATCTCGACGCGTCGACCGTCCCCGGCTACGGCCGGCTGATACGCTCGAATTAAACGCTTCGGGCGGTTGACGCGGTGCGGTACTAACCCGGAGGTAATACGTAATGGAGATATTCAGGCGTAATCTGGCTCCGATATCGGCGCTGGCGGGACTGGCCTTCTTGGCGGTCGCGTGCGGTAAAGTTACGTACGCGGTCCCCGACGAGTACCTGGGCGACGGGGAATTGCTCGCCGCCTCTATGGAGGTCGCCGCCGTCCAACTGGGCGAGAATCGCGTGTTGCAGCCCGAGAACGGTCCCTTCGTGGTGGAGAGCCTGGGCGAGGACGACGGGGAGTACGACTGGTTGTACAGCCGGTTTGAGGATGTCGTGGCCCAAGAGCTCTCGAGCCGAGGTTTGGAAGTTTTACCTGAGGCGACCGGCGAAGAGACCGCCGTCAAGTATCGATTAATCGAATCGCGCGTCGTCAACGCTAAAGCGGAACGGGGCCAGGTTAGGCGTATAGGCCGCACCGTAGCGCACATCCGCATATACGGCGTAGACGGCGAACTATTCTGGGCGGGCGAATACGAGGGCGATTTCGAAAACGTAGTGCCGAAAGGCGTAATAAGCAAGCTCGAGGACGAGCGGATAGAGCAGATCGGGCCCCAACGCCCGGAGGCCGGCCAGAATCCGTTCGTAGAACCGTTGCTGGTCACGGGTATCACGGGAGCGTTGATATACCTCTTCGCGGTTTCAGCCTCCGCCGAGTAACGCGATATGCGACGCAGGCTCGCGACATTCGGTACGGTGGCCGCGGCGCTGGTTATAATTGCTTGCGCCTCAAAGAAGATTGCGCTCGAATTGAGCGTGGACCAGTTGCGCGCCACGGGATTAGCCAAACTGGAAGCGGGGGACCAACCCGGGGCGCGGGAGATGTTCGAGGATATGATAACGCGCTCCAGCGCCGTAGCCCCGGAAGCGTTGTATTATATCGCGGTATCGTACTACGACCAGGGTTTGTACGAAGAAGCGTTTGTGCGTTTCGAACAGATCATCGACCGCTACCCGGCGAGCGAGTGGTGCGACGACGCGCAGTATATGAAGGCCGAGTCGAGGCTGGCTTCCGCGTTGCCCCTCGACCGGGACCAGACCGCGGTCGACGAAGCGCTTGACGAATTCGTGACGTTGATCGAGGAATACGAGAACTCGCCTCTCGTACCGGAAGCGCAGGAGGGTATCGCCAAAGCGCGCCGCTTGAAGGCTGCGAAGTTGTTGGCCATCGGGAAGTTTTATAAGAAGACGGGCGAGCGCCGGGCGGCCGTTGTCTACTTCGAGAACCTCGCCGCGGATTACCCGGGATATGAACGTTTGGATGAAGCTGCGTTCCTCGCTGCCGAGTGTTACGGCGCGTTGGGGGATGCCGAGGCGGCCTCCCGAAACTACCGCGTAGTGTTGAGTCGTTTCCCCGAGAGTCCCTTCGCTGCGGCCGCGGCTTCCCGCCTGGCCGCGCTGGAAGGATAGCGAAAAAGCGAAAACCGTTTACGTGGAGGACCAACTAGCCAGACTCGACCGCGATAAGGCGGTCGTAATATTCGGCGGGACGTTCGACCCGCCTCACCTCGGCCACCTCGTCGTGGCCGACGATGTTTATTATCGGCTGGCGCCGGCCGCAATATTATTCATTCCGGCGGCTACGCCTCCCCACAAGCAAGGCGAACGCCACACCCCGGCCGAGACGCGGCTACATATGGTACGCTTGGCCGTGGCGGGAGACCGCCGTTTCGTGGCGTCGTCGTTGGAAGTAGAACGCGGCGGCGTCTCGTATACCGTGGATACGGCGGCGGCTTTGCGCGACGCGGGTTTTTCCAGGATAACCGTCGCGGTGGGTGCCGATAACCTCGTCGAGGTTCCGACCTGGAAGGATTGGCGACGGTTGCTCGAGGAGGTAAGGCTGGTGGCGTTGACGCGCCCGGGCTACGACCTGGGCGACGCCCCGGCCGAACTCGACGGCCGGTTCGAGCCGCTGGAGGTTGCGCCCATCCCCGTTTCATCCACTATGGTGCGAGGCCGCGTTCGCGCCGGCGAGCCGTTCCGATACCTCGTGCCGCCGGCGGTTTTCGATTTCATTTTATCTTCCCGAATCTACCGATGAGCGCCGCGCCTGATTTCGACGGCCTCGTGGCGGCATTACGCGGAGCCGACGATTTGAGCTCGGTTTTGGGGACGATTATGCCGCCCGGCAGGTGGCGGCACAGCGACGCGGCGTCGCGCCTCGCAGCGGAATTAGCAGCGCAGTACCGTTACCCGGCGGCGGACGTAGCCCGGCGGGCCGCGCTCCTCCACGACGTCGGCCGGACGTTGACGACCTCGGCCTTGGCGGCGATCGTCGATTGGCGCGGGTGGCCCCCCGACGAAGATGAACGTGCGGTGGGGCCGGGTTTGATGCACGGGCCGGCGGGGGCCGCGGTAGCCGCCGCGGTGGGCCTGGCGGGGGAAGGTGCTGCGGCCATCCGCTACCACGTCACGGGCCGAGCGGATCTTTCTTTGTTGGATAAAATAATAATGGCCGCGGACGCCGCCGAGGAAACGCGGCGATATCCGTGGGCGGCTACGGCGCGGCGGGCGTTGCAGGAATCGCTCGATCTCGCGGTCGCTTTTTGGATAACGCTTAAAGCGGAGCAGGTTCGCGCCGCGGGCCGTAAGCTCCATCCGCGCGCGAGCCAAACGCTGGCCTCCCTAGGCTCGAGAATAGCCGCCGAGGCGCGGCGGCTCGTTACCCCTTTTCTGTAGGGTTGTTTATCGGTCGCGCGGACGCCGGCGCAACAAGAAGGCGACGTCGTCGGCGCGGACCGCGCCCGTTAAGAACGCACAGCCGACGTAGATGACGGCGAGGGTCGGAACCTCGGCGTAGAGAGGCAGCGCGCGCGTGACGTACGTCGCCAACGCCATAGCGGCCGCGGCCGGTACGACCCGGGCGAGGGTATTAAAGAGGCCGAGACGGCCGAGCCAAAGGCGCAGTAGCGCCAGGCGGGCGACGCCTTGGGTGGATTCCGTGGCGAGGAAGGCCGCCGCGGCCCCGAGCGGTCCCCACAACGGGATAAGGACGAGGTTGGCGGCGACGTTTACGGCTGCGCCGCCGGCCGCCACCGCGGTGTTAGCGCGCTCCCGTCGCAAGGCGTTTAGGGTTACCGCCGCCGGGTAGGAGGCGAAGACGAAAGGTAGCGTCAGCGCCAGGACGGCGAGGAGGCGCGCGGCCTCCCCGTACCCGGCGCCGTATGCGAGGTCGACGATTGCGCCGGCGCGCAGGAATATATAAACCGCCGCTGGGAAGGATAGCAATGCGAGGTAGCGGATCGACCGGGCTGCGACCTTGCCGGGGTCGCCGTCGGCGCCGGCCGCAAGTCGCGAGAGGTACGGGTAGAGGGCTTGCGTGAGCGCCGACGGGATGAAACACAAGAACGTAACGAGCTTGGCCGCCGCGGCGTAAACGCCGGTGGCGGCGTCGCCTGCGAAGAAGGATAGAAGGGAGTAGTGGAGCTGCATGTAAATAGTGATGAAGATGCCGTTGAGGCCGAAAGGTAGGCTCCGCCAGAGTAGGGTAGGGAAGGCTCGAGCCGGCGGCCGCGTGAAGCGTATGCCGAGGCGCCGCCGCACCCAAAAGAAAGCGAACGCTGCGACCAGCGTCTCGACTGCCAAGAACCCCCACAGTATGCCGCGCGCGCCGAAGCCGGCGAGCGCTGCGCCGATGCCGACGACGGCGTTCAACGTAACCCGTAAGACCCCCAATACCAACACATACGACATCCGCTCGTACGCGTAGAAGAAAGCCCCCACGACGGTTTCCACGCCGGCGACGAAGCTCGTCGTGAGCGCCGCGGCCAGGACGAGCTCCTGTACCGCGGTGGGCTTTCCGCTTACGCCTATGGTAACCGCCGTCGCCGCCACAACCAGGACACCCATGACGAGTTTAACGGCGAAGGCCACGGTGAAGTAGAGCGGGCCGTCGTCCTTGTTGACGGCGATCTGGCGGATGATGAGGTCGTTAAGGCCGAGGTGCACCGCCACCGAGAAGAGCGTCGCGTACGAGAGCGCGAAGGCGTACCGCCCCAGCTCCTCCGCGCCGAGGACGCGGGCGATAACGAAAAATATCGCCATGTTGAGGATGATGCGGTAGGCGTTCGTCGCCAGTAGATACGCGGCGTTAGCGGCGACTCTTTTGGCGCCGGTTCCGTTTTCGTCGGGTTCTTCCATTTTAACGTTACAAAAGCGCCACCCGGAAGGGTGGCACGGGGCGACGGCGAGGCCGGTTAGCCTTTCGCCGTTATCGTCTGGTCGGCGACGACGACCGTGGGCGCCATGTAACGGCCCTCGGAACGGCGGGTATCGCTGGAGATCGCGCGGAGCCGCCGACCTAACATTTCGAAAACGTTCCCGCCGAAGATGCAGTCCTTAACGCGTCCTACGATCTCGCCGTTTTCTATTTTTAGCGCGTACGCGGCGGCGGCGCTTAGTTCGCCGCTGCGGACGTTGCCCATGGAGCCGCCCGCGGCGTGCAGTAACAGGAGCCCTATTTTCGTGTCCGCTATAAGTTGGGCCGAGGTATTTTCGCCGGGTTCGACTATAACGTTCGAGGCGCCCGGGCTGGGCGGCTGCGTCAGCGTGCGGCGGGCGTGGCCGGTGGAAGCGGTACCCAGCCGCCACGCCGTCGCAAGGTCCGTCAAGTACGACTTAAGTACGCCCTTCTCTATGACGGCCGTACGCCGGGCGGGCGTGCCCTCGCCGTCGAAAGAGCCTGCCATAAAGCCGAAGCCGTCCGTGGCGTCGTCGATCATCGTAAAACGCGGGTCTGCGACCTCTTCGCCGAGGCGCCCGGCGAGCGCCGACGAGTCGTCGGCGACGTACGCGCCGTTGACACAGGTGACTACCGGAAAAAGCAAAGTCGGTACTTCCGCCGGGTCGAATATCAGGTCCATCTTTCCTGTCGGTACGTCTACTATATCGTCCGCCCATTTAAGCGTTTCCAGCAGGCGTCGCACGATCGCCATCTCGTCGAAGTCGCGCGCTACCGAGGCGTCGTAGTCGTAGTGGTAGAATATATCGTCTTCGGCTGTGCGCCGTACGATTGCGGCGAAGTCGTAGCCGGTTCTGTCTTGGGAGCGGTCCAGGCCGGCCGTATTGGCGATTCGCGTCCGGCCGACGGTACGGTCTACCTCGACGTCTACGACGTAACGGCTGTCGGCGCTCATTATCATTTCTAACGCTTGTTCGCCCAGCGCGACCATGGCCTCGGGCGAGATCTTCGCCGCGGCGTCGTCGAACGTCTTAACGTCGCCGTATTCGGCCGTGCCGTCCGGGAGCTCGTATTCGGCTTTCCGGCCGAACTTCGCCGCGGCCAGCGCCCCTTCTACGAGGTCATTGATGTCGCCGAGGTCGGTGGTGCTGGCGTAGCCGACCCGGCCGCCGGCGAAGGCGCGTAGTCCGGCGCCTCGGCCGTCGATTACCGCCGCCTGGTGCAGCTCGCCGGCCTTGAATTTCACGCTGGTGGTCTCGTATTCGCTGAAGATTACTTCAGCTTTATCGGCTTTGCGGCCGGCGCGTTCCAATATCTCTTCGACGACCACCCTTATCGCCCTCCTATCTGGACGTTTTTGACAAGCATGTGCGGGCCGCCGCACGAGACGGGCAGCGGCGATTGGCCCCCTTTACCGCAGCCGCCCATTCCTTCTTCCGGCATCACGAAATCGTTCGCTACGGCGACGATGTTCTCTAACGTCCGGAAGAGATTGCCCTGGAGCTTGAGGTCGCGGAGGTGTTTCGTCAACTTGCCGTTTTCTATTAAAAAGCCGTCTTCGGCGGTGAAAGTGAAGGTCTCGCCGCCGGTACCGCCTTTCGCCCGCCGGGCGTATATCCCTCGCGGTACCGACGCCACCATTTCGTCGAAGCTTATGTCGCCCGGTTCGATATAGGTGGACGTCATCCGCACCAGCGGCGGGTGGCGGTAGTCGAGCGCCCGGGCGTTGCCCGTAGGCTCGACCGCCATACGGGTCGCCGTCTCGCGGTCGTGCAGTAGGCCCGTCAATACGCCTTCCTTGATGAGGTATTTTTTCCGGCCGCGGAGTCCCTCGTCGTCGTACGGGACGTAGCCGTTGTGGCCTTCGTAGGTGGCGTCGTCGACGATGGACAGGATCTCCGAGCCGAAGCGGCGCCCGAGCGTCATTATCTCGCGCAGCTTTTCGTCCTGGGCGGCGTCGTCGGCTTCCGCGGTATGGCCGAAAGCTTCGTGGGCGAAGATGCCCGTTAGTACCGGGTCGGCGACGACGTCGTACGTACCGCCGGTTACCGGTTCCGCGTCGAGTAAGCTCGCCGCGCGCACGGCGAGCTCTTCCACTTCCGCTTCGCGGCCCAGTACGTGGTCGAAGCCTATTATGCCGCCGTAGTTGTTGATAGCCATTTGCACCACGCCACCCTCGCTAGCGAGAGGCCTGAGCGAGAGGCCGAGGCGCGGCGTCTTTACCGATACCGCCGTCCCCTCGGTGTTGACGAAGACGCGGTAATCGTGGGAGTCGCGGTACCGCGTATCGGTGGACGGTATGCGGTCGTGGCCCAACAGGATGTCGTTATACTTACTGACGACGGCGACCTTTTCGTCCAGGTCGACGCGGTGCGCCGGCCGCGGTACGTCGATCTCGACGTCGTCGACGTTGACTTCCGCCGGCGCGAACCCGCCGAAGCTCCCGGCTTTGACCTTCGCCAAGCTCACGGCCTTTTCGAGGTACTCGGCCGCGCGATCGAGATCTTCGAACGACGCGACGCCGAACTGGCCGTTTACCAGCGCTCGTACGAAGCCGCCGCGGGCGCTGTTTAAAGCTACGTCCTTCAAACCGTCGCCGTCGAAGACGAGCAGCGTAGAGGTAAATTCCTGGTACCGGAACTCGGCGTAGTCGCACGGCGCGTTAGCCAATACGTTCTGCAAATACGATTTCATGCGCGGTCAGTTCTCCTCGCCCGGGGTGGCTTCTTCGTCGTCGGGGGGCGTATATTCCCAAAGGTGTGCGTCGATGAACTCACGGAGATTCCGGCGATATGTTTCGTTTCCCGGGTCCAGCTGCGCTGCTTTGCGGTATTTGTCATACGCCTCTTCCAACTTGCCTTGGGCTTCCAACGCCACGGCCAGGTTGTTGTGTAGGCGCGCGTCGTCGGGGTCTTCGGCCAACGCTTGGCGGAGGCGGTACTCCGCCTCGCGCCAGAGTCCCTCTTCCTGGGCGCGAATGGCGAAGCGGTTATAGTCGCTCGTCGTTACGAGCCACGGCGACTTGCAGCTCGCCGCGGCGACGACGAATATCGCCGCTAACGTTAAATAAGCTCGTCTCATATATACCCGACGCGGCCGAGCGTCGCAACTATAATACAATCTCGCTGGGCCGGCCGCAATTGTTACATTTCCCGTCTTTTAGGCCTACGACCTCGGCGCTGTAACCTCGGCGGTTGACGAGGAGGTTTCCGCACTGGGGGCAACTCGTGTCGGTCCCGCCTATCCCGGCGACGTTGCCCAGGTATACGTAGTAGAGGTCGCGGTCGGCTATTTCCTTGGCGCGGAGGAGGTGGTGGGTCGGCGTGGGCGGTGCGTCCATTTTGAAGTGGGGGAAGTAACGCGAGAAATGTACCGGCGTATCGCGCCCCAGGTTCTCGAGTACCCACTTGACGAACGCCGCGACTTCGTCTTCGCCGTCGTTCAGATCCGGTACGAGGAGGTGGGTGATTTCCAAGTGAAGGTGTTCTTTGAAGATAGCGGCGGTGCGCAAAACCGGCTCCAGCCTTCCGCCGCAGTAGTCGCGGTAGAATTCGTCCGACAGCGATTTGATGTCGACGTTCGCGGCGTCGAGGTACGCGGCTATCTCGCGGGCGGGCTCTTCTTCCAGGAAACCGTTGGTAACGGCGACGTTATACAGGCCGCGGTCGCGCGCCGCCAGGCAGGAGTCGCGGACGTACTCCCACCAGACGAGCGGTTCGGTGTAGGTGTACGCGATTCCGGGCGAGTCGTGGGCCGCGGCCAGCTGGGCCAACGCCTCCGCGGAGAGATAATGGGTCGCCGTTTTATCCTGGGATATCTGGAAGTTCTGGCAGCCGCGGCAACGCAGGTTGCAGCCGTTGGGGCCGGTCGACAACACGTAGTCGCCGGGGTGGAAGTGGTAGATAGGTTTTTTTTCGATGGGGTCGATGGCGGTCGAGACGAGTTCGCCGTAGGCCGCGGCGTAGAGCGAGCCTCCCCGGTTTTCGCGCAAGTTGCACTCGCCCCTGTCGCCATCGCATATCACGCAACGTTGGGGGCAGAGGTCGCATTCTACGCGACCGTCGCTCACGGCGTGCCAATACGACGCCTCGACCTCTTGCCGGTTTAGGTTCATTTCGTCAACGTCTCGTAGTAAGGTTGGGCCCAACCTTTGCGCTCCGGGTCGAGCATGTTCGCGAACGCCCGTTCCGCTTCTTTTTTAGCGTGCGCCGTCTCTTCGTTCATATCGCCCGCGCCTTCGCCGCCGTACAGGGCTTGGATGCGGGAGTACGTTTTATAAACGGAGTACCATAAGAGGAAGGCTACGAAGTTATCGCCCCGGTTGGTGAAGTACGGGGCGTATTGTTGCGCCGAGGCGATTTTAGTGTTGGCCGCCAGCGCTTCGATCGCTCGCTCCTGGACGTCGTCCGACGCGTCGCCTATCGCGGTCGCCAGCGCCTCGATCTCGTCCTCCGACAATCCTTTGGCCGCGGCCTTCGCTAGTAGCTCTTGGGCCGCCCGGGCCCTCTTCTCGGCGTCTTTGCTGTCGAGCTCTTCGGCCCAATTTTTGGCCCCCGCCCAAGTCGCCGCGAGGGCGACGAGCGTGAGTACGACGATAATATAGTTTCTCATTCCGTGACTCCCGAACAGTTTATAACGGGGGTTCCATTTCGCCGTCTAGAGGATGTACTTGGCGAGGTCTTCGTCGCCCGCCAGCGCCGCGAGCTTCCGGTCGACGTACTCCTCGTCTATCGTGATGCTTAGGACCTTCTTTTCGGGGGCGTCGAAGGATAGGTCCTCCAAGAGCGTCTCCATTACGGTGTGGAGCCGGCGCGCGCCGATATTCTCCAACTTCTCGTTAAGCGTTTGCGAGATCTCCGCTATCTTGCGTAGAGCTGCGTCCTCAAAATGCAAGTCGACGCCCTCAGTCGAAAGCAGCGCGCGGTATTGTTTCACGAGGGCGGTTTTAGGTTGCGTGAGGATCTTGTAGAAGTCCTCGGCCGTCAAGTTCTTGAGTTCGACGCGTATAGGGAAACGTCCCTGGAGTTCCGGTATGAGGTCCGACGGCTTGGCCACGTGGAAGGCGCCGGCGGCGATGAAGAGGGTGTGATCGGTACGCACCATTCCGTACTTGGTGTTTACGGAGCAACCCTCGACGATGGGCAACAGGTCGCGCTGTACGCCTTCGCGGGATACGTCGGGGCCGGCGACGGCCTTAGGTCCCACGATTTTATCGAGTTCGTCTACGAAGACGATCCCCGACTGTTCCATGCGCTCGAGGCCGAGGTTGACGGCTTTATCCATATCGACTAATTTGGCTGCCTCTTCCTCGGTTAGCATATCCAACGCCTCGGCTGTGGTCACCTTGCGGGTGGCGGTTTTTTTAGGCAGGAATTGGTTGAATATTTCGCCGAGGTTCATGTCCATCTCTTCGAAGCCCTGGCCGGTGAAGACTTCGACGGTGGGCGATATTTTGGCCTCGACTTCGATTTCGACGGTCCGGTCGTCGAGCTCGCCGTCGCGCAGCTTCTGTCTAAGAACTTCGCGGGCGCGTTCATACTTGCGCCGCTCGGCTTCTTTTTTTTGCTCGAGTTCGGGGGAGGGCCCTACCGGGATCGCCGCGGCGCGTGCCGCCGTGCCCCGCGTCTCCATCGCCGAGCCGGGTTCGCCCGCGACTACGGGCGGCGGCAGCAGTATGTCGAGCAGGCGTTCTTCGGAGAGCTCCGCGGCCCGCTCTTCCACTTCGGCCATGAACTCCTCCCGCACGGCGGCCACGGCGACGTCGGCCAGGTCGCGGATAATGGCGTCGACGTCGCGGCCGACGTACCCCACTTCGGTGAACTTCGACGCCTCGACCTTGACGAACGGCGCGTTGGCCAGGCGCGCCAGCCGCCGTGCGATCTCGGTTTTACCTACGCCGGTGGGCCCTATCATGATGATGTTTTTGGGGGCGATGTCTTCGGCGATCTCGGGGGGAAGTTGGCGCCGGCGCCAACGGTTACGCAACGCTATGGCCACCGCTTTTTTAGCGGCATCCTGCCCCACGACGTATTTGTCGAGTTCTTCGACGATTTGGCGTGGCGTCAGTTCTCGCGTCTCTCTACGGGCTGCCTTCATCTCGGTTTAGAAAACGAGGTTGGCGCCGAAGCGGAAGGACCTTCCCGGCGCCAATACGCCGGCGGCGTCGTAATACTTTTCGTCCGTGATATTGTCGGCCGCGGTTGTAACTGATATTCCCGGTTTAAGCATAACAACTATATTCGCGTTGGGGATCCAAGCCGCGGCGAGGGGTTCAGCGGCGGTCGGCATGGCGTAGCGTTCGCCCAGAAACGCCGCCTCCACCGAAGCCGAGTGGCCGCGGCCGAATTTGAACGTCAGGCCGGCGGTCCCTTCGTACGTCGGTAGGTACGGGAAACGATTTTCCGGCGTTTGGTATAACCTCACGGTTCTGTATTCGGCGCCGGCGTAGTGTTCGACGCGCGCCAGCGCTATGCGGTAGGACGCGTCGGCGCCGCGAATGCGGGCCCGGCCGGGGTCGTAGTATGTAACGGCGCCGAAGTACGAATCCGCGGCGGCGTATGTCCTTCGAAAGCGTTCCTCGTATGCTGCGGCCGTTAAACGGCCCAGGCTTTGGAAGTGATAGTTCAAGCCCGCCCGTACGGCGAAGTATTTATCCTCGACAGGACGAAAATCACCGGGCACGGCGTAATCGCGGTGGACGTACAATGCCCGGAAGCTCGGCACGTTCAGCTGCGGCCGGTAGTCGATGAAGCACCCCCATCGCGACGTAAGGCGCAGCAGTAGACGTCCCCTCGGGTAGAAGCGGAATTCGGGTCGGTCGCCGCGGAATAAGTAAGTACCGAAGCCGCCTAGTAAGTACAACCGGTCGGCGATGGGGAAGTCGTTTTCCAAACTCAGCCTGCCGGTGAGGAATCCTTGTTCCCGTCCTTCAATTTCGTAATTCTCCTGGCTCAACGTGAAAAAGCCCCGCGATAGGTTTTCTCCCAGCCAGAAGAAGTCGTAGCTCGAGTCCGACGTTATTACCTGGTCGACGACGTTTCGCTCCCGATATTCGCCCTCCGTGAAGGTACCGGAAACCTTGGTGGCGAATTTGGCCTTGCCCCACAAGTTGCTCCGGAAACCGGCCGAACCTCTGCCGCTCCGGGCCGAGTTGTCGCCCGCTTCGCCGGCGAGGCCGATTTCGTCCCGGCGTAACTTTTCGGCGTTGCCTTCGTAATCGGCGGCGAAACCGACGGTTGTGCCGGCCTGGTCGGAGAAGGCGACTTCGGCGTCGGCGCGCATGTAATCTTTGTCGTACGCGCCGTCGCCGCTGGCCTCCCGTTTATCGCGGAACGAAACTGCGGCGTCGACGAACTTAATTTCCCATCCCTGGAAGGCCGCGAGGTCGAGGCGCCGGGCGGTCCCGCCGCTGATTTCGATTTCAGTAAGGGACCTCGAGCCGGCGCGTTCGCGTTTGCCGGGCTCCGGCGCGCCGCTTGCGCCGCCCTCGAATAGTTCCGTTACCGCTCCCACAAACGCCTGATTACGGGCCGCGACGTATTCGTCGAAGGACGGCGTTACGAAGCTCGCGGCGCTCTCTTTCCAGGCCAGCCTTAGATCCGCGTCGGCGAACGAGAACGGCGCGGTCGCGGCCGCAGCCGTACTGACGGCTGACGTCAAAGCCGTTGCTAATACGCGCGCGGTGCGCGTCAGCGCCCGAGCTCCGCTTTCGCTTTGCGAACCCATTCCGGGAAGTCGCGGTAATTCGCCAACACTTTGGTAAAATTAGTACGGCTCGCGGCGTCGTGGCCCAGGTCGCGTTGGCATACGCCGACGTAATAGTACGACTGGGCGGCGACGGCGCGGTCGCCGGCGGCCGCCGCGGCGTCGAGGTGCGCCAGCGCTTCCGCCGCTGCGCCCGCGTCCAATAGGTTCAAGCCCATGTAAAGCTTGGCTCGGGGGGCGTATTCGCTCGCCGGCCATTCCCGCGTCAGCGCCGCGAGGGCGGTATTGGATTCCTTGTACAACTTTGCGGCGCGGAGATATTCGCCGATCTTAAATTGGGCTTTGGCCGTAGCCCGAGTTCGACCGAAGCGGCTGACAACTTCGCCGTACGTCTCGATGGCGGTACTCTTGTCGCCGGCGCGGCCGTAGATGTCGGCGGCCTTGTAAAGGACGGAAAGTGCGACGTCGTCGTCTTGGGTCGTCGCGGCCACGGCGACGTATTCGGCAATCGCCTTCGACGTATCGCCGCGGGCCAAGTACACTTCGGCCAGTTTCGTCCGAGCGGCGTTTACCGTCTTTTGGTCGGCCTCGACCTCCGCTACTGCGGCGAGGTACTTCTGCGCCTGTTCGTAATCGCGCCGGTAGTAGTAATACTCGCCTAATAAGATTAGAAGTTCGCCGTTGAGAGCGCTGTGGGGGTACATCGCGATGTAGGATTTAGCGAGCTCGATCTGCGACTTGTATCTACCCTGTTTGAAGTTGCAGAGTTCTATCTCGTAGCGGGCCTCGTCCACCCTCGGCGAATGGGGGTATATTTCGACAAGCTCCGCGTATTTCTCTTTGGCCCGTTTGTAACGCCCCTGGTTGAGGAAGCACTCGCCCAGAGTGAAGAGCGCGTCGTCGGCAATGTTCGCACGTGGATAATGGCTTAGTAGGGCGGCTAACGTTTCGGCCGCGTCTGCGAATTCGTGCTCCGCGAATTGGGCTTGGGCGAGGTTGTAAAGGCCGCGCGGCGCGTACGGGCTTGCCGGGAATTCCCGGACCAAGTCCCAGAATGCGGCCGCCGCGGCTCCGAAATTTTTCTCGTCGAGCAAACTGACGGCGAAGAGGTACGCGGCGGCGTCGGCCAGGCCACGGTCGGCGTAACGACTGGCGAGCAAGGCCAACGTTTTGCGCCCGGCGTTACCTTTACCCGCGGCGAGCTGCAATTTGCCGAGTCGGAACAACGCATTATCGGCCAAGGGGTGGTCCGGGTAATCGGTAGCGAACGCCGCCAGAGCGTTACGCGCTTCGGCGGTATTACCGCCCCGGGCGGCCGCTTCGGCTCCCCAGTACCGTGCGTAGGGTGCTAACTCAACGTCGGCCGTATCGGCCGCCAAGGTCTCGAACGTCTTTCGCGCTTCCGCGTAATGCTTTGAGACGAAGTGGCACCACCCGAGCCAATACTTCGCCCGGTCGGCAGGGCCGTCGCCGGCGGCGAGCTCGCCGAAGAACAAGGTAGCAGCCTCGACGTCGCCTTCCTCGAGCGACAGGCGGCCGGCCCAGAGTTTAGCCGGCGTAGCATATGGGTTCTCGGGGCTGGATTCGATTAATTTAATAAAGGTTTCGCGTGCGCTGCGGCGGTCGCCGTTCTCCAGCTGTGCCAACGCCAGTACGTAAAGGACCTCTGCCTCCGCCGCGGCGTCGAGCCGGCCGCGGTTTTTGGCGAGCAGTACTTCTTCAAGGATTTGGGTCCCCCGGCTTGCGTTCCCCGCGGCGACGTAGCTGACCGCGCGCGAGAGGTCGTACCGGACGGTGTCCCCCGGCGCTTCGGCAAGGCAACGTTCGAAGGCGACCGCGGCTTCCTCAGCTTGTCCGGCTGCGAGCAGCGTGCGGCCGCGGGCGTCTTCAACGGCGACGACGTCGACTTCCTTCGCTTTTCGCGCCGCAGCGAAATGGGCCGCGCATCGCTCTGCGTCGCCGTCTAAAAAGTAGAGCAACGCCAGGCGGTAATGTACCGTTCCGGCGGTTTCCTGGTCGGGGAATTCGCGAAGCGATTCCTCGTACGTCTCTTCGGCTTGGGCAACGTCGCCGACGACGAAATACGTTTCTCCTAATTTTAAATAAGCCCGAACCAGGTCGTCCGGGTTCTTGGTTGCGCCCAGGGCACGGTGGTAGGTTTCTATGGCTTTGTCGAAGAGGCCGAGCGCGGCGTAGCATTCGGCTTTGTTGACGAGCGCCGGTGCGACGAAGGGGGAGGTGGGGTAATTGTTAATAACCCTCCGGTATTCGGCTATAGCCTCGTTGCAGCTACCCATCTCGTGAAGGGACCGGCCCAGGTAAAATTGGGCCTCGTCGGCCCATTCGCCCGCCGGGTCTTGATCGAGGTAATCGTCGAAGTCGCGATAGGCGGCTTTGTATAAGCCGCGGTCGAACATCTTGCGGCCGAGCGAGAACGCCTCGTCTTCCACGACAGCGTACGCCGCGCCGGCTACGAGGACCGCGCCCGTTATTATAACCGCCCCGATGAATACCGCCTTCATTTTAGCGCGCGCTATATTGCAACCCCCAATTAACCGCGACGCGAGACGACGTCGTTGTTTTCGTCGAGGTCGAGTTTGCGGGGCGCTGGCGGTTCTTCCGCCAGACCGTAGGCCAAGATAATAAGGCGGTCGCCCACCTGGCCCAGACGCGCCGCGGCGCCGTTCAGCGTGAAGTCTTTCGAGCCGCGCGCCAGCGGTATGGTGTAAGTCTCGAGGCGATGACCGTTGTTGACGTTGAAGACGTGCACCATCTCGCCCGCCAAAAGGCCGACGGCGTCCATGAGGTCCTCGTCTATCCCCACGCTACCCTCGTACGTGAGCTTCGTCGCCGTGATCGTCGCTCGGTGTATTTTAGCTATTAAGAAGCGCCTTAGCATGTACTCACCTCAGCTCGGAGGTCTTCTTTACCCAGTATAGTGTTGTCGATGAGCCGCGTTTCGTTGACGAAAGCCGCGACGGCGGCCACGGCTCCCTCTTCCACCGTCGCCACCGGCGTTAGTTCCTGGGGGTGGATGACCTCCGCGTAGTCGGTACGCACCGCCGGCTGCGCCGCTACGACGGCCGTCATTTCGTCCACGAATTTCGCGGGCTGCGTTTCCCCCGCGGCGAAGAGCTCCTGCGCCCGGGCCAATGCCCGAAAAAGGCACGTGGCCTGGGGTCGTTCTTCCGGTTCCAGGTACTGGTTCCGCGACGACACCGCCAGGCCGTCGGCTTCGCGGACGATGGGCAGCACTTCGATCTCGACGTCGAAGTTCAAGTCGGCGGCCAGCCTTTTAATGACTTGCGCCTGTTGGTAATCCTTCTGGCCGAAATAGGCCGCGGTGGGCCGGCAAATGTTGAAAAGTTTCGCCACGACGGTCGCTACGCCGCGGAAGTGGCCCGGCCTGCTCGCGCCGCAAAGTCCTTCCGAAAGCCGCTCGATGTCGACGTATGTGGCGTAGCCTTCCGGGTATATGTCCTTCGCCGCCGGGGCGAATACTATATCTACGCCCTCCGCTGCAGCGAGCTCGCGGTCCCGCTCGAAGTCGCGCGGGTAACGGCCGAGGTCTTCGCTCGGGCCGAACTGCGTCGGGTTTACGAAGAGGCTTACGACGACCCGTTGGCAATCGGCGCGCGCCCGCCGCATGAGCGAGAGGTGGCCTTCGTGGAAGTACCCCATAGTCGGCACCAGGCCAAGACTGGAATTTTTACGGCGTAATTCCTCCGCCGTGGTTCGCATTTCACGGGGCGATGTTACGACTTCCACGGCTTAATCCTCGGCGGCCTTTTCTAGCCGGGAAACTTCTTTCCAAACGTCTTCGGTTAAAGCCACGGATTCTTCTTGGGCCGGGTACCGGCGGCTGCGGACCAGCTCGCCGTATTCCTGGACCGCGTCGCGCATGGCGCCCGTTACGTCCGCTAGTTTACGCACGAACTTCGGGCTGTAGCCGCGGTAGAAGCCGACGAGGTCGTGGAGGACTAGAATTTGGCCGTCGCATTCGACGCCGGAGCCTATGCCGACGGTGGGAATGCGTAGCGCTCGGGATATCAGGCCGGCGAGTTGCCAAGGGACCATCTCCAACACGATCGCGAAGCAACCGGCCTCTTGGAGGGCGAGGGCGTTCTCCAGGATGTCCTTGGCCTGCGCCGCCGTCTTACCACGGACTACGCGGCGGCCGAAGTAATGCACGCTTTGCGGCGTGTAGCCGAGGTGGCCCATCACCGGGACGCCGGCGCCGATTATTTTACGGGTTCGGGTCAACGTCTCGGGTTGGGCACCCTCGAGCTTAATCGCTTCGGCGCCGCCTTCTTTGACCATTCTCCCCACGTTGGCCATCGTCTTCTCGTCGCTCTTCTGAAAAGACATGAACGGCATATCCCCGACCAACATAGGACGCGCGATGGCGCGGCGGACCATCGAGAGGTGGTATACGACGTCGTCGACGGTGACCTTTAGCGTCGTGTCGTGACCCTGTACCACCATCCCCAACGTATCGCCGACGAGGATGAGGTCCACGCCGGCCTCCTCCACCGTCGCCGCGGTGGGGAAGTCGTACGCCGTAAGGCAGACGATGGGCGTCCCTGCGTGCTTCAGCTTAATAATGTCGTTGGCGGTAACTTTAACCATAGGACGTCAATATTTTTTCTCGTACGACGTGAGTTCGTAAGGTGGGAGCGCCGCCAGCAGGTCGCTTATGAAAACCCCTTCGCCTGGAATCATAACGTCGTCGGCGACGTCCATCAACGGTTTCAGAAAGAAAGGCCTGTTTTTTAATGCTCCGTGGGGTATTTTTAGGTCCGCCTCGTCGACTATCGAGTCGTCGTATAAAAGGATGTCGACGTCAATGACGCGGGGGCCTTGACGGCTCCTCCGTTTACGGCCCAAATCGCTTTCGATTTGCATGCACGTCTCGAGCAATTCGCGCGGGTTGAGCCAGGTTTCGACGACGAGGACGCGGTTGAGGAAATCCGGCTGGTCCTTTGACCCGACCGCCGGGGATTCGTACGTGGGCGAAGCGCGGTCGAGGTATATTCCCCGAGCGCTTGCCACCGCGGCCTCGCCGGCGTCGAGGTTGGCGAAGCGGTCGCCCACATTCGAACCAAGGGCGAGGAAAGCACTGATTTTGTCCCGTAACATAACGATATTTTATGGTATCATTATAACACCGGGTCAATGGAGCGTCAATTAAAACGGTTCCCACGCCGTATCGCGCTCGAGGAAAACGCTGGCCGGCCTTATTATTTCTGCAACGGGCGCCGTCGGCGTATCCGGGTAAGGTGTGGGGCCTAGCTTTTGACGCGTGGGTTACTAGCGATGGTTGAAGAGAAAAAGGCGACTCCCGAACGCCGCATTACGGTCGGCACCGTGGCCGTAGGCGAAGACGGCAAAAAGCGCGTTATGGATGCGCTGAGCCGGGGCCGGATATCGAGCGGTAAATTCGTCCAGGAGTTCGAGGAGGCTTTCGCCGCATACCACAACCTGAAATACGGCGTCGCCGTTTCGACCGGGACCGACGCCGACGCCGTGGCCGTCGCGGCACTCCTCGAGCGGGGGGCGAGCCGCGGCGACGAAGTGATAGTGCCCGCGCTGACGTTCATTTCGGTGGCGAACGCCGTTTTGCACGCGGGCCTCGTGCCCCGGTTTGCCGACGTCGATACCGTCAGTTACAATCTGGACCCAGCCGCGGTCGAGGACGCCATTACGCCGCGGACGCGGGCGATATTGGCGGTGCATAATTTCGGCCGGCCGGCGCCGATGGCCGAACTCGAGGACGTCGCCGCCCGCCGCGATTTAACGCTGCTCGAGGACGCCGCGGAAGCCCACGGCGCGCGGTACCGCGGCCGGCTCGTCGGGACCTTCGGCGTTATGGCGACTTATTCGTTCTATGTGGCGCATATATTGACTACCGGCGAGGGCGGGATGGTGATCACCGACGACGCCGAACTGGCGCGGCTTTGTCGCAGTCTGCGGGCCCACGGCCGCGCTTGCGATTGCAAAATCTGCGTCCTCAACGTCGACTCGAGCTATTGCCCGCTACGCTACAAGTACGGCGAAGATACCGACATACGCTTTCACTTCGAGCGGGTGGGGTTCTCGAGCAAAATGAACGAACTGGAGGCGGCGCTGGGCATTGAGCAGGTCGCGAAGATGGACGACATCGTCCGGGCGCGGCACGCCCGCCTGGATTATTTCAACGAGAATATGGCACGGTACGAGGGTTTCCTCGCCCTCTTCCGCGCGGGCCCGGGCGAAGAGATAAGCCCCCTCTGTTATCCGATCGTGGTCCGCCCGGAAGCTCCCTTCGAACGATTCGAGCTTACGAAGTTCCTGGAGCAGCACGGCGTCGAGACCAGGCCGGCTTTCGGTTGCATACCCACCCAACAACCGGCGTACGCGTGGATGGGGTACGGGGAAGGCGACTTCCCGGGCGCGGAGTTCGTGGGCTCGCGAGGGTTTTACATCGGCTGCCACCAGAACATAACCGACGACGACGCGGCGTACGTCGTCGGCTTATTCGACGATTTCATGAAGGAGTATTAAACGGCTCATAGCGGCCGTACGTTCCAACCGGGGGCGTCCGGCGGGCGTCCCATTATGCCATCGGAAATATTAGTCGTTATTCCCACGTACAACGAGCGCGACAACGTCGGCGCGCTATGCGAAGAGCTTCTCGTCCGGCCGGAGCGCCCGGACGTACTGGTAGTGGACGACAATTCGCCCGACGGCACCGCGGCGGAGGCGGAAGAGGTGGCGCAACGCTACCCCGGTAGGTTGCACGTCTTACGCCGGGGGGGAAAGGGTGGCCGCGGGGGCGCTGTCCTCGACGGTTTCGCCTGGGGTCTGAGCGGCGGGTACGAGTATTTTTTCGAGATGGACGCCGATTATTCGCATAGCCCGGGCGAGATCCCGCGCTTTTTGGAAGCGGCGCGAGGGGCGGACGTCGTCGTAGGCTCGCGGTACTTGCCGGCCTCGCGGATCGTAAACTGGCCGCGCGCGAGGCGGTTCTTCAGCAGGTTCGCCAACCGCTACGCTCGGTTCTTCTTGCGCATACCTATCACCGACTACACCAACGGCTTCCGTTGCTACCGCCGGGCCGCGTTGGAAGCGCTCGACGCCGACGCGATAGACGCGTCGGGGTACGTCGTGCTGAGCGAAGTCGCGTACCAACTCTACCGGCGGGGGTTCCGCTTCGCGGAAGTGCCCACCGAATTCGTAAACCGGCGGCGCGGCGAGTCCAACTTGTCGCCGGGCGAGATAATCTCGGCCTTCGTGGGCGTCTTGCGCCTCCGCGCCAAGGGCGGCCGCTTCGTAAGTCATGCCGATAAACCTTGACGGAACGGCGGGTTTTCGGTAACATATCCGGCGCTGTGGTACGCGAAAAGAAAAGACCGAAGTCGCGCAAGGCGCCCAGGCGGCGCGTAAACGTTATGGTCGTGCCCCACGGCGGCGGCCGGAGCCGGAACCTATTCGTCCACGGCTTCGTACTCGTCTTGCTGCTGGTCGCGAGCGGCGCGGTATTGGTATTCGCGGCCCTGATGGTTTCGGATTACTGGAAGAACATCATCAAGCTGTCGCAACTGGTGGCGTACGAACGTCGAGACCGCGAGGGAGGTTATAAGCTCAAGGTGATGGAGAAAGGTATAGACCAGCTGAATTCCAAAGTCGACGACGTTTCGGGGCAGTACGATACGTTGGTAGACGGCCATCGTTTGAAGGAAGTCCGGCGACCGGAGGCGTTGCTGCCGGAGGGTGAACCCGAGGGTGGGGCTTCGCTCGGGGATATCGAGCGGCGCGTCGCGCGGGTGGAAAAGAACCTGAGGCTCGTACGGCGGCGCTTCGACGAGGACCCGGGCGCGCTCGCCGGCGTTCCCTCCATCCTTCCTTGCAAGGGTTGGTTGTATCGAGACTTCGGCAACACCGTCTCGCCGTTTACGGGCCGCGTCGAGATGCACCGAGGTTTGGACCTAGCCGCGCCGCGCGGGACGCCTATCGTCGCCGCGGCCGGGGGCGTCGTGACCGCCGCGGGCTTGGAGGAACACTACGGCCTAACGGTCGAGATCGATCACGGCAACGGCTACGTCACCCGCTACGCGCATAATATGAGGAACGCCGTCCGCGCCGGCACGCGCGTCAAACGCGGCCAGGTTATCGCGTACGTGGGGAGTACCGGCCGCTCGAGCTGCACGCATCTCCATTACGAAGTACTGAGAAACGGCGTGGCGTTGAACCCGCGCTATTTTGTGCTTCGCGAACCTTCCTCGCCGTGGCCGGAGAAGGTTTTCGAAACCAAAACCTAAAAAGCCGACCGTCAGGTCGGCTTTAAAGTTCGCGGCGCAGAAGCGTTATTCTGTCTCGCGGGCTTCCGGCCCCTGGGTAAAAGCCTCCACCGTATCCTTGAACATTGTAAGCTTGCCGAGCTTCTTCTGGGCTTCGTCGGCCTCGGGGGTATCGGGGTAATCGGCTACCACTTTGCGGTACGCCGCGGCGGCGTCTTCGGCGTCGTCCAGCAGGTGGTAGGCATCCCCCATGTATACGTAGCATTTAGGCGCTTCCGGCGCGTTGGGGTATTTCTCGACGACCTCCGCGAACATAGCCACGGCGTCGTCGGCCCGGTGCACCGTCAGGTCGGTAAACCCTATTTGGGTAAGCGCGGCCGGGGCGAGACCGGTTTCGTTTTCGGGGTCTTGGGCAACGATTTTCTCGAAGCGCGGCCGCGCCTTTTCATAGCGGCCCGTCTCCACGTACATTGTACCGACTTCGTACGCCAATTTTAAATCGTCGGGGTTTGCCTCTTCGCGGGCTAGGAGTTCGCGTACCGTCTCGACCCGGCCCGCGACGACGTCGTCAACCAGTTTTGAAAATTCTTCCGCCGTGACGGCGCCGACGACGCGCGTTATCTCTTCACCCTCGGACGTGTAGAAAATCGTCGTCGGGTACGCGCCCACGGCGTACGCTTTCGGGGTATCCTCATCCACGTCGGAGTCGATGTGGACCGCGACGAAGTCGGCGAGTTTCTTCTGGACGTCGGCGTTCTCCAATACGTCGTACTCGAACTGCTCCGACATTTTGCTCCAGTCCGCGCTGTAGTACACGACGAGGTTTTTATCCTCGGCCTCCGCTCGTTCCTTGCCCTCGTCCATCGAGGAAAGCCACGCTATGCCTTCGCCGCCTTTTTTGCCGCAGGCCGCCGGCAGGGCTGCGGCGCAGACGAGCGATGCGATAGCGAACGTTCGAGCCAATTTCATATTATCACTCCTCGCGTCGGAATTTATATGAGACTAGTAAGCCTATTATTCCCAACGTTATTAACACCGCCGCTAAGACTATGTACGCGGAGGAGACGTTAACGTGGTACTTGTTGTAATACCCTCGCGCGAACCATAGGATCGCTATTCCGGTGGCCATGGCCGCTACGCTGAAGCCGAGCCGTTGCAGAAAAGCGCCCTGGTTAACGAGGCGTTCAACGGCCGGGTCCCGGGTCCTCCGGGCGCGCCGCAATATTCCCCGTTGCTCTTTAATCGTGCTATTATAAATCCATAGTATGGCTAGCAGGCCGCCTATTATGGCCGCGCCGTACGTGAAGACGTCCAAAGCCTGGAATAACGCCTCCATAGCCGTACAATTATCGGCACGCGGCCCGCGAAAGTCAAGGCTAAACGGCGTGCCGATTTCGATTTGTCGTGGATGAGTTAACGTTGAAAATACTTTTAGCCGAGTTAGGCCCGGCTCTCGCCGGTGCGACGGCGTCGTCCGCGTATCGCCTCCGGCCCGGCGTTATCGTGCTGGAGCTGAAAACCCGGGACGGGCCGCGGGGCGCGCTCACGTTGGCGCCGGGGGACGGCGGCGCGACGTTTTACGACGCCGACCCGGGCAAGCGCCGCGGCGAGCGGGTCCGCACGGGCCTGGAGGACGCGGAGCTCGCCGCCGCGGCGCAGTGGCGCGACGACCGTTTGGCGGTATTCGACTTCGCCGCGGGCGGCGGCCGGGGGCGTTTGGTGGCCGAGTTTTTCGGGCGAGCCGGTGGCCTGTTCATCTTGGAGGACGACGCTGTGGTTGCGGCCTTAGGCGGTCGGCCCCTCGCGAAAGGAGAAAAATACCCCTGGCCGCCGGATCGGCGGCGAGCGCCGGCCGGAGGCTTTTCTGCCGGCGACATAGCGGCGTATGCCGCGGCTCGCGACGCCCGGGCGCTCACGCGGGACGGCGCGTTCATGTCGCCGGGGGCGGCGCGGGCGATCGGCGGCGACGGCGACGCCGAGGCCGCGACCAGGCGGCTCGGCGTATTCGCCCGGGCCGCGACGGGCGACGACGTACGGCCGGTAGCGGTATCGGCAGACGGCGCGTGGCGTCCTTTTCCATGTGATATCTTCGACGGCGTTCGCGTCGACGACGTGCGGCTTTTTGAGAGCACTAACGCCGCGGCGGCGTTCGCGTTCCGCGAGAACGAGGGCGTCCGGGAGCTCGCGTTGGGGCGGCGTAATGCGGAACGACGATTGCTTGCGAAAGTAAAAAGGCTTGAACGACAGTTAAAAGCGCTCGAGCGTCGCCGCGACGAATACGCCAAGTACGACGACTACCGGCGCATGGGGGAGGCGCTCAAGTACAACCTGGCCGCGGTGCGGAAGGGTGCGACGACGGCTAAATTGCCGGACCCTTACGGCGCGGGCGATATCGAAATTGAGTTAAGGCCGGAGCTTTCGCCGGCGGCGAACGCGGGACGGCTTTTCAAACGGTACAAGAAGGCCAAACGGGGTGCCGCGGCGGTGGTTACGCGCCTTAAGGTCGTCGAAGAGGAACTCGCGCGCGTACGAGACGATTTGGAACGGATGCGCGCGGCGGCGGATCTGGCGGAGCTCGAGCCGTGGCTGGAAGGGTCGAAGGAGAGGGAAAGGTCGAAGCGCGAACCCGCGGCGAAGGCCGGCCCGGGCCGCCGGTTTGTATCTTCGGAAGGGTTGCTGGTCTTTGTCGGCAGGAGCGCGGCCGAAAACGACGAGCTTACGTTCAAGTACGCCCGGCCGCACGACCTCTGGCTCCACGCCCAGCAGGCTCACGGTTCTCACGTTATAGTACGCCGACCGGATAAGAACAAGGCGGTGCCGCGGCGCACGGTCGAGGAGGCCGCGGAACTCGCGGCTCTCTATTCGTCGGACAAGCACGCCGGCGTGGTGCCGGTAGTCGTCGTCGAGCGGCGCCACGTCCGGCGCGCCAAAGGACCGACCGGCCGCGTTACTTACCGCGGCGGCGACGTCGTCTTCGTCGAGCCGCGGGGGAATTTAAAACCCGCGCCGTAACGCGGGTTCAGCCTTTTTTAAGGGGATCGGAGTTACAAACTACATGTGCGAGGGCGCGCTCACGCCTAACAGGCGGAGCGCGTTTTTCATCGTCTGGCCCACGGCGCGGGTGAGGACGAGGCGAGCGCGCAACTCGGCTTCGCTCGGCGCTTGTAGGATCCGGTGATGTT
The DNA here is from genome assembly GCA_030613505.1 of Candidatus Zixiibacteriota bacterium. Classification (GTDB taxonomy): domain Bacteria; phylum RBG-13-66-14; class B26-G2; order WVWN01; family WVWN01; genus WVWN01. The sequence continues at coordinate 38,579 of JAUWLW010000004.1, forward strand.
GATAATAGTTGTGGAATAACGCCGCAAGGTTAGTGGCATACGCGGTAAGGCGGTGCGGCTCACGGCGCGCCGCGGCGCTCGCTACGACTTTGGGGAACTCCCATACCGCCCGGGCCATTAACCTCTCTTCGGCCAGGTTCAAGGCCGCCAGGTCCGCCGCCTCGGGCGACGCTTCCGCCGTTTCGGCGCCGGCTTCCTGTTTTACGCTCTCGACGCGCGCGTGGCAATACTGGGCGTAGTAGACGGGGTTCTCCGGCGTTTGCGTGCGCGCCAGCTCGAGGTCGAAGTCGAGGTGGGCGGCCGGCGTCCTCATTAGGAAGAAAAACCGGGCCGCGTCGACGCCGATGTTATCCATAACTTCGCGCATCGTGACGAGGTTTCCGGCGCGCTTGGACATCTTTACCTTTTCGCCGCCCTCGAGCAGGTTGACCTGTTGGGATATGATGATTTCGAGCCAGCCGGCGGGCAACCCCAGCAATTCCGCCATGGCGTACAATTTTTTTACGTGGCCGTGGTGGTCCGGTCCCAGCACGTCTATCGCTTTCGCAAAACCGCGTTCGTATTTATTGAGGTGATAGGCTATGTCGGCCATGAAGTACGTGGGCCGGCCGTCGGCGCGTACGATGACGCGGTCCTCGTCGTCGCCCGCGGCGGTCGTCTTGAGCCACAACGCGCCGTCTTTCTCGTATACGGCGCCTCGTTCCGCGGCGACGCGTTTCGCCGTTTCGACGTCGGCGGGGTATAGCGAGTCCTCGCAGAACCAAAGGTCGAAATTAACGCCGAAGTCGGCCAGGTCCGCCCTCTGGCGGGCGACGATTTCGGCGGCGGCGGCCGCGGCAAGTTTGGCGACGTCTTCGCCGTCGGATATTTTCCCCTCTTCGTGCAGCCGGCGGGCGAGGTCGATAACGTATTCGCCGCGATACCCGCCGTCCGGGATTTCCGCCTTTTCGCCGCGGAGTTCGGCAAGGCGGGCGCGCACCGATTGCCCCAGAAGGTCCATTTGGGTGCCGACGTTGCAGACGTAGAACTCGCGTGCAACGTCGTGCCCGGTGAACTCGAGGAGGCGGGCGAGGGCGTCGCCGTAGGCCGCGGCACGGGCGTTGACGGCGTTCAACGGCCCGGTGGGGTTGGCCGAAACGAACTCGACTTGTACCCGGGCGCCGCGGCCTTCGTCGCCGCGGCCGTAGTCGTTCCCCCGCGCCAGCGCCTCGCGCAGCGAATCGAATAGTAAGGCATCGGCCAGGCGGATGTTGACGAAACCCGGCCCGGCGACGTCCACGGCGGCCGCGCCCGGCGCTTTACGCAGCTCCTCGGCGACGTTTTGGGCTAGCTTACGCGGGTCAGCATCCAACTTTTTCGCGAGGACCAACGCGGCGTTAGTCGTAAGGTCGCCGTGTTCGGGGTTCGGGGGGACCGTAAACCCGGCCTCTTCCTCTGCGCCTTCGCCGCCGAGCTCGGCGAGGGCCTTACGTAAAAGTGTTCGGAGTTTTTCTTCCATCTACGGCACATCCGGCTCGTACGGCACTTGAAGCGCGTCGCCCCATAGGCGCTCGAGCTCGTAGTAGTCGCGCGTCTCCGGGTCGAAGATATGGACGACGACGTTATTAAGGTCCATCAGGATCCACCGCGCCAGCGCGTAGCCTTCGGCGTGATGAACGCCACAACCTTGTTCATCGGCTGTTTCCTCCACGCGGTCCGCGATCCCTCGTAGGTGTCGTTTGGTTTCGCCGGTGCATATTACGAAATATTCCGCCAACGCCGGAAAAGCCCGGACGTCCAATATCACGACGTCGCGGGCTTTCAGTTCGTAAGCTTCCCGAGCGGCCAGGATGGCTTTTTGACGCGAATTAATTTGTTCGTCGCCGAAAGTAGTCCCATCCGCCGTACGCTGTTTACGCTGGGCCACTTACGAAATCCGCCCGGGGTATCGGTTCAACCCTTCGGCCAGGCAGGCCATGGCGCGAGTTAGTTCGTCCTCGTTGAGAACGTACGCGATGCGGGCCTCGCGCAAGCCCAATCCCGGCGTCGAGTAGAAACCGGCGGCCGGCGCCAACATCGTCGTCTCGCCGTCGAGGGCGAAGTCGGTCAACATCCAAGAGATGAACTTCTCGGCGTCGTCCACCGGGAACTCGGGCGTTATGTAGAAAGCGCCCGCGGGTTTGTACGCCACCACGCCGGGCATTTTCGTTAGGGCGTCGTGAACGACGTCGCGCCGCCGCTTAAAATGCTCTATCATCGGGTGGACGTACTCTTCGGGCGACATTTTAAGGGCGGCGGTGGCGGCGTATTCTTCCACTACGGGGGGCGATAGTCGGGCCTGGCCGAGCTTGAGGGCGGCCGCGACGACGTCGGCGTTACGAGAGACCAGGCATCCGATGCGCGCGCCGCATACGTTAAACCGTTTGGAAAGGCTATCGGTGACGACGACCCTTTCGGCGACGGCGGGTATGCTCAACATGGACGTATGGTCCGGGCCGTCGTAGACGAACTCTCGGTAGACCTCGTCGGCGATGATGAAAAGGTCGTGTTTTCCGGCCAACTCGGCGATCATATTGAGCTCGTCTTCGCCGTAGACGGTGCCGGTAGGGTTGTTGGGATTACATATGGCTATGGCGCGTGTTTTCGGGCCGACGGCGGCCTCGACGACCTCACGCGGCGGCAGGTGGTAGCCGGTGACGGGTTCCGTCGCCAGCGGCTTGAGCGTAACGCCCACGAGGGCGGCGAAGCCGGTGTAGTTGGTGTAGAACGGTTCGAAGACCAGTATTTCGTCGCCGACGCCGGCCACGCAGAAGAACGCGAAGAGCAGCGCCTCGGAGCCGCCGGTCGTGACCAGGATCTCGTCCGGCGACAGCTCGATGCCGAAGCGGCCGTAATATTCGCAGTACGCTTCGCGTAAGGGTAGCTCGCCTTCCGAGCGGCCGTACGCGATGACCTTCGCCGGGTACTCGCGGACGGCTTTGAGAAAGGCTTCCGGTGACGGCACGTCCGGTTGGCCGATATTGAGGTGGTAGACGTGGACGCCCCGTTTTTTCGCGCCGTCGGCCAGCGGTACGAGTTTACGTATGGGCGACGCGGGCAGAGCGCCGGCCCGCGCCGAAAGAGCGGGTTTTTTCTTTTTTGCCATCTCTTATACTCCGCTCGAGGAGGGTACTTGAAAGAACTTTTCGGCTAGAGAATATAACCGATATAGCTACGCCGGTCAAGCGTAACCGGCGACCTTTAGGCTACGACGTGCTTGACCGTAAGTAGGGAGGCTGTTATAATCGCAATTAAGGATTGAGGTTTTTTCCATCGAAGCGGTCCGATATTATGGCGGTAATAGGTAACATACGGGACCTGACGTTGGTCGATCTCTTCCAGATAGTGCAGTTGGGAAGGCGCACCTGCGTCTTGACGGTGGACGACGAGCGCGGCGTTTGGTACAGGACGTACTTCGCCGACGGCTTCGTCATTTACGCCGATTCCAATAAACGCTACGCGCCGCTGGGCGAAGACCTCGTCAACGCCGACGCGATAACGCGCGACCAACTTAAAGCCGCGTTGGCGGAGTACGAAGCCTCGGGCGCTGACCGCCCCCGCTTCGGCACGTTCCTCCTCTACCGGGGCGTCATCGACCGCGAGACGCTGGTAGAATTTATACAACACAAGATAAAGATAAAGCTGTTCGACATGTTCCTGATCGAGGACGGGACGTTCACGTACGAACTCGCGCCTTACCGGCTGGACGAGGACATTACCGTTTCGATATCCGTAACCGAGATCGTTATGGAGTCGACCAAACGGGTCGACGACTACAAGCGGCTGGGTAAAAGGATACCGTCGGTGGACCTCGTCGTCCGCAAGGAAACTCGGCCTTGGGCCGAACTTTTGCGCGGCGACTATGAGTTTTCCGGCATGGAGAAGGAGGTCCTGGGGCTTGCGGACAAGGGTCTGACCATCCGGGAAATGGCGAAAGCCCTCAACATCGACGATCAACTGCATCTATTGAGGATCGTGAACGGCTTTTTGAACCTCGGCCTCGTCCGGCTGGGGATGCCCGAGCCGGCTTTCGATTGACGTAGTAAGGTCAACGCGCAAGGGGCGCCCGCGGGGGGCGCCCTTTTTTATCGCTGGTGCTCTTTGCTGTGTCCGTGCCGGCTTAAATATCGGGGCCCCGCTCAGTTCGCCTCGAGCTCTCGTCTCATCCCCTACCGTATGACTCTGCATTCTTCCGGGACCGTTGCCAACGAGAAGTCCGGGACGCCTTCGCGCCAGCCCGCGCGACGCACGACGACGGTATGGCCCGGGTTCTCGTATATTACGGCGAATTTCTTGTAGGCACCGTAAAACGATTTTATTTGGCGCCGGGTCTTGTAGTTTACGAATATGGCTATCCGAATTTTATTCCTTTTTAAAATGTACGGCAGGTACCAGAGGTCCCTCTCTACCTGCCAGGCCGGACATATATAAAAATTAAGCGGGTAGTTGCTATACGCCTGAATGGCGTAGTTGCTGTAGTTATCTTGGTTTTGTTCCATATAAACTATTTCATCCGGCGCCAACTTGCCCCGCTGCCACAGGTCGCGCAACTTAAACGCCAGCTCGGCGTCGAGGGTGTGGCTCGTGTAGCACGGCCCGGGATAGCCGTAGCCGTAGTCCTTGATGGCGCTGTCGAAATAGGCGGTATAGGCGGCGGCGGCCGCGAGGCCCACCGCCAGCGCGACTTTCGCCGGCCGGCCCTTCGCCAGACGCCACAGCTCGACCACGGCCAGTCCCGTAAACGGGAAGAGCAGCATAAGGACTATCGAGAAGTACCGCTCCGGGGAGAAGCCGACGCCCACGACGACCATGACGACCGTGAGGCCTACGAAGAGAGTTACGGTTCCCGCCCATATTATAAGGCGGCCTTCGTTGCGTAGGCGGCGGCGCCAGACCAGTACGGCGCCGAGCACGCCCAGCGCCGCGGCCACGCGGCCGTCGGCCCACAGGCGCTCGAGGCCGTAGTACGTCCGCCGGTACCAGTGCAAGTTGGTGAGGACCGCCGCGGTGTCGGCCTTAACGCCGGATAGGGCGGGCCAGAAGCCGGCGCCCGCGCCGAGCAGCGCTTTATGACCCGCGAAGACGCCCACTAACGCGAGCGGAGCCGCCCACAAAACCCACCCCAACACGTCGCGCGGCCGCGAGCGGAACAGCCGGTACCCGGAATAGAGTACGAGCAAGAGCCCCCCCTCGTAGCGCGACAGGGTGGCCGCGGCCAGGCACAGGCCAGCGGCCGCGGCGCCCCGCCGGCCGGCCGCGGCGCGGGCGGCCGCGTAAAACGCCGCCGCGGTCCAGAAGAAGAAGACGCTCTCGGCCATCCCCTCGGACAGCGTCAGGTTGTGGTGGACCGGCGAGAAGATGAATAGGAGCGCCGCTACGCTGCCCGCCAACGGCCCCGCCAGTTGCCGCCCGAGTAAATACAAAAACAGCGCCGTACCCGCGCCGGCGGCGACGTTCAGTATCGTGCCGCTCCAATAGATGTCCGGGTACACCTTGAGCAGCGCCGCCCAAAGCCAAAGGTGGAGCGGTTGGAATTGATGGGGTTGGAAAATGGCGAAGTCGCCGAACGCCAAGTTGTAGGCCTCTATACCGCGCGCCGGGCCGTCGGCGATGTACGTGAGCCTTATGTAGCGTGGTATATAAACGTAGAGGCAGTATATCGAAACCAGGACTTTCAGAACGAACAAGCCCCAGGGTGCAAAGCGCTCGAGCCAAAGGCGCCGAACGCTCCGCCGTCCCGAAATACCGCTGTCTTGACCTTCCATAAAACCGAACACGCTCCCCGAATAGCTATCGCCGCATATTAATACGTCCCTATTTAGAGCTCAAGGGTTTTACTTTCCGCTTTAGTCGCTGAACAGGCCGCAGCAACGGCTGCATCCCGGAAATAGGCGTCGGGAGGCAAGCTCGGCGCGGAACCGTCGGAACGCCGGCCCATTCCAGATTTCGCTGAACGGTCTTTCGCGCACGTTGCCGACGTCGAGGCCCAGGCACGGCGACACGGTCCCGTCCGGTAGTACGTCCGTTCGGAGCCAGCGCGAGAAACACGCATTGCGAAAATTACGGCGGGGGTTTGCGTAAAAGGGTTCCAACTCGCTTTCAGCTAGGTCCGGGTAAAAGTTTACCGGAAAGGGCCAATTTCTATTTTTTATCGCTTTTGCCTCTCGCCGGAGCACGTCGACGTCCACCGGCGGCGTCTCCGTCGTTACGAAGCCCTGCAAATAGGTCGTGTCCTGGCCGAAGAGTTCCGCGAAGAGAGCGCGCTGCGCGTCGGCGGTCTGTTGGTCCGTAAACCACTGGTGCTGGAAGGTGAATTCGTCGAGTGGCAAATCCAAGAATAACGTGGGGAGGCTCGCGAGCGAGGCGACGTTGGCGTTCGTGATGGTGCAGGTAATTTTAACGTACGGCGTTCGGCCGCGGCGCCGCGCCGCCCGGGCGGCGAGAACCGCGTCGAGGCCTTCCTTCGTCCGGACGAAAGAACCCGGCGAACGACGTTGACCGTCGTGCACCGCCGGCGGCCCGTCCACCGATACCATTATGCTATCCAAGCCGACGTCGACCAGCGCTTCGGCGTCGCGGCCAAGGAACGTGCCGTTGGTGTTGGCGCCGCAGCGCAGGCCGCGGCTCTTTACGTACGCGATGAAATCGAGCGCGTCGCGGCGCAGGAACGGCTCGCCGCCGGTTACGCCGATGCGCGGCCGCCACCGGGCTATGTCGTCCACTACGTTTTTGAGTTCGCCTAGCGTCAGCTCGTCCCGGGCGAGGAGGTACGCGTCCCCCTCGAGCCGCCGCGAATGTTCGACCCAGCACATCTCGCAATTGAGGTTGCACCGCCGCGTGAGCCAGAAGCTCACGGCGTACGGCGCGAGAGCCCGGCCTCGGCCGAGCCGCCGCTCGAGCTTGAGCGCGACGCGGGCGCGTTTTACCGCCTCGCGCAAGAGCTCGCCGGCCGAGCGGCTGATTATCTTCTTAACGTATTGCTCGACAGCCATAAATAACGAGGAATATTAACACGGCGCGTCGTCGTCGTCAATCTGTGCCAAATATCACAAAATGCTTGACTTCGGCGCCGAGGTGTGTTATCGAGAGGGAAAATTCCACCGAGGTAAATATATTGCTAACCGACTACGCGTTCGTTGCGTTCTTTATCGTCTTCGGCTGCTTCTTCGTCGCCGCGGCCCTTATCGGCGCCTGGTTTATTCGTCCTCAGCGGCCCAGCCGGATTAAGGGCGACATCTACGAGTGCGGCGAGACGACCCGCGGCACCTCCTGGGTCCAATACAACGTCCGGTTTTACCTTGTCGCCTTGGCGTTCGTGATCTTCGACGTCGAGGTGGCTTTTCTTTTACCTTGGGCCGTCGCCGCGAAGAGGCTGGGCCTGTACGCTTTCGTCGAGATGATGATATTCGTCGGCATCCTCCTCGTAGCGCTGGTGTACGCGTGGCGCAAGGGGGCCCTCAAGTGGGCGTAATCGCCAGGCTTCCGGTTTATTGGGAGAAGCTGCCCGGCGGCGGCATCGTTACGACGAACCTCGAGAAGCTTCTCAACTGGTCGCGCGCCTCGAGCGTCTGGTACATGATATTCGGCCTCGCTTGCTGCGCCATCGAGATGATGTCGGCGGGCGCGTCGCGCTACGACTTCGACCGCTTCGGCATGATGTTCCGGGCGACGCCGCGCCAATCCGATTTAATGTTTATCTCCGGGACCATCACGCTAAAGATGGCGCCGCGCATTCGCCGCTTGTGGGAGCAGCTGGCCGAGCCGCGCTACGTCATCGCCATGGGCTCCTGCGCCATCTCGGGCGGCGGCTTCTATTATGACGCGTACAGCGTACTTAAAGGTATAGACAAAATAATCCCGGTGGACGTCTACGTCCCCGGCTGCCCGCCCCGGCCCGAAGCGCTTATGCACGGCTGCCTGAAGCTGCAGGAGAAGATTAAAGGCGAGAGTCTGGTGCAGGCTTTCGGGAGCTTCGACGAAGAGCACACGCCTCGCGAGCGCCTCGACGGCCGGTGGATTCTGGCGAAGTAATCAAGTCGGTTTAATCCTCTCTTTCACTGTTCTTTCGGCTGGTTGAGATTCGGACCGCATATGGCCGGATTACCTCTCGATCATATAGCAGACAAGATCAAGGACGCGGTAGGGGACGTCGTCGTCGAGGTGAACGAGGGCGACCGGGTCCCCTTTGTGAGAGTGGAGGCCAACGCCGTCGCCCGGGTGGCGCGCTTCCTGCGCGACGACGGCGAGCTGGCCTTTGATTTCTTGATGTACATAACCGCGGTCGACTTCCCGGACGAAGACAAGCTCACGCTCGTATATTATTACTTCTCCTACCAGAACCAACAATCGCTGATGGTAAAGGCCGACGTGCCGCGTCAGGGCGGCACGGCGCGGTCGATAGCCCACATCTACGCCGCCGCCGATTGGCTCGAGCGCGAGGTCTACGACCTCTTCGGCGTGACCTTCGACGGCCACCCCAACCTCGAGCGCATCCTGACGCCCGAGGGCTTCGAGGGCCACCCGCTCCTCAAGGATTTTGCGAGCGAGGACTACGTGCCGTTCCCGGATAAGATGCCGGGGAAGTAGCTTAACGTATTTTAGCAAGTTCTATGGCCACCGATACCGCTATACATACTCAAGAGTTCCAGGTCAACATGGGGCCGCAGCACCCGTCGACGCACGGCGTCTTTCGCATGGTGCTGACGATGGACGGCGAGCGCGTCGTCGACTGCGAGCCCCACGTCGGCTTCCTTCACCGCTCGATGGAGAAGATGGCCGAGAACCGCCTCTACATCCAGTTCCTGCCGATGGCGGACCGCATCGACTACTTGAGCTCGTTGTTCTGCAGCGTGGCGCACTGCCAGGCGGTCGAGCAGCTTATGGAGATCGAGGTGCCGCCGCGGGCCAAGTACCTCCGCACGATGTTCATGGAACTCAACCGAATAGCCTCGCACTGCATCTTCTTCGGCGTCTTCGCGCTCGACCTGGGCGCCGTGACGCCCTTCCTATACGGCTTCCGCGAGCGCGAGCTCACCATGGACCTGTTGGAGATGACGACTGGCCAGCGGATAACGTTCAACTACCCGCGCTTCGGCGGCGTGGCGGCGGACCTGCCCGATTCGTTCTTCGCCGTGGCGGAGAAGTTCCTGAAAGTTTTTCCGGGCAGAATTACCGACTACGAGCGCATCCTAAACGAGAACGAGATCTTCCTGGCGCGGACGAAGGGCGTAGGCGTCGTCGACGGCGCGCGGGCTATAAACTACGGCTGGAGCGGTCCTAACCTCCGCGCCTCGGGCGTGAACTTCGACCTCCGTCAGAATATGCCGTACGAGGCGTACGGCGAGTTGGGGTACGAGGCCGTGGTGCTCTCGAACGGCGATTGCTACGACCGCTACCTGGTCCGCATCCTCGAAATGCGCGCCTCCCACGCGCTCATAAAGAAGTGCCTGGAGGGGTTGCCCGACGGGCCGATCGTTAAGGAGAAAGTGTCCAAGTTCCCCAAGGTCCCGGCGGGCGAGGTCTACGCGCGCGTCGAGTCGCCGCGGGGCGACTACGGCCTGTACCTCGTCTCGGACGGCACCAACAAACCATACCGCTACAAGCTCCGGACGCCGTCGTTCAACAACCTCTCGATGATACGGGAGATGCTCCCGGGCGTGTACCTGGCGGACGTCGTGCCGATATTCGGCTCGCTGGACGTCATCTTGCCGGACGTCGACAGGTAGTTATTGCGCGAAGCGTATGATAATTCACCCCGTACTCTCTTGGCTCAACGAATGGTGGCAGGGCGTCGTGGCGACCTACGGCCTGCCGTCGTGCTTCGTTCCGGCGGCGCAGATGGTCGTCCACGCGATATTAATAGGCGGCTTCATCGCGGTACTGGTTCTATTCCTCATCTGGCTCACGCGCAAGGTTTCGGCACACATCCAGCAGCGCTTCGGCCCCATGCGGGTGGGGTGGCACGGCTCCGTTCAAACCGTCGCCGACGCGCTAAAGCTGATGCAGAAGGAGGACACGACGCCGCGCAGCTGCGACCGGCCGGTCTTCAACATAGCGCCGTTTTTGGCCTTCGCGCCCACTATCGTGGCCTTCGTCGTCATCCCGTTCGGCGACGGCGCTATCATCCGCGACCTCAACATCGGCGTGCTATTCCTCTTCGCGATCACGACCATAAACGTCATCGGCGTAATTTCCGGCGGCTGGGCGTCGGGTTCGAAGTACTCGCTGTTGGGCGGGTTCCGCTCCGCGGCGCAGCTTGTCTCGTACGAGGTCCCGTTGGTGCTCTCGGCGCTGGGCGTCATCATGCTCGCCGGCTCCATGAAGATGGGGGCCATCGTCGACGCGCAGAGCCGGATCTGGTTTGTGGCGTACCAGCCGTTGGCGTTCGTTATTTACATTATCGCGGCCACGGCGGAGGTGAACCGGACGCCGTTCGACATCCCGGAGGCGGAGCAGGAGATCGTCGCGGGGTTCAACGTCGAGTACTCCGGCATGAAGTTCGCGATGTTCTTCCTGGCCGAGTTCGCGAACATGTTCCTTATCGCGGCGATAGCGGCCACGCTCTTTCTGGGCGGGTGGCGGGGGCCGTGGCTGCCGGGCGAGTTCTGGTTTTTAGCGAAATCTTTCGCGATCGTATTGCTGTTGATGTTCTTCAGGTGGACCTATCCCCGGCTGCGCGTCGACCAGCTGATGTCGTTCGCGTGGAAGTTCTTGCTGCCGCTCGCTTTTCTTAACTTAATAATAACCGGGCTAATCCTCGTTTTAATATAGAGTATGAGAGTTTTCCGAGCTATCGGTAGGTTGGTAAAGGGTACGTGGTGGCTGTTCGTCGGCATGGTTACGACGACCAAGCACTTTTTGCGCCGGGCCATTACGATCCAGTATCCCAAGGAGCGGTTCGAGCAGTGGCCGCGGTTCCGCGGCCGCGTCGCGATGGTCGCGGGCGACGACGGCGGTCATAAATGTACCGCGTGTGCCCAGTGCATTCGAGTATGCCCGGCGGCTTGCATTACGCTCGAGCGCCACAAAGAAGGGGGCGTCAAAGGTTTCGTCGTCGACGGATACGTTATCGATATCGGCCTCTGTATTTACTGCGGCCTATGCGTCGAGGTTTGTAACTTCGACGCGTTGGCGATGGTCCCCGAATACGAGATGTCGGTTTACGACAAGGCGGAGTTGGTATACGACATTCCCAAGTTACTCTCGCGGCAGCTCGAGCCGGAGTTTAAAAAGTAAATACCCGGGTTAATTCTCGGAGAAATCGCCGCAGGGGTCGCAACGGTTTAAAAATAAGGGAATAGGTTAGGATGAGCGCCGAGATGGAAGTGCGGGGAACATTTTTCCAGGTTTTAAAGCAAGTGTTCCCGCATATTAGCGAGATTGTGGGAGAGGATCTGGCGAAGTATTTCCGGGATATCGACGGCGAGGCCTGGTACGACGCGGCCCCGTATCTCGCGGCGATAAAATATCTCCGTGACCGTATATCGCCGCAAGTTATGGTTTTAATAGGCAACCAGTTGGTGGAAACGATCAGGGAGCAGGTGCGGGATTCGGACGTTACCTCGCCCCAGGAGTTGGCGGAAAAGTTGCCGGAATTGTACGGCAACTTCGTTCGGGGGAAAGGCGCGGGAGACTGGCACGTCGAAGAGTTCGCGCCCGGCAGGGCTATTATCGAAGAAACGGGCGTTACGGGTAACGTGGATTTTAGCGTAGGGGTTATTAAGAGCAGCTTCGAGGCGGTCGGCGCGTACAACGTGCGGGTCGCGGTTATCGACGACCGCACAAAGGGCGCCGACGCCAACCGCTACCTGGCGGAATGGATGGAGCCCGACGCGGGCTAAGTACGACGCGGCGGCGTTAAAAATATGACCGACTGGATTTACGTAGTAGCTTTTTACGGCGTCGCCGGCGTGGCGTTACTCGGCGGCCTGGGCGTGCTTTTCTTTCGGAACCTCTTCCACGCCGGCCTGAGCTTGATTCTCTCGCTCTTCGCCGTAGCCTCGCTGTTCGTCCTCTTGGGCGCGGAGTTTCTGGCCGGCGTACAGGTGCTGGTCTACGTGGGCGCGGTGGCGGTACTTATTCTCTTCGCCGTAATGTTGACGCAGCGTATTACGGCCAGGCGCGTCAGGAGGTACACGCGCGCGCTCATACCCGCGGCGTTGGTAACGCTCGGCCTGGCGGTCGTAACCGTGTTCGTGATGGTAAAGGTCGAGCTGCCGGCGATAGCGCCTATACCCGAGGCCAGCGCCATCGACGAGCTCGCCGACCAGCTGCTCTCGACGTACTTGTTGCCGTTCGAAGTCATATCGTTGCTTCTCTTGGGGGCGCTGGTCGGCGCCATCGTTCTGGCGCGGAAGGAGGAGCGGCGGTGACGATAACGCCCCTCCACTTCGTCGGCGTGTCGGCGCTTCTTTTCGGCATCGGCCTGCTCGTCGTCCTGACCCGGCGCAACGCCATCGGCGTACTCATGGGCATCGAGCTCATGCTCAACGCCGTCAACGTGCAGCTGGTGACGTTCGACCGCGTTTACGGACCCGAGCGCCTCGACGGGCAACTCTTTTCGTTGTTCGTAATAACGGTCGCGGCGGCCGAGGCCGTCGTCGGCCTGGCGTTGATACTTGCAGTCTACCGCTCGCGCGGGACCGTCGCCGTTGACGACCTGCACGAGCTGCGAGGGTAAGTTCTAAGGTGGGGCGGATAATCGCAGCGGCGGCCTTATGGACGTTCTGCCTTGCGGCGGGCGCCGCCGGCGAGTACGAGTTGTTTACGTACGACGCGCTCGGCGTGGCGCTTACCGTCCCGCCGGGGTATGAAGTGGACGCGGCCCCGCCGGCCGAAAGCGCTACGGCCGCCGCGGTTCGCTTGAGTTGGCCCGAGGGGCCGTACGCCGACTTGGATGCGTTAATAATACGCCGCAAGGCCGCGTACGCGAACGTAATTATCTGGGCCGGCCTTTACCAGCGTCGGCTGGGGGCGTCGGACTCGTTCGAGGCGGAAGCCGACCCCTTAGGTGGAGCTGAACTCGCGGCGGCTGGCGCGGACGACGGCCTGAGAGGTTCGTACGTCGTCGGGGAGGAAGAGGGGCGGCGGCGCCTCGAGGTGTTATTTTTGGCGTCGGCGAAGACATTTTACGTTGTGGAGATCTCGTACCCGGACGTCGTGGAAAGCCGCCTCGCGGCCGCCACGCAAAAAATGTTGAATACGTTTAAGATATTACCGCCGGTAGAAGATGTGCTATCCGAAGGAAGCGGTAGCACCGATGCCGGGCGGGAACCGCCCTCGGAATAAACTCGAGCTATGGTCTGGTTAGCGTCCATAATAATTATCGCGCCTTTGCTGGGCTTTCTAATCGCCATCCTGTGGGGTAAGCGGATGGGCGAGCCCAAGGCCGCGATCGCGCCGGTCGCGGCGCTGGGCGTGTCCTTCGGTGCCGCGATAGCGCTCTTCGCCGGCACCCTGCTGGGGTACGGCGGCGATTTCTCCTACACCTGGTTCCGGGTGGGCGACTTCGCGCTGCAGGTCGGCTTCCTGCTCGACCGCTTCGCCGGCGTAATGGCTCTCGTCGTCGCGACCGTTTCGTTCATGATCCACATCTACTCGACCGGCTACATGGCCGGCGACAAGCTCTACGGCCGCTACTTCGCGTACCTGAACCTCTTTTCGGCGGCGATGCTCGGGTTGGTTTTGGCCAACAACTTCCTGCAAGCGTTCATCTTCTGGGAACTGGTCGGCCTAACGTCGTACCTCTTGATCGGCTTCTGGTTCGAGAAGCCGGAGGCGGCCAACGCCGGCATGAAAGCGTTCATAACGACGCGGCTGGGCGACGTCGGCCTGTTAGTGGGCATTATACTCATATTCACGTTGACCGGCACGTTCCACTTCGGGACCATCTTCGGCCTGATCGAGTACGGTGCGCTGGCGCCGGCGATGGTAACGGCGATCGCTATTCTCATCTTCGCGGGCGCGGTGGGGAAGTCGGCGCAGATACCGCTGCATGTCTGGCTCCCCGACGCGATGGAGGGCCCGACGCCGGTCAGCGCCCTGATCCACGCCGCGACGATGGTGGCCGCGGGCGTCTACCTCGTCGCGCGCTCGTTCCCCATATTCGTCGCCGCCGCCGGGGCCTCGGAGGTCGTGGCGTACGTGGGGGCGACCACGGCCCTCATGGCCGCGACCATAGCCGTAGTCCAGATAGACATCAAGCGCGTGCTGGCGTATTCCACCATAAGCCAGCTCGGCTATATGATGCTCGCGTTGGGGTGCGGCAGCCAGGCCGCGGGGATATTCCACCTCTACACGCACGCGTTCTTCAAGGCGCTTTTGTTTTTAGGCGCCGGCGCCGTCATCCACGCTTGTCACACCAACGATATGCGCGAGATGGGCGGCCTGGGCCGCCGGATGAAGTGGACCGCGGCGACCTTCATACTGGCGGCGCTCGCGCTGGCGGGCGTGCCGCCGTTCTCGGGCTTCTTCTCCAAGGACGAGATTCTGGTCGCGGTCGTCGACCACGGCGGATGGTACTTGGCCTTCGCCGCTTTCTTCACCGTCTTCCTGACGGCGTTCTACATGTTCCGCGCCATATTCATTACCTTCGGCGGCAAAGCGGGGGAAAAGGCGGAGCGCGCCCGTGAGGCGCCCTGGAATATGTTGGGGCCGATGGTATTCCTCTGCGTATTCGCGGTCGTGGCCGGATGGATCGGCATACCGGGGGTAACGAAGGGCTTCGCGTGGTTGGCCGGCTTCGATGTGCACGGCGAGCACTACGGCATCAACGTCGGCGCCGCGGGCGCGTCGCTCGCTTTGGCCGCGGGCGGCATCGGGCTGGCGTGGGCTTTGTATAGATTGAAGGTGTACCCGGTCGAAAAGATTTACAGGACCTTCCGGCCGGTGGCGGTTGTGCTCGAGCGCAAGTACTTCTTCGACGACGTGTACGGCTTCCTGTTCGTTAAGGGTACCGTATTCTTCGCGCGGCTATGGGGCCTGTTCGACAATTACGTAATAGACGGCGCCGTGAACGGCACCGCCCGGCTTACGGTCCTGTTGTCGAAGTTCAAGGGTTGGTTCGACCTCGCCGTCGTGGACGGCGCGGTCAACTTCACCGGCTGGATTACGCAAGCTTTCGGTAAAACATTCCGCCGCGTCCAAACGGGCTACGTTCAGGAATATCTAATAGTCCTGGTATGCGGCGTAATCGCGATACTGGTCGCGGTGCTCGTTATCCTTTAGGGGGGCGGGTTGAAGACGTTTCCGTTAAACGGGGCGCACGTGAGAAAGGTAGTAGCGCTCCACCGGGCGACGCGGCCTTGGTGCTACCGGGGTAAAGCCGTCAAAACCGTGCTGCGCGCGTTCTACGACGCGTACGCCAACCGCGACTTCACCGTCGGGACGGTGGCGTTGGAAGAAGAGGACGTAGTAGGAGTTATGTGCGGCGCGACGGAACGGGCGGGGCCGGCGCGGTGGCTGCGGCAGAGGAGGCGGTGGCGTTCGTTCTGGCCCAGGCTCGCGGGCGGGGCGGATATGGCGCTCGGTGGTTGGGACGCCGCGACGTTGGCCCGAGCGGCCGAAGGCTTCGAGAGGCCGGCTTACCTCGTTGCCGCGGCGACGGCGGAAGGATTAGCGGGAGACGGCCTTGCGGCTTTAAGCGACTCGTTCACGGCGGCGGTGGCTTCGCGGGGCGCGACGCATATAGTAGCTCCGGCCACGGCGCCGGACGAACGGCTGGAACGCGTGGGTTTCGAACCGGCCGGGGCCGAGGGCGGCGGAGCGTTGGTTATTTACGTGAAAAAGTTATGACGTTCGCGCGAAAGGAATTAATCGGCGTATTAATAGCTGCGGTTATGGCGACGGCCGCCGCGGCCGATGACGCTATGCCGTACGAGGAGATAATTTCGGCCGACGCTGGCTGCCGCGAGTACTTCTGGGAAGGGGTCGACGCGATCGGCGGCGGCAAGATGAAGGACGCGCGGGACAAGCTGGATAACGCGGTCAAGGAGGACGCCGATTGTTTCCTGGCGTACTTGCTGCTGAGCCAGCTCGAGTACGTCGAGGGCAACGACGAGAAGTCCACTGAGTACTTACAACGGGTCGCGGCCGAACCGCCGGAGCTGTCCGCGCTGTACGAAGAGGTCGCGGCGGCGTTGCGCGCCGACGACTACGAGGCCGTTGCGTCGCAAGCGGAGAAGTTGGTGGCGGCGTATCCCCAGACGATGCGAGCTATAGCGGCCCTTCACCTGCTCGGGCGCGCGCAGTACCAATTGGGGCGCCGGACGGAAGCCGCGTTAACGCTGAAAGCGGCCTATATGTACTCGGACCTCGCGCCGGGCACGGTACCGGCGTACGGTTCGGAGGCCGAGGCGGAAGAATTGAAGGAATTCGCGGGCGTGCGTTAACGGTGGGCCCGCGCGTACATATTGTTTAGGAGGCTATGGCGATGGCGTTTCCTATTTTAACTGCAACGGTCTTTACGCCGGTTGTGGGGATGTTGGTAGTCTTGCTCCTCCCCGAACGGTGGGTGACCGGCATTCGGGCCGTGGGTGTCGCTTTCACCGCCGTGACGTTGGGTTTCTCGGCGTGGGCGCTCGCCGTATTCGACCCGAGTATAACGGGCGCGATGCAGTTCGAGGAATTGCACCGGTGGATCCCTTCGGTAAATATTTTCTATCATCTCGGCGTCGACGGCCTCTCGATGCCGCTGCTTATTCTTACGACGCTGTTGTCGCTTTTAGCCGCCATCGCCTCTTTCTCTATAAAGGAACGGGTCAAGGAATATTACGCGCTGTATTTATTGCTCGTGGCCGGGATGCTGGGTGTCTTCGTCTCGCTCGACCTCTTCCTGTTCTACGTCTTCTGGGAAGTCATGTTGGTGCCGATGTACTTCCTCATCGGCATGTGGGGGGGCGAGAGGCGCGAATACGCCGCCATAAAGTTCTTCCTCTACACGTTGCTGGGAAGCGTCATAATGCTCTTGGGGATATTGGCGCTGTACTTCACCGCTCAGCCCCACACCTTCGACATGCTCGAGCTTATGCGGCAGCAGGGGACCTTCCTGCGGACGTTCCAGATCGTCGTTTTCCTGGCGTTCTTCGTGGGCTTCGCGATAAAGGTGCCGGTCTTCCCCTTCCACACGTGGCTGCCCGACGCCCACGTCGAGGCGCCCACGGCGATATCGGTATTGCTGGCGGGCGTGCTATTGAAGATGGGCGGCTACGGCCTGCTCCGCGTTTCGTTCCCGATACTACCGCAGGGCGCCCACTGGTTCGCCTGGCCGCTGGCGATATTGGGCGTGATAAACATCGTGTACGGCTCGCTGGTCGCCATGGCCCAGAAAGACCTCAAGAAGCTCATCGCGTACTCGTCGGTAGCGCACATGGGTTTCGTGCTTCTGGGCGCGGCGGCCATGACGCCGACGGGTCTCAACGGCGCCGTGATGCAGATGGTCTGCCACGGCATCATTACGGGCGCGTTGTTCCTCTTGGTGGGCGTCCTCTACGACCGCGCCCACGTCCGCGAAATCGACGCCTTCTCGGGCCTCGCCGTCCGCGTGCCGGTGTACTTCGGCATCATGTCGTTTACGATGTTCGCTTCTCTCGGATTGCCCGGTCTCGCCGGGTTCGTGCCGGAATTTTTATCGCTCGCCGGGGCCTTCCCGGTCTTTCCGGTGCTGGTCATCATCTCGGGCGTCGGCATAGTCATAACCGCGGCTTACTTCCTGTGGACCATACGGCGCATGTTCCTGGGGAAATTAATGCCGCGGTGGGAGAATTTACCGGACATCAACTTCCGCGAACTCGTGACGGTGGTGCCGCTCATGGTCCTCATGGTTCTCATCGGCGTCTATCCGTCTATAATAATTAAATTGATGAACCCGGCTCTCACCGAACTCTCGCGGTTTATGACGGCCCTCAAGTAGACGGCCGCGCGTTATGGAATACGACTGGCTTAGCCTCTTACCCCATTTAATACTCGCCGGCGGCGCGGTAGTGCTGGTGGCGGCGGGCGCGGCTTCGCGGCGCTTCGCCGG
This sequence comes from Candidatus Zixiibacteriota bacterium, assembly GCA_030613505.1. Taxonomy (GTDB): domain Bacteria; phylum RBG-13-66-14; class B26-G2; order WVWN01; family WVWN01; genus WVWN01. Next base: position 56,616 of record JAUWLW010000004.1, read on the forward strand.
CGCCGTGGCGCCTTATTTCACGGTCGCGGTAGCGGCGGCCACGGCCGCCGCGGCGTTGATGCTGTGGCGCGAGCCGGCGTCGTCGTGGTTCGGCGCGCTTACCGTCGACCCGTTCTTCGTTATCTTCGCCGTCATCTTTGCGGCGACGCTCGCGCTCGTGGCGCTGTTGTCGGCGCGGTACGCGCCGCTCGACGGTAGCGACCGGCCCGAGTATTACGCCCTCCTCATAATGGTGACGTGCGCCGTGACGTTTATGGCGTCGGCTACCAACCTCGTCCTAATCTACGTGGCGATCGAGTTCTCCAGCATACTTTCCTACATCCTCGTCGGGTACGTCCGCGGCGACCGGCTCTCGGGCGAGGCAGGCCTGAAATACTTCCTCTACGGCGCGGTCGCTTCCGCGGTGATGTTGTTGGGGTTCGGGCTCCTGTACGCCATGACCGGCGCTACGGACCTGGCGGCGGTGGCGGCGAATTTGCCGCACATGGGGCGCTCGTTCGAGACGTGGGGGTACGTTACGGTCGTCACGCCGTCGGGCGGGGCCGCGGCGACGCTTTCGCCGGTGTTTATCTTCTTGGCGTTCGGGCTTATACTCGTCGGCTTGGGTTACAAAATTTCCGCGGTACCCTTCCACATGTGGGCGCCGGACGCGTACCAGGGGGCGCCCACGCCCGTCGCGGCCTTCCTCTCGGTGGCGTCGAAGGCGTCGGGATTCGCCGTCATATTGCGCCTGGTGCTGACGCTGCACGGCGCGCTCGACTTGGTATACGGCGGGTGGACCAAATACTTGGCGGCGCTGGCGGTGGCGTCGATGGTCTTCGGCGTCGTCGTCGGCATCGTACAGACGGACGTGCGGCGGCTGTTGGCGTATTCGTCGATCGCCCACGCCGGCTTCGCGTTGTTGGGAATCGTCGCCGATACTCAACTCGGCTTTGCATCGGTCATCGTATATCTCGTGCTATACGCGGCGATGAATATCGGCGCTTTCGGCACGGTGGCCGTCATAGGCCACGTTACCGGCGGCTACGACTTGAAGGATTACGCCGGCATGGGGCGGCGGCACCCGGTACTCGCCGCGGCCCTTGCAGTCTTCCTGCTCGCGCTGGCCGGGATTCCGCCGTTATCCGGCTTTTTCGCGAAGTTCTACGTATTGGCGGCGCTAATCGACCGGGACTATATTTTCCTGGCGGTAGTCGCCATTTTGGCGAGCGTCGTCGCGCTTTTCCTGTACGCGCGCGTTATTAAACCGATGTACTTCGGCAAGGCGGAGGGCGAAGATGTCCGGCGGTTTTCGCCGGCGGCGGCGGTGGCGCTCGTAATATGTTTCCTATTCACGTTGCTCCTGGGCGTTTGGCCGCAACTTCTCGTGGCGTGGGCCAAGGCGGCGATAATACCCCTTTTACCTAGGATATAGTTTTCGCTTTATCGTACCCACGTGACCCCGGTGGTGAGCCGGGGTTTTTCACGGCTTTCGCGAGGCGTTGATTTAGGGGGCGGTTTCTGATAAAATTCAAATTAATAGGGGTGTAGACGCTATGTTTAAACGCGATTATACCTTGATGATATGTTCGCATTCGTCGGGGCGAACGCGGTCGGTCCATTTGTCGCGGCGGGTTATCGCGGCGCTAGCGGTATTCTTATGCAGCCTCGCCGTAAGTGTGGGCGGCGTCGCGGTGACGTTGTATTACAATTACGGCGCTATGGACCGCGCGGTCCGGCCTACGTTCGACCGGAACCGCCGATTGACGGCTGAGAACCGCCGCCTTGGCGGAGAGATGGGGCAGCGCGATAAAGTCATTTCTAATTTGAGTTTCCGACTTCAAAAGGAGCGCGACGATTACGCGCTCCGCTTGGAGGAGCTCGACGCGGCGTTGAAGAAGCTCGATAAGTTCTACACCGACCTCAGGATAATGGCGGGATTTAAGCTCGACGCCGAATCGGCCAAGAAGCTCAGCGCCGGGGGCCCGACGATAAGCGAGGCCGAGTATTTCGATTCGCTTTACAAGCTGGACGAAGAACGTTTCCGCGCCGAAGCTCGGCGGCACGAGCGAACGTTGCGTACCTATTGCGTCGGTTGCGAAAAGGAATTCCTTATCCTTCGACGCCTGCTGGAACGCCGCAAGTCTCTCTTGGCGGACGTTCCCGATATGCCGCCGGTGAAGGGTATCATAACGTCGTACTTCGGCGCGCGGCGTTGGCGCGGCCGCATCCACGGCGGGTTGGACATCGCTGCGCCGCGCGGTACGCCGGTGCGAGCTCCGGCCGAGGGGGTGGTGGTGGTTGCGGGCCCGTATCCGTACTATGGGAACGTGGTTTTCCTCGACCATGGCGGCGGTTTCTCGACGCGCTACGGCCACCTCGCGAAGGCGGACGTCAAGGTCGGCGACCGCCTCGAACGGGGCGACTTAATAGGGCGGGTGGGTGCCACAGGCCTCGCTACCGGCAGCCACGTCCACTACGAAGTCCGTGTCAACAACGTCCCGGTCGACCCGTACAACTACCTCAACGCCAAGTTGCCGGTTCACATCGTTGACGGCAGCAAGCTTAAAGTGATCGCGATTCCCGACGACGCCGACTTGCTTATCCCGGACGAGGTTTTCGAAGCGTACGAGAAGAAAGCCTCGGCCGAAGCGGCGAAGGTTCCCGTTGAGAAAGTTCGCGAAGAAGGCGGAACCGAATAAATGAAGGCTAAAGTTGCGTTGACCATAGGCGGCCTCGACCCTTCGGGCGGCGCCGGCATAACTGCGGACGTCGTTACGTTTTCGGTTATCGGCGTGCACGGCGCCGCGGTCGCGACCGCTCTTACGTATCAGAACACGCGCGGCGTCTACGGGTTTTGGGCCGTCAGCGAGCGCGACCTGCGGGCGCAAATGGACGCTGTCTTAGAAGACGTCGACGTGGCCGCGGTGAAACTCGGCATGTTGGCCTCCGACCGCCTGGCGCACGAGCTGGGGCCGTACTTGTCCAAGTTTAAGGGGGACCGCGTCCCGGTAGTGTTCGACCCTGTAATGAAGGCCGGCGCGGGCCAACCGCTCTACGAGGGCGTGCCCGAGAAGACGTTTGCGGATGTTATACTGCCGCACGTGTCGCTCGCGACCCCGAATAGCGTCGAGCTCGCGTACCTCGTCGACGACGAACCGGCGCAAAACCAAGGTGAGTTACGGACGCAGGTGCGTGTGTTCCAAGGGCGGTACGGCCTGGCGGTCTTGGCCACGGGAGGCCACGTGAGCGGTAAAGCGGACGTGGTAGACGTTCTCTTTACGGGCGCGGAGATGCGGGAGTACCGCCGAGCCCGAGTGGAAGGGCCTATCCACGGTACGGGTTGTCTGGTCGCGGCCGCGGTAACAGCCTATTTAGCATCCGGTATGGACGTTCTGGAAGCGTTCGAACGCGCGGAGGAATACGTAAGCGCCGCGGTAATAGGCGCCTTCGCGGCCGGGAAGGGGGCCGCGGTACCGGGCCGGACGGCGGCAGTGTTCGGCGACGCCGAGCGTTGGCGCGTGTACAATAACTTACTCCGTGCTGTCAACGTCTTCGAGGCGGCGAGCGGTACTTATAAATTGATTCCCGAGGTCGGGACCAATATCGCGTACGCGTTACCGGACGCGCGTTCGGGGGACGAGGTTTGCGCCGTGTCCGGGCGGATCGCGCGGGTAGGCGCTGCGGCGCGGGCGTGCGGGACGCCGGCGTTCGGCGCCAGCGGCCATATGGCGCGTGCCGTTCTGGCGGCGATGAAACACGACGCGTCGGCTCGAGCCGGCATGAACGTCCGGTTCGGCGACGACGTGCTCGCCGCGTGCTCGGAGCTGAAATATCGCGGGGCGGGTTTCGACCGGGCCCGCGAGCCGGCGGAGTTCGCCGGCGACGAGGGGCGGACGGTAAAGTGGGGCGTCGACGAGGCCGTGGCGGGCGTCGGTATAGTCCCCGAGATAATATTCGACCGGGGCGCCGTCGGCAAGGAACCTATGGTGCGTATATTCGGCCGGGACGCGATGGAAGTTGTCCGGAGGGCGGTCGCGATATCCCGGCGCCTTTAGTCGGGGGAGGGCCGGCGAGTGCGAAGCGCCGTCGCGATTTTATTGGTAGCAGCCCTGTCGTCGTGCGGCCCGCCCGAGAAGCGCCCGCCGGCGCGGCCGGAGTACACGCCGGCAAAGACCCTTTATAATTTCAAGTTGGCGTACAACGCACCGGATTATGAGACGTACGAGGCGCTTTTCTCTCCTGAGACGTTTACGTTGAAGGCCCAGGAGCCGCCGCCCGGGTTCCCCGGGGAATGGGGTAAGCTCGAGGAAATGGAAGCCACGCGGGCGCTATTCGACGACGCGTATCACGTTGTATTGGAAATGGAGACGGCACCGGGATTAGTGGGAATGCCGCCGGCCGCGGCGACCGAATTTACGACCAAACCCCTCGACGTCCGCGTACGCGTATGGCGCGAGCCGGCGTATTGTTTTTACGCGCGCGGTAAAGTCACCTTCGGCCTTACCCGGCCGGACGCGTCGGCCCCCTGGTTGGTCGCAGAATTGACGGACGGTACCGGCGCTTCGTACGCCGACGTCGCCGCGAACGAGCAAACCTTCCCCTGTTCGTGGGCCGCTATAAAGTGGTATTATTTACGCCGTAAGCGGGAGGAAGATGCGCGGCATTAATTGGGTTGACGCCCTATTGGCGGTGATCGTCGCAGTCAATTGCGTCTTAGGTATAAAGAGAGGCATCTTCCGCGAGTTCTTCAACCTGGCGGGTATCGCGCTCGGCCTTTTCGCCGGTTTCAGGTTGTACGAGGCGCTAGGCTGGAATATCGAAGGGTGGCTGGACGCCCGTCCGGCGGTGGCTAATTTAGCGGCCTTCGTGGTGATATTTTGCGTTATCGCTTTCGGCTCGAGCTGGCTCGGCCACCTCCTCCACCGGGGTGCCAAGAGGCTCTTCGTGGGCTGGTTCGACCGGTTGGCGGGAGGAGCTTTCGGTTTCACCCGGGGCTTAATCTTCGCCAGCGTTACGGCGTTGGTCTTCGCGCTGTTCCCGTTCTTCCCCAAGGTGGAGAGGGATTTGAACACCAGCTTGCTCGGGCCCCACGTCGTTAAGATCGCGCCGGCGATCTACGGCGCCGTCATGAAGAAGGTGCGTGGAGAGGACCACAAAGGTTTGGATATCAAGCAATTAGTCGACGAATACCTGCAGGAGGAGGAAAGTCCCGGGGAAGAGAAGGAAGTTCCCGGCGAAGGCGACGCGGGAGAGAAAATGGAATGAGCGCTGAAGAACGGCAACTCCGTCTTCCGGTGGACCACCACGTACATACGCCGTTATGCGGCCACGCCGAGGGCGCGCCCAGGGCGTACGTCGTTGCGGCCGACGGCCTGGCCGGCATCGGCTTCAGCGACCATTTACCGTATCTCGAGCCGGCTAAAGCCGACCCCGCGTTGGCGATGTCGTGGGACGAGTTGCCGGTTTATCTCGACGGAATTCAGCGGCTAAAGGGTAAATCGGCCACGCCGGTCTTATTGGGGATCGAGGCGGACTATTTCCCGGGTCAAGAGACGCGGCTCGAGGCGGTACTTGCGGCGTTGCCGTTGGACTACGTTTGCGGCGCGATACATTGGGTGGGCGACTGGCCTTTCGACGACTCGCGCCACCTTCGACGATACGAGGGCGCCGACGTGACGGCGTTGTACCGCGATTACTACAGGCTGGTAGCCGAAATGGCTCGCGCCGGCCTTTTCGACCTCTGGGCGCATCCCGATTTGCCGAAGAAGTTCGGCTATTCGCCGGAGGAAACGGTGCGGGACGCGGAGGACGAAGCGTTGGCGGCCGTCGCCGCGGCCCGTATGGTCCTGGAGGTGAATACCTCCGGCTTGCGGAAGCCCGTGGGCGAGATTTATCCGTCACTCGAGTTGCTGCGGCGCGCCCGCGCCCTCGGGATCCCGATAACGTTCGGGTCCGACGCGCACGCGCCGTACGAGGTAGGCCACGAGTTCGAACGGGCGGTGGCTCAGGCGAAGGAGGCGGGATACCGTACGTACGTAACTTTCTTGCGCCGCGAGAGGATTACCGTCCCGTTGCCTTGAAGTACCGGCGCGGTTTTAATATTCGCGTAAGGAGGAAGTATGCGGTTGGGAGTTAACGTCGACCACGTAGCTACGGTTCGCCAGGCGCGGGGTACTTTCGAACCGGACCCGGTGGCCGCGGCGTACGCCGCCGAACGGGGGGGCGCCGCCCATATCACGATACATCTCCGCGAGGACCGGCGCCACATCCAGGAGCGCGACCTCGAGATATTGAGCCGGACGGTGGCCATCGGCATAGACCTCGAGATGGCGGCCACCGGCGATATGGTCGCCGTCGCCTTGAAATATAAACCGGCGTTCGTGACGCTCGTGCCGGAGCGGCGCGAGGAGCTGACCACGGAAGGCGGCCTCGACGTCGCCGCCGGGCGCAAGCGGTTGGCCGACGTCGTCACCGAACTCGGCGAGGGCGGCGTCCCGGTGAGTACTTTCGTGGAGCCGGCGGAGGAACAGATCGCGGCCTCGCGGGAGGTAGGCGCGGCGACGGTCGAGATCCATACCGGCTCGTACGCCAACGCCGCCGCGTCGGAAAGGCCCGCGCGGCGAGAGGAAATGGCGGCGGCGGCGCGCTTCGCCGCGTCTCTTGGCTTGCGAGTAAGCGCCGGCCACGGCCTCACTTATTACAACGTCAAGCCGGCGGCGGCTATCCCCGAGCTGGAGGAACTCAATATCGGGCACAGCATCGTGGCGCGAGCGATGTTCGTAGGCCTGGAAGAAGCCACGAGGCAAATGTTAGCCTTAATGCGCCAGGCGCGCGTGGGGTTCGAATGACGGCAATAATCGGGATAGGCGTCGATTTGATCGAGGTAAGCCGCGTCGTTCGAGCGTACGAGCGTTTCGGCGACCGGTTACTGGAGCGCCTGTTTACGCCCGAGGAGAGGGAGTACTGCATGGCGCGCGTCGAATTCGGCTGCGCGCTGGCGGGCAGGTTTGCGGCCAAGGAAGCGGTAGTCAAAGCCCTCTCGCCGACGGCGCTCATGGGGCTGGCGTACCGCGACGTGGCTGTCAGGGCCGACGGCAATCGGCCCACGGTCGAGCTCACCGGCGTGGCCGCGGCGCTCGCCGCCGAACGCGGCGTTGAGAACGTTATGGTAACCATAAGCCATGAGAAAGGCTACGCCATGGCGTTCGCCATGGCGCTCGGGAAATGAAGCTGAAGTTGGGAAAGAAGCAGAAAAGCCGATTGAACCGGGCCAATCTGAAGAAGGTCCCGGCCGAGGTGCGCGATGTCGTAGCCACGCTACGGGCCGCGGGTAAGCAGGCGTACCTGGTGGGCGGCTGCGTCCGCGACCTGCTCGCCGGCCTCGACGCCGTAGATTTCGACGTCGCGACGGACGCCGTTCCCGAGGAAGTCCAGCGGCTTTTCCGTCGCACCGCCCCCACCGGCATTAAACACGGGACGGTTACGGTTCTGGGGGCGCGGGGCGACTATGAGGTGACGACGTTTCGGCGGGACGGTAAGTACGGGGACGCCCGCCATCCCGACGACGTCACCTACGCGGAGAGTATCGAAGAAGACCTCAGTCGGCGGGATTTCACGTTCAACGCGCTGGCCTACGACCTCGCGGGGGATAAACTCGTCGACCTTTTCGGCGGCGTCGAAGACTTCGAGCGCGGCGTCGTCCGCGCCGTAGGCGACCCGAAAGAGAGATTTCGCGAGGACGGCCTTAGGCCCTTGCGGGCCGTACGGCTGGCGGCGCGCTTCGAGTTCGACGTCGACGGCGAGACCTTGAACGCCATACCCGAGGTGTTGGACCGCGTTCGCATGGTAGCCGTGGAGCGAGTCCGCGACGAATTTATGAAGATGCTGGCAACGGCGGCCAAGCCGTCGTACGGCCTCGAGCTTATGCGGGATACCGGCCTGCTCGAGCTATTTATTCCGGAGGTTTTAGAAGGGTACGCCGTTACGCAAAACGAATTTCACGCCTACGACGTTTACACCCATTCGCTCTATTCGTGCGACGCGGCGCCGGCCGAGAAGCCGCTCGTGCGGTTGGCGGCGCTGCTGCACGACGTCGGCAAGCCGCGAACGCGTGTCGTGCGCGACGGCCGGGTAACGTTTTACAACCATCAGGCGGTGAGCCGCCGGATGGCCCGCCACATCCTGAACCGGCTGCGCTTCAGCAAGAAGGAGCGGGACTACGTTCTGCACCTGATATACTACCATATGTTCGGCTACACGCCGTCTTGGACCGACGCCGCGGTCCGGCGGCTTATCCGTAAGGTAGGGCGCGAGAACATAGCCGACCTCTTCGACCTCCGCATCGCCGACTGGTTCGGCAACGGCACAAACTATGGGTTCCCGGGGTATTTACGCGTGCTAGAGCGCCGCATTAACGACGCCATCGCGCGCGAGGAGGCCTTTACCGAGAAGGACCTCGCCGTCGACGGCCGCGACGTTATGGCGGAACTCGGTATTCCGCCGGGTCCCAAAGTGGGGGAGGTTTTAAGCTACCTGCTCGAGCGCGTTTTGGAAGACCAATCACTCAACGAGCGGGAACGCCTGTTAGGACTCGTACGCGAGAGGTTCGGCCCGCCGGATGTCCCGAGCGAATGACGAAGCGGCCCGCGAGGGCCTTTTTTATTCGGCCTCGGAGGGAGAACGTAATATCAGCGTTACCGGCCCGTCGTTGACGAGCGACACGGCCATCATCGCGCCGAACTCGCCGGCGCTGGTCGGCACGCCCAAAACCGCCAACTCGTCAATGAACTTTTCGTAAAGGCGTTCGGCCTTGGCCGGCGGCGCGGCGCGCGTGAAATCGGGCCGCCGGCCCTTGCGGCAGTCGCCGTGGAGAGTGAATTGCGAGACCACGAGCGCTTCGCCTCCCACGTCCAACAACGAGAGGTTCATACGGCGTTCGTCGTCGGCGAAGACGCGCAGGTGGGCTATTTTGGCGGCGAGGTAGGCCGCGTCTCGCTCGCCGTCGCCGGCGGCGACGCCCAGGAGTATTAGCAGGCCGGGGCCGACGGCCGCGACGACGCGCTCCTCAACCGAGACCGTCGCCTCGCTTACGCGTTGCACTACCGCGCGCATAATAGTTTCACCCTCAAAAAAAAAGACAGTCGGAAGCGACTGTCTTTTTTACGAAGATCGATAATTACTGCATCGGCGGTACTTTGAGGTTCCAGCCAGGATAGATGAGGTCCGGATCTTTAATAAGGTCACGGTTGGCGTTATAAATAAGGGGCCACTTGTAGTAGTAGGGATGGCCGTATTCCATACCGGCGATCATCCAGAGGCACTCACCTTCGACGACGACGTGGTCGCCTTTCTTCTCATCCCATTTAGCGAGGAAAGCCTGGTCTTCGCCGATAATTTTCTTCCAGAAGTCGTGGACTTTCTGGACTTTCATTACTTTGCCTTCGAGCGCTTTGTTCTCGAACTCTACGCCCTCGGCTTCTTTATTCAAGCGCAACGCGTCGTCGGTGCGGGTCTGGGTTTGCTCCTGGATTTTACCTTCGCCGGCGCCTTCGTTCATTTTTACTTCGCGCTTGAGCGCGTCGTAATCCTGAGCCAAGGCGACCGGGGCAACGCACAGCGCGAGAACCGCGAGAGCTAAGACAGCCTTTTTCACCCGTTAACACCCCTTTCTTTAGGAGTATTTTTATGCCGGGGCTCGTAAATACCCTTAGCGGTGCTTGAGCCGTCCGGCTAAGTTCAGCGGCTTATTCAAAAGTCGGTTCTTTCTCCGCGCCGTGGAGCAACGGCGTGGTCGCCATTTTGCGAGCTTTCTCTATGTTGTTGCGCTTTTCGTGAAGCTCCTTGTGTTGAGCGCGAAGCTCGTCGACTTTCTTTACGGCTTTGTCGTATTCGGCTTTGTACGCTGCGTTGGCCGAGCTAGCCTTCGCCAGTCGGTCTTCGCCTTCCTGTTTCTGCATTTTGGCGTCGTAGTACTGGTTAAGCAGTTCTTTACTCGGGCCGCAACCCAGCGCGAGGAAGCCTAGAAGGAAAGCTCCAAGGACGCTAAGCGTGATAACCTTTTTCATCCTGGCGGTTCACCTCCCTTCAAGAGCTTGAGGGAAAAGCACCACGATTTATTACTCGTATTAGCCAAGGCATTTGCCACCTTTGGCTTGCTCCTTGCCCGACATTATAATAGAAAGGGATTTTCCTTGTCAAGTAAAAAAAACGGGGGCCGGGTAAAGGCCCGGCCTTTTGGCTTTTTGCCGCCGCACGTGTTTCGGGGTCGGCCCGAGTATAAGGTCCACCCCGGGCCGTTTACAGCCTTTCGTCCGCCGGGCCAGCCGCCGGAGGTGCTTGGGGGTAGGGGACCGGTCGACCGGTCCGGGTATCGGCGGAAACTTGACATAGAATGCGAAATATGTTATAAATATCGCCTAACAAAGGAAATATTATGTTTGCCATTGTTCGTTTCAAGGATAGACAATACCGTTTACGCGAGGGCGACGTCGTGGCGTTTGACAAGTTCGACGCCGACGTCGGTTCCCGGCTCGAGCTAGACGAGGTCTTGATGGTCGGCGACGAGGGAGGCGCCGACGTCGGCAATCCCGTGCTGGACGGCGCCCGCGTTATCGCCGAGGTCGTAGGCCACGAACGCAGGCCGAAGTTGGAGGTTTTTAAGTTAAAACGCCGTAAAAACTATAAAAGGTTGCGCGGCCACCGGCAGCCGTATACGTTGGTAAAGGTTTTATCGGTTACTAAACAGTGACTAAATTCCGGCTCGCGGCCGGTCGTAATATCGGAGGCAAGAATGGCCCACAAAAAGTCAGGCGGCTCATCCCGAAACGGGCGCGACAGCCCTGGCCAGCGCCTCGGTCTGAAGGCGTTCGGCGGCGAATTTGTTACCGCCGGCTCAATAATAATTCGACAGCGCGGTACCAGTTTTTACCCGGGTGAAAACGTGGGCTTAGGCAAAGATTATACGCTTTTCGCTAAAGCCGACGGCCGCGTGAAATTCGTTAAGCGGAGAAAGCGGCGCGAAGTACACGTCGTAGTCCAGGTCTAGACGAGTAAGCATAATATCGTTCGAAACCACGGGATGTCCCGGCGGGTTGAAAAGCGCTTAGCGTCACGGCGTCGATACACTCGCCGGGTTTGTTGTGTTTGTTGACGAAATTGAGCTCGAGGTCCGGGGGGGAGACGGCGGCGACGGCGCGGTATCGTTCCGGCGCGAGCGGTTCGTGCCGCGGGGCGGCCCGGACGGCGGCGACGGCGGCCGCGGCTGGTCGGTCTACGCCGTCGGCGACGCGGCGTTGCGTACGCTCAATCACCTCGCCGGCGTGGAGGTTGTCGCAGGTGGGCGGGGCGGCGACGGCGCCGGCCGGAAACGGGCCGGACGCGCCGGCGAAAATCGAAGGATAAGGCTGCCGTTAGGGACGGATATTGAGACGGCGGAAGGCGAGACGCTGGGGGAGATAGTCGAGGGGGGCGACGAGCTGTTGTTGGCCCGCGGCCGCCGGGGAGGCCGGGGCAACGTCCGGTTCGCGACGCCCGCGCTTCAAGTACCGCGGTATGCCGAAAAGGGCCGGGCGGGCCAAGTCCGCCGCGTACGCTTTACGTTGAAGATAATCGCGGACGTCGCCCTGGTAGGGGCTCCGAACGCGGGCAAGTCGTCGCTGCTGGCGGCGATGAGCACGGCGCGTCCCAAAGTGGCGCCGTATCCGTTTACGACGCTGGCTCCCCAACTCGGCGTCGTGGAAGTAACGCCTGCGGAAGCTTTCGCAATAATCGAAGTCCCGGGCTTGCTCGAGGGTGCCGCCGAGGGGCGTGGCTTGGGTCTGGATTTTCTGAGACACGTGGAACGGGCGAAGGTGTTGGCGGTGGTCGTCGACATCGCCGGCGCGGGGCCCGTTGACGATTACGCGACGGTTATGGCCGAACTCGGTCTCTTCGACGCGGACCTGACGTCGCGGGTGAGGCTTGTAGTCGCCGCCAAGGTGGATTTGCCGCACGCCGGGGGCGCGGTAGAAGAACTCCGCGCGGCCGCCGACGCGGACGTAATGGCGACGTCGGCCGTTACGGGCGAGGGTGTAGCGGCGTTTAAAAACGCTCTTTGGGAAATAGTGGGAAATTATGATCATTCAAGGGCTTAATCGCGAAGTCAATGTCGCCAACGAGCAGTACCATGTCCAGACGGAGAACGTCGGCGATAACTTGATAACGCTGATTTTCAAGGGCGGCGCCGTCGTGGCGCGGGCCAAACAACAAATCGGCGCGCTGGAGGGCCCCGACAGAACCGAGAAACTACGCCGCTTAATGCAGAGCCAACACGAGTTGATGATAAATAAACTGCGGGAAGGCGAGTTGGTCCCGATATCGGTGGAAGAGCAGCGCGAAGTAGACAGGGAAGAAAAAGACCTCATCGCAAAATTCCTGGAGGAATGGGCCGAAGAAGAATAGATGCCCTGTCGCGTGCGCGGCCGCCCGGGGGGCGGTTTTTTGTTAGCCCAGACCGGCAAGGGTCGCGTAGCCGCCGCGGCCGGGCTTGGCGTTCAGGGAAGGACGGTTCTGGTTGTGTCAGCGCCGTAAACGGTTTATAATAAGATCGGCTTATACTTTACGGGAGCAAGCGTGCGTCTTTTGATTATCGCGTCGGAGGTACCGTACCCGCCCACGGATTCAAACCGCGCGGTGGCTTTTAACCTCCTCCGCCATTTCCGCGACAAACACGACGTTACTTTACTCGCCATGACGTCCGGCGACGCGCCCGAGGACGTCGCGGTCGTCCGGGGTATGGTGCGCGAACTGGTGCTCGTCGAGCACGAAATTTCGAAGACGCGGCTTCGGCGACTGTGGAGTATGTTAACCATCTGGCCTTTCGGCGTATTATTGTACCGCAACCGTTGTTTCGCTTCGGCCTTGGAGCGGTTGCTCTACCGGAAGCGTTTCGACGTTATAATAGGGGGCCATATCAATATGGCCCAGTACACGCTCGAGGTCCAACGTACGCCCAAAATTATCGCGCCCTTGGACGCGATCTCGCTTTATTATAAGCGCCGGCTCGGCCTGCCACTCGACCCCGCGTCGTTCGTTTACTGCCTATTGCAATATTGGAAGGTCCGGCGGTACGAAAAGCGGACGTACCCTCGTTACGACGCCTGCGTGTTGGTAGCGCGCCGCGACGCCGAGGTTATCCGCGAGCTATGCCCAGGCCTTCCCATTTACTTCGCCCCCTCGGGCACCGATATCCCGCCCGACAAGGAAGTGGCGATAGAGCCTGCTTCTACCGCGTTCTCGGGCGTTATGGATTATCCTCCCAACGTCGACGCCGCAGCGTATTTCGCGAACGAGATATTCCCGTTGGTACGGCGAGAAGTCCCGGAGGCGAAATTCCACGTAGTGGGCAAGAACCCGAACGCCGAAGTCCTGTCGTTGGGCCGGCGCGACGGCATCGTCGTCACCGGGCCCGTACCGGACGTCAAGGAGTACTTAAGGCACGTACAGGTTTATATATGTCCCATGCGGCTCGGCGCCGGCATGAAGATGAAGGTGTTGGAGGCGATGGCCGTATCTTTGCCCGTGGTTTCTACTACCCGCGGCGCGGAGGGTATGGACTTCGTCGCCGGGCGGGAATTTATCGCCGCCGACGAACCGGGCGAGTTCGCCGCGGCGGTCGTCCGCCTTTTGGGCGACGAGAGTTTGCGCGAGGAATACGGCCGGTGGGGCCGTCGGGCGGTGGAACGCAGCTACACGTGGGAAGCCCACGCCCAGGCGTGGGAGGAGATAATCAATTCCGTCGCCGCCGTGAAGAGGTACTAACCGCGGCGACGCGTCACTCGACGTTTTGAACCTGCTCGCGGATTTGCTCGAGCAGGTCTTTTATTTCTATGACCGTAGACGCTATGTGAGCGGCTTGGGCCTTGGCCGCGATGGTATTGGCCTCGCGGTTCATTTCTATCGTCAAGAAGTCGAGGCGACGTCCCACCCGGCCGCCGCCGGTGACGGCGTCGGCGAAAGCGTGGAGGTGGGCCCGGGTACGAACGATTTCCTCGCTGACGTCGGCCCTATCGGCGAACAGAGCCACTTCCGCCTCGAGGCGCGATTCGTCAATCGAAGCGTTTAGGGCCAGCTCGGCCGCCCGCGCCGCGAGCTTGTCCCGGTAGGCGGCGGTTACTTCCGGCGCGTGCGCGGCTACGTCGTCGATCAGCTTTTCTACCCGCCGCAGCCGTTCGTCGAGGTCCGCGGCCAATTTCGCCCCCTCCGCCTCGCGCATCTCGACGACGCGCGTCAGCGCGGCTTCAAGGGCGGCCACGACGCTTTCGGTAAACGCGCCTTCGTCGTGTGCCTCTTCCTCCACCACCAGGAACCATTCCGAAGAAGTCAACGCGTCCAAAGGGAAGTTACCCTTCAAACCCAGCGCGTACCGTAGCCGCTCGAACTCGTTTACGTATTCGCGAGCGAACTCGACGTCGGCGGCAACGCGTTTGGCCGTCGGCGTCGTACCTCGCACGGCCACGTTCAGGTGAACGGAGCCGCGGCCGACTTTTTCGCCCACCAGGCCCCGGATTTTAAGCTCCAACGAGCCGTACGCGCGCAGGCCCCTTACGGCGACGTCGAGGTGCCGGCCGTTTACGGTCGTGACTTCGACAATAACGGAACCGTCGCCGTAGGGCGCTTCGCCGCGGCCGAATCCGGTCATCGATTTCAGCATAGGAAACCTCTAAGTTGACTTTCGCATGGTATCATTACGTCGGCGCATACGCAAGGGTATACGGCGCCGCGGTTTACCTTCAACCGGAGCCTGATTTGTGTTAATATAAGCTCCGGCTTATGAAAATCGCCATTATCGATTACGACCTCCCCCGCCAACTCATCGCCCAGGAACCGGCTCCCGAGCGGGATGGCGCCCGGCTTATGGCGTGCCGGAGGGAGGGGGGAGCTCCTTCGCACCGTACGGTCGCCGATTTTCCCGGTTTATTGCGGCCCGGCGACGTTTTGGTCGTAAACGATACGTCTGTTTACCCGGCGCGCCTGCCGGGTTTGCTCGACGGCGCCGAGGCCGAGCTGCTGCTGCTCAAGAAGTTAGCTCCCGGCCGGTACCGGGCGTTGGCCCGGCCGGCGCGCCGAGCCGGCGTGGGCGCGCGATTTACGTTCGGCGGCGACGGCTTACGTGCCGAGGTAGTCGGCGTGCTGGCGGGCCCGGAACGCGTCGTCGAGTTTTTCGGTGTCGACGACGTGGAAGCGGCCGTGGACGCCGCCGGCAGCGTCCCGTTGCCGCCGTATATTAAAAGGCCGGCGGGTCCTACCGCCCGGGACGCTGAACGGTACCAGACGGTGTATGCCAAGCGCCGCGGCTCCGTGGCGGCTCCTACCGCGGGGCTGCACTTCACGCGCGCCATGCTGGAGGAAATTCGCGCGGCCGGGGTCGACGTAGTAGAAATAACGCTCCATATATCGTACGGTACGTTCAAACCCATCCGCGCTGAAGCCTTCGAAGAGTACGAGATGGAACGTGAGGAGATGAACGTCAACCGCTCGGCGGCGCGGGCGATAAGCGCCGCAAAGCTGGAGGGTCGGCGCGTCGTCGCGGTGGGCACGACGGCCGTCAGGGCGCTCGAGACCGCGGTTGATGATAGCGGCGTCGTCGCGCCCTTTCGCGGCGAGACGACGTTGTTTATCTACCCCGGGTACCGGTTCAAACTCGTAGACGCGTTGCTGACGAATTTCCACTTGCCGCGCTCGAGTTTGCTCGCCCTGATCGCCGCCTTCGCGGGCGTCGAGAACGTCTTGGGCTGGTACGCCGCCGCCGTCGAGGAAGGTTACCGTTTTTACTCGTACGGCGACGCGATGTTTATATATTAAAGGAGCGGATATCGTGAGTAACATCTTGAAAATCGCCGGCGTAGGGATCCTGGTCGTCGCTTCCGTCGTATGTTTTGCGTTGGGCCGGGTGTGGCCGGGGGTCGTTCTGGCGGTTCTAACGGTCGTCGTCTTCGTTTGGGCCGCGTTTACTTTCCAGCGGCCGGTGTTGAAAGTGAGAAGCGCCGAGCTGACGTTGAAGCTCCTCGACGCCGACGGTGACGTAGCCCATTTCGAAAAGAAGCAGGAGCTGATGCCGATCGGTAAACCGCTCGCCGACATTCGCGACAGGAACCTATTTACGAAGGGACGTTTGGACGACTTCGACGTCGCCCCGGGCGAAATAGGCGAGAGGATGAGCGTCGGGAAGTATTATATTATCAAGGTAGTATTTAAACCGCCCCTCGCGCCTGGTGTGCCGGTTTCGCGTAGGGTGGCGTACAATATATACGAGGCGTTCACCGCTGCCGACGTTTCGTTTATGTTCGTAGGCGATTACCCGACGGACGACGTGGTGTTTCGCGTCGAGTTCCCGCCGGGGCGATTGCCACACCGGGCGCGGGCGTACGTCAAGAGGGAGAACCGCGCTCCCAAACCGGCGGACCTGGACCGCTCGGCCGATGGCGCCGTGCTCGAATGGCACGTCGGCCGGATGAGGCCCGGTGCCCAGTATTACGTGGAATGGACGTGGTAGCGCGATCGGCGGCGGTTATTCCGCTGCGACCCCTGTAGGCGTGTTAACTCGTTTAATAGTTATGAGCTTTTCGCTCAAAGGGGAATAGCAGACTATTTCTTCCGCCTCGTCGTACGCGACCCACAACCTGCCGCCGCCGTCGACGTCGAGAGCGGCTACGCTCTCCGGTTCCGGGATGGAGCCGGTAATTTTTTCGGCGTCGGCCGATATCTTCAAGATGCCGGTGTAGTGGGTCGCGACCCAGACGTTTCCCCGCGCGTCGTCGACCGCGAGTTGGACGGGTAGTTCGACGCCGGTAACCCTCCTCTTAAGCCGCCCCTCCCGGTTTATGGCGAAGACCCTGTTGTTGCGGTAGTCGGCCACCCACACGAGTTCGCGGGTCGCGTCGTAGGCCAACGCCCGGGCCTCATTAACGCCGCTCATATTCCGCTTGGTTTCGCATTCCGGCCCGACCAGGCTCAGCGTCCTTATACCGCCTGCTACCCACGCGGAGCAGTCGCCCAAAGCGGCCACCGCGAACGGCTCATGGAAGGAACCGGACCGGAAAACCTCGTTCCCTTCCACGTCGTACTTCGCCACCTGGTGGCCGTAGAAGTCGGCGACCCAAACCGAGCCGTCTCCCTCGTCGAGCGAGAGCGACGGTTCTATGGGTCGCTTCTCGAGGAGGTAGAGGCGAAGGTCGCTCGTACCTATGGCCGGAGCGTGGGCCGCGCCGCGGATGCGGAAGACCTCTTTCCCCGCGTCGACGTCGAAGCAGACCAGGCTGTAATCGTACGCGTCGAGGAACCACAAGCGGTGGCGTTCCACGTCCAACGCCAGCGAAATAGGCCGGCGGTAGTTATCGTAGGTGTGGACGTGCTCGCCCTCGTCCGAATATCGGCGGAGGCCGCCTTCGTAACCTACCCACACCGCCGCTTGCGCCATCCCGGCCGCGATAAGGGTGATTATCGTCACTCGACGCATACTATTCTATTTTAAGAGCGGACCCGGCCGCCGTCAATTGTTTTCTCGAAGGATTTTATCGCGAAGGCGGGCGACAAATTGGTTGAGGTAATATAAGTTGTGAAGGGATACGAGGCGCCCGGCGAGGTGTTCGCCCGCGAGGAAGAGGTGGCGGAGGTAAGCGCGGCTGAAGTGGCGGCAGGTGTAGCAACCGCAGCCTTCGTCGAGGGGGCGCTTGTCATCCCGGTACGACGATTGGCGAACGTTCGCGCGGCCTTCATCGACGAGCGCCGTCCCGTGCCGCCCTTCCCGAGTGGGCACGACGCAGTCGAACAGGTCGACGCCGGCCGCTACCGCCGCCGCAATGTCTTTGGGGCGCCCCACGCCCATAAGGTAACGTATTTTATTGGGAGGGAGTAACGAAGCCGTAAATGCGGCGTACTCGGCGGTCTGGGCCGGTTCCTCGCCGACCGAAAGGCCGCCGACGGCATAACCGAAGAAGTCCATCGCGACGAGTTCGGCCGCGCTGCGCTCGCGGAGGTCTTTAAAGAGCGCGCCCTGGACGATTCCCAATAACCTTTGCGAGGACGAGCCGTGCGTCTCGCGGCAGCGCGCCGCCCACGCCGTCGTGAGGGAGACCGCTTTTTCGGCCTCTTTACGGCCGGTGGGGTAAGAGGTACAATAGTCGAAGGCCATTATGAGGTCCGCGCCCAGTTGCTCCTGGATGCGGGTTGCGACCTCGGGCGTGAGCCGGAGCAATTGGCCGTCGACGTGGGAGCGGAAGGTCACGCCGTCGTCGTCTACGTCGCGCAGCGGCGCGAGGGAGTGGATTTGGAAACCGCCCGAGTCTGTAAGGATGACGCCCGGCCACGACATGAATTGGTGGAGGCCGCCCAATGCAGCCACGACTTCAGCGCCGGGACGTACGTACAGGTGGTACGCGTTCGCGACCAAGATACTCGTCCCGGCGGCTTTCAGTTCTTCCGGCGTAAGGAGTTTGACGACGGCCTGGGTGGCCACCGGCATAAATGCGGGGGTCTTTACGACGCCGTGGGGGGTCGTCAACAGGCCGGCGCGGCCCGCCGGGCCCGCGGCTTCGACCTCGAACGAGAACGCTTGGGACATGGGCGCGCTTTACGTCCCCTCGTGGGTTCGTATGGACGGGAGGTCTCTTTCGAAGAGTTGGCTCACGAGTCGTACTAATAGCGACGCGCCCTTGTGGGCGAGCGCCAGTAGCTTCTCGAATTCGGCGTCGGCGAAAGGCCGTTCTTCGGCGGATGCTTGGATTTCTACCAGGCGGCCCGAGGCCGTGATGGCGCAGTTCATATCGACCGCGGCGTCGCTGTCCTCGGCGTAAGCCAGGTCGAGCAGCAGCCTGCCGCCGACGATGCCCGCGGATACCCCGACGACGACTTCGGCGAGCGGGAGTTGGCCGCTTCCATCTAGAATATGAGCCGTCGCGAGGGCGTCGCGGAGCGCGACGTAGCCGCCGGTGATAGCAGCGGCGCGGGTTCCGCCGTCGGCCTGGATGACGTCGCAGTCGACGACGACGCGCCGGTCTCCCAGCGCCGGCAGGTCCGTTACGGCGCGCAGGCACCGGCCCACGAGCCGCTGTATTTCCATCGTGCGCCCCGGTGGCCGGGCGGCCCGGCCTTCGCGAAAAGACCTTGTGTGCGTGGCTCGGGGCAACATAGAATATTCGGCGGTGACCCAGCCCCGGCCCGCCCCTTCGAGCCAATTGGGGACGCCGGCCTCCACCGAGGCGGCGCAGATGACTTTGGTATCGCCGACTTCTATAAGGCACGAACCTTCGGGATGTTTTATATACCCGCGGGATATTTTAACGGGCCGTAGCTGATCCGGTCGGCGACCGTCGGGGCGGGGTTTGTCTACGGGCATGAGAACCTCGTTCCGTTTTCGCGCGCGAACCTTCTAAGGAGGTTAAAATGAAGGCCGAAGTCCATATGGTCAAAGGGTTGTCCTTCGTCGCCAAATCCGATTCCAATCACTGGCTCGCGATGGACGGGCCCCCCGAGCTGCGGGGAGCCGGGGCCGCGTCCAGGCCCATGGAATTATTTCTTCTCGGCCTCGCCGGCTGCACGGGCATGGACGTAGTTTCCATACTCTTAAAGAAGAGGGCGCCCTTGCAGGTGTTCCGGCTCGAGGTCGAAGCGAGCCGGGCCGAAGAACATCCCAAAGTCTTTACCGCGATACATTTGACGTATCATCTCGAGGGTGAGGGGCTTAAGGAAAAAGACGTCGTCGAAGCGATTCGGCTTTCTCAGGAAAAGTATTGCTCGGCGTCGGCGATGCTCTCCAAAGCATGCGAAATCACGTACGATTATAAAATAGAGTAGGCAGCCGCGTTCATCGGTAAGGGGCTGCGAATTTCCGATTGTCCTAGCGAAGCGAAGCTCGGCCTATTTCTACGCGCTCGGTGCTACCGGCCATATCGGGCCAAATGTTCCGGCCTACCCGCTCGAAATCCTCTATAACGTCGGTGACGAAGAACCGCGGCTTGGGCGAAGCGTCGCCGGCCCGCTCTTCGCCGCGGGCCGCGAGTACTTCGCGAGCCGCGGTGGCCGTCGTTTCCGCGGAATCTATTAAGGTAACTGCCGCGCCCGCGATGTCGGCCAGCACCGGTTTCAGGACCGGGTAGTGGGTGCAGCCGAGTATCAACGTGTCTATTTCTTGCTCGAGGACAGGGGACAGGTACTCCTGGGCCACGGCCTTGACTACGGGCCCTTCCGTCCGTCCTTCCTCGACCAGCGGCACGAAGAGCGGGCACGCCCGGCTGAAGACGGTGGCGCCTTTGTCGAGGGCGGCGACGGCCCGCGCGTACGCGCCGCTCTTCACGGTGGCGCGGGTGCCGATGACGCCGATACGCCGTAAATCGCTCGCGCCCAGCGCCGCGCGCGCCCCCGGCTCGATAACGCCCCACAGCGGCACGTCCACCATCTCGTCCAGGGAATCGAGCGCCGTCGCCGACGCCGTGTTGCACGCGATAATGACGAGTTTGGGCCGGAAGTGGAGGAGGAATTCGACGCACTCGCCGGCGAAGCGCTTAACGGTGGCCGCCGATTTCGAGCCGTACGGGACGCGGGCGGTGTCGCCCAGATATATTATTTCCTCGTGCGGGAGGGCGCGGTTTACCTCGCGGGCTACCGTAAGGCCGCCGACGCCGGAGTCGAAGATAGCGATGGGGGCGTCGGCCTTCATCTCCGCGGCCGCTCCCCGGGCGGGGGGTAGACGTAGCGGCCGAGTTCGCCGTAGATGGGGAAGGCCGAGGCGACGTGGCCCCCTTCGCCGGCCAGCGTCCCGTACGCGCGGCCGTCGACGAGGACGACCACGCCGTCGACCTCCGCGACGTTGGCCGTAACGGTGTCGTAGAGCGAGTTCAGCGCGAACAGTTCGCCGGTAGAGCCGAAGCGCTTCGACCGTATGTGCTCGTCGAAGTTGAGGAGGGCCACGCCGTCGCGTATAAAGACGGATTTCAAATGGGCGTCCGCGGGGATAGTCGGGGACAAGGAAGGCGAGCGCGGGCCGCCGATAAGTGCGGCGACGACGAGGCGGGCGCGTTCCTCAGCCGTCTCGGCCGGGCCGACGTCGCGGCTCTCGGCGACCAGTTTGGTGTATTCCGCGTCGGCGAAGAAGATGTCCGCGGCCGCGGCGCCGGCCGTCGTGGTCTCCTTTTCAATTCCGGCTTTCGACGTTAGGTGAACGAGTATTACGCCGCGGTAACGGTAGGCACCCCAAACGAGCGCCGCCAGCGCTACCAGGGCGACCACGGCCGTGGCCGTCTTCCAAAACCTCCTCGAGTTACCTTGCGTCATTTTAAGTAGTTAGCCGAAGAGCTGCGGCTCCTCTTCGCCGGGCAAAGGTTCGGCCTCCTCGTCTTTTCCCATTTGGCCGGCCGCGGCCAGCCGGTCCTGGAAACCGGCCAACGCCCGGCTCGCGTCGTCGTACTTGTTGCCGGCGTCGCGTAGGTGTTTGCCGGTTATCCGGAATAGCTCCTGGAATTTATTCAACTCGTCGGCCAACCGGCGGAGCTCGGCAACGACCGCGGCCGCCTTCCCCTCCAGCGCCATTCCCTGCAAGCCGAGCGCGACCGTGACGAGGTATAAATACACCGTCGACGGCGAAACCGGGAAAACCCGTCGGCTGGCGCCGTAATCGAAGAGGTCGTTGTCGGCCACCGTCGCCTGGTAGTAAATGTTCTCGGAAGGCAAGTACATTAACGCGAAGTCGTACGTTCCAAGGTCCGGTCGAATGTACTTGGCGGCGATCTCGTCTATCTTATCTTTTACGGCGCGAACGAAGTCGCGCCTTAGGCCCGACCGTTCTTCTTCGGGGGCGCTTGTCATGCGCTCGAAACTCTCTAACGGAAATTTAGCGTCCACCGGGACGTACCTGGTGCCGATTTTCACTACGAAGTCGACGAACGAGCCGGCCAGCGGGAACTGGCGGTGGTACTGCGAGGAATGTAATAGTTGGGCGAGGACATTTTCGAGGAGCACTTCGCCGACCGCGCCCCGTGCTTTGGGTGGCCGCAGCAACTCCTCGAGCTTTTTGATGTCGCGGCCCAGCTCCATTACGCGGCTCGACGATTCGCGGATTTCGCCCACGCCCTGCTGGACGGAGGCGATAGTGTCGCCCGCGCTAGCTAGCTGTTGGCTTATACTTTGGGTGGTGTTGGCCAGCAGGTTGGTGAAGCTGTCGAGGCGAGCGTCCATCGTTTGGCGCAGCGCGGCGACGTCGGCGGCGCTGGCGCCCGAACCCTGCGCCCGGGTGACGTTGTCCTCCAGGCGGCGCAGCGAGCCGCGGCCGAGCCACAGCGCCGCGGCGACGGCCAAAAGGGTAAGTACGGCGACGACGATTACTATAATTTCGATTCCGCTCATGATCGGGCGTTAACGACCCCTAGAGCCCATTTTCTTCTCGTAGGCGTCTTTATACTTTTTTATTCCCTCGAACACCGCCTCCGCGGCCTTTTGCTGCCACGCCGGGTTGGTCAACAGGTTTTCCTCGTTCGAGTTCGATATGAACGCGATCTCCAGCAAGATCGACGGCATTTCGCAACCGACGAGGACGAAGAACGGCGCTTGCTTAACGCCGCGGTCGCGCAGGTCGAGTTTTTTGATTAGCTTATCCTGGCAGCAGTGCGCGAGCTCCGACGATTCCTGGAGGTACTCGTTCTGGGCGAGCAGCGAGAGGATGAAGTTAAGGCTGGCGGGGTCAGCGGCGAAGTTGGGGTTCTCGGCCAGGAAGTCTTGGTTCTCGGCTATGGTAGCGGCGCGCTCCCAGTCGTTCCAGGATTGAGAAAGGAAATAGGTCTCGGTCCCGCCGACTTTGGCGTTGAGTACGGCGTTGTTGTGGAGGTCGATGAAGAGGTCGGCGTTGACGGCGTTGGCCAGGCCGGTGCGGTCGCGCATATATACGTGGCTGTCGTCGATGCGGGTCATGACGACGCGGACGCCGAGCTTATCGCGCAGCAGGCGCGCGAGCCGGAGCGAGATATCTAGGTTCACGTCCTTCTCGAGCGAGCCGTCCGGCCCCTCGGCGCCGGTGAAGCGGCCGCCGTGGCCCGGGTCGATACATATGGTGTCGATTATCGTCGGCGTCGCGTCCGGTTTTATCTCTTTAGCCGACGTGGGGAATTCGCCCTTGGCGGCGACGACGGGTTTCTCTTTTATCGGTTCCGGCCGCTTCTCAGGCGGTTTAGCCGTCGTCGGTTTTTTATATATTTTGAAGAATATCTGGGGCGGTGTTTTGAGCGCCTTGCCCTCATAGTTTTTAGCGCCTTTTCCGAGCGTTACGTAGATGTACGCCCGACCTTTGACCGTGGCCGACGTTATTTTTGTCACGACGCCTACCGGTTTATCTAACTTGGCGGCGGACGGCGAGACGGCGCAGTTCTCGATAACGACCGCCAACCGGCCGTCTTTGGTCGCGCTGACTTTGAATAACGACGGCTTTTGAAGTTTGACGATAACCGCGGTGTAGTCGGTGTAGTTCCGGACCGTCAGGCCGGTAACGCGGTTGGCGGCGTGGGCCGCGGCGGGGACGAGCGCGGCCGCGGCCGCCAGGGCGATCACACGCCGCGAGCGTCCAGCTTCAAAGATCTGTCTTTTAACGGGTTCCATTTTTTTTCGCTCGGCGACGCCGGTCCAGTTGGGTTTCATCTTTTTCGCGGATTTTGTCCCGTTTATCATATTGTCTCTTGCCCCGGGCGAGCCCGATCTCGACTTTAGCGTAACCTCTTGAGAAATATATTTTTAACGGTATAAGGGTTACGCCCTTTTGCGCCACCGCGCGGGCGATGCGGTTTATTTCGGCGCGGCTGAGGAGCAGTTTGCGCGGCCGCCGGGGGTCGAGGGGGTACGCGCCGCTCTTGTCGTACCGCGCGATGTGGAGGTTGTACAAAAATAACTCGTCGCCTTCCCGCGCTGCGTACGCGTCGCCCAGCGAAGCCCGGCCCGCGCGCAACGACTTGACTTCGGCGCCGGCGAGGACGAGGCCGGCGTCGTAAGTCTGCAATATTTCGTAGTCGTAGCGGGCCCGGCGGTTGGAAGCGACGACGCGATTCATCTCGGCCTCTGGTGAAGGTTAAATATACGTGAATATATTATCGGGCGGCGGTTTAGTCAAGGGAAATGGATTTGCCGTCGGCCGCGGCGCGAGGTATGTAACGGGTTGCGGAAAAAGTGATATTAAGCTACTATACCGCCATCGGCCTCTTTGGAAAGGTGGTAGCGGTATGAGAAAGTCGACAGGGTTGGCTTTGTTAACTATTTTGTGCGCGTCCGCGGTGGGCGCGTTCGACGTATATTCGTACTGGGAGCCGCCTTTCTTCGGCGCCGGCGGCTCGGCGGCGGTCGCCGACGACGCCACGAGCGTTCCGCTGAATCCCGCCGGCCTGGCGGCGGACCACGGCTTTAACGGTTACGTTTCTCGGTACGTGCAAAAGCTCGGCCCCGAAAATTTCTACGGCTACCTCGACACTTCGCTCGGCGGGTTCGGTTACGACTGGTCGTATGCGCGCGACGAAAACATCCGCGCCAGCCGCTTCAGCTGGACGTACGGCGGGACGGTGTACCGTTGGATCGGCGTAGGGGCGGGCCTTAACCGCCTCGCGGCGTCGAAGCCGTACCTCACGTCCGCGTGGACCGTCGACGCTGGCTTGCTGCTTCGTCCGCACCCTTTCTTTTCGTTCGGCGCCACGGCCCGCAATTTAAATGAGCCGAGGTTCTTACGTCGCGTGGAAGGGCGTACGTACGTCGCGGCGGTGGGCGTCAGGCCCGGGTGGCAGCGCCTGACGTTGAGCTGCGACTTAGGCTGGCGCGAGCGCGACCCGCTGGACGAGATAAGCTTCCGGGGCGGCGTCGACGTCGAAATATTAGACGGTGTGACGGTGGGGGCCGAGGTAGACGACGACCGGAATTTCGGCGTCGGCCTTAGCGTCGGCTTCGCGTACGGCGGCGTCGCTTACAGCGCGCGTTTGGACGAGGGGGGCGAATATATAAGCGACAACGCGAGCGCTCGATTCAACGTCGAGCGGCGGCGGTCCGTCTTCACGTCGCGCGACCATTACGCCGAGCTCGAGGTCGCCGGCGACCTGGTGGAGACCGAGCGCGGCTTTTCGCTCCTGGGCGGGCGGAGTATGAGCGGCCGAGACCTCGTTCGCCGGCTTAAGCTCGCCCGCGATAATCGGAATATTAAGGGTGTATTAATCCGCGTCCGCGACGTGGATACCGGTTTCGGCCCCGGCATCAGCGCTTTAACCCAGGAAGTCCGAGAGGAGATAACGAAGGTGCGCGGCGCGGGTAAGGCGGTATACGCTTATATCGAAGACGTCAACCGGCCTGCCGGATATTATATAGCGTCGGCCGCCGACGTCGTCGCTATGCCGCCTGGCGGTTACTTCGGCGGCGTGGGGACGTACATGACTATGTGGCGCGTTACCAAGCTGACGGAACGCTACGGCGTCGAGTGGGATTATTTGACGGCCGGCGATTATAAGGGCGCGTTTCATATAATCGGCGACGACCCCACGCCGGCGATGGAAGATGAAGTCCGCGAGATCGTCGACGGCAGTTATCGGCAATTTCTTCGGGACGTTGCCGCCGACCGCGGATTGACCGCGGAGCGATTGCGGGAGCTTTGCGAGGGGCCGCCCTTGACCGCGGCGGCGTGCCGCGACGCCGGCCTATGCGACGAGGTCGCGCGGTACGAGGATTTCAAAGAAATGATCGCGCGCGAGGACGGTGGCGAGGAGCTTGCCACGACGAGCGTTTCGCTGCGTCGGCCCTGGCGGCGGGAATGGGGCAAGCCCAAGTCGGTGCGGGTAATCATCGCCGAAGGGTCCATCGTATCGGGAAAGAGCGGACGCTCGTTTATAACCGGCAGCCGGACCATCGGCGAGGATACCGTCGTAGGCCAATTGCGGAAAGCACGCGAGGACGCGGACGTGGGCGCGATAGTATTGCGGGTCGACTCCGGCGGCGGTGAGGCACTGGCCTCCGAAAATATCTTCCAGGAAGTCGTAAAATGTCGTGAGAGCGGTAAGCCGGTCGTCGCTTCGATGAGCGACGTGGCGGCGTCAGGCGGGTATTTTATCGCTTGCGGCGCGGAATACGTCTACGCCGAGCCGGCGACGTTGACGGGGTCTATAGGCGTGGCTTTCGCCAAGCCGGCGCTGGAGGAATTTTATCGGAAATACGGCATCGCCCGCGTTCCGGTGAAATCGCACGAGCACGTCGACGCCCTCACGTACCACCGCCATCTGACCGAAGAGGAAGAAGCGTGGGTAGCCGGAATGACCCAGGATATATATAGGAGGTTTATGGCCATCGTCGCCGAGGCGCGAGGTATGGAACTTTCGCGGCTCGAGGAGTTGGCCGGCGGTCGCGTTTATACCGGCGCCCGGGCGAAGGAGCTCGGCCTTATCGACGAACTGGGCGGCCTTGAGGATGCCGTCGACTACGCGCGTTCGAAGGGCAAGCTCGCGAAAGATGCGCCCGTGGAATACGTCGTCGGGGGTGTCGGCTTCTGGGAACGCGTGCCGGCCGCCGCGGCGACGCTTTTAGGCGTATATTAAACCTTGTATCTATTCCGGAGGTTCTGCGATGGCTAAGCTTTCCGTTTTCGTAGCGGCCGTGATAGCCTGTTTTATTTTACTGGCCTGCGGCGCGCCGCCGAAGCAGCCCGTCACCGGCGCGGACCTGGTCTCGACCGCGGTGGCCGCCCGTTACGTCGTTACCGTTGACGAAGTGCGGGAAGTCGACGGCCGTTACGAATGGACCGTCAGCGCCGTCAACGGCTCCGACTACACGTGGAAGGGAACTTTATACGTAAAGCTCGTTGGCGCCGGGAACGCAATAGTGGAGAGCCACGACTTCAAGGTCGACGAGATGGTGCCGCCCGGCGGGAAGAAGACGGGGTTGAAGTTTATGTCTGAATACGCCCCTTCCGAAATGGACGGCGAAATAACGTTGTTGAAGGCCGAAGTCGACGTCGCCTATTACGAGGAACGGTCTGCCGGCGGGACAGAGTAAGCCGTTTAAGTTTCTCGACGAGTATAATTTAAACCGCGGGCGAGGGGTCGCGACGCGGCGCTTCGGTTGACGGCGGTTTTACACGTTATTACATTGAGCCGAATTGCCTGCGTCGTGGCGTTCGCGTTGCGCGGAGTTATAAAGTAATTTTTCCCACATAAACGACGTTGGCCGGCCGGTAGAATCACAGTAGCGGATTTGAGGAAAAACACGAGCGTTATCGTCGTAGGCGCCGGGCCTGCGGGGCTCGCCTGTGCGGACCGTCTGGCGGCCGCGGGCCTCGACGTGCTGGTGCTGGAGGCGCAGGACCGCGTCGGCGGTTTGTGTCGGACCGTTTCGCTCGGCGGCGCGACCTTCGACCTCGGCGGACACCGCTTCTTTACGAAGGACGAGGACGTCCGGGACTACGTCTTCGAGCTGATGGGCGACGGCCTCGAGCTGAGGCGCCGAAAAAGTACCATCCGCCTTTGGGGCAAGGATTTCGCGTACCCGCTGGATTTCAAGAACCTGCTCTTTCGGATGAACCCGTTGACGGCCATCCGGGCGGGGGTTGATTACCTTTGGGCCGAGGTGCGGCAGAAGGTGGCGCCTCGAGCCGACGTCTCCTTCAAAGATTGGGTAGTGAATCGTTTCGGTCGGACGCTTTACGAAATCTACTTCGGTCCCTACACCCGGAAACTTTGGGGCCGGCCGCCGTCGGAGATATCTGCGGATTGGGCCGCGCAGCGGATTTCCCTCTTGAACCTGTGGGACGTATTTTTATTATTGTTGAAGATAAAGCAGGAAAAGCCGAAGACGTACGCGACCGAGTTTCATTACCCGACCGGCGGCATCGGGCGGATGTACGAGAAGTTGGCCGAGCGTGCCCGGGCCGCGGGCGCCGAGATCCGGTTGGACGCCGACGTTTACGAGGTGCGGCGGGAGGGCGGTAGTGTCGTCGGCGTCGCCTTCCGACAAAACGGCCGCGACGGCTTCGAGAGCGCCGACTTCGTCGTGTCGACGGCGCCGTTGCCGCGGCTGGCGGAGATGATCCGTCCCTCCGGCGGGGGCGACGTTACGGCCGCCGCGCGCGCCATGGCTTTTCGCGGCCTGAGGTTTTTAAATTTGGTGGTAAGTCGCCCGGCCTTGACGGATAACACTTGGGTCTACGTCCCCGAGCCGGAGTATTTCTTCTTCCGCATCCAGGATTTACGCAACTGGTCGCCGTCGCTTTGCCCGCCGGGTAAGTCGGCTTTGGAGCTCGAGATATCGTGCGACGCCGGCGACGAGAAGTGGCGCATGTCCGACGAGGAGGTAATGGAGGTTTGCCTCGCCGACCTGGCGGCAGTCGGCCTCGACGTAGCGGCCGACGTCGACGCGTACGGGAGCTCGTTTAGCGAATACTCGTACCCCGTATACGACCTCGACTACAGGAAAAAGCTTAAGGCCGTTTTAGAATTCGTATGGCCCATGGAGAACTTATTGACGGTGGGACGGGGCGGCCTTTTCCGCTACAATAATATGGACCATTCGATTAAAATGGGTTTGTTGGCCGCGCGGCACGTCGCCCGCGGCGAGAGCCGCGACGCGATCCTGGAAATCGCCAAGGAACAGTCGGTATTCGAGGCTCCCCACAAGCGGCATTGACGGCCGTTGTATCGGCCGGCCGCGGGCTATTTTGGCGCCACTTCGGTTTCGCTTGCCACGAAAAAAAGTATATCGTAATATTCGTATTCAATAAAAAGCGTTAATATACGTTGGGTGAGTTCAAAGCGAGAATTACCTTGAGGATAGCTTTAATTTGTACGTGTATATTGGTCGCGGTGCCGGCCGTCGGCGTCTCGGACGAGTTCCTGGGCGTTGCCGACGCGGCCGACGCGCCTGCGGCGCTGGCGGCGGCGAGCGCCGCGGGACAGTGGGCCCGGGCCGGGTGGCTGGCTATGGTTTACGTCGGCGACGAAGCGCAAGCCCGCCGGTTTTTCGCGCGGGCGCTGGCGGCCGACGCGGATGACGCCGCGGCGCTGGAGGGGGCTGCCTGGCTCGATTTCACGCAGGGTCGGATAGACGAGGCTTTCGCCCATCGGCGTAGGTACCTCGACATTTATCCCGACGGCGACGCCGCCGTGGCGTTGGTCTCGACGTTGAGGTTTTTTGACGGCATCGTCCCCACGTACGATGAAACGCCCGATTTCTTACTCGAGCTTGCGGCGCGGCCGGGTTGCCCGCAGGCCACGCGTGACGCTGCCGAGCGTACCGCGGAAGCGCTCCTTCTACAGTTCGGTCGGTGGGAAGATGCGGCTGCGCTGGCGCGTGAGCGCGGTTACATCGACGAATTCGCGCTGTGCGGCATATTCAATAAGTACGGCCTGGCAGACATTGACTATCGGTTTAAGCCCGAGGAGGGTTTAACGTCGGCGCCGCCCGTCACGTTGGGCGAGGCGGCTTGGCGCCGCGTGGAGGGGCGTTTCGGCCTGGTTGACGTGGAGGGAATGCTGGGTTTCAACTTGGGCGTCGCGTACGCTACGGTTGTTTTCGACCTCCCGGCGGGGGAGTATCGGTTGGAAGTCCAGGGCGACGATTGGTTCCGGGCCTTCCTGGGCGGCGTGGAGGTGCTATCGAATCATCCGGCTAACGGCCCGAGCCGCTCACTCCACCGCGGCGAGTTTAAGACCGTCGGCGGCCGTCAGCGGCTGCTGGTCAAAACCCTCAAGAACAACGACCCGATTTTCAATACCGACGGCGAATGGGCTTTTAAAGCGAGGTTTTTGCGTGCGTCGGACCTGGCGCCGGTCGCGGTAACGCCCGAGGGCGAGGACCTCGCCGGGAGCGGCGTACCGGCGCTGCCTTTGGAGGATAAACCGACGCAGGCGCCGGGCGGGACTTTGGCCCAGTTCTACCTCGCGCTGGACGAGTTCGCCGTTAGCGCGTACAAGGAGGGCGTAAACGAAGTCGACGACGCCTTGGCCGCGGCGCCGTCTTGCGCGTTCTTCTACGTCGTTGGCGCGTACGGCCGCATTTTGGCGGGCGGCGAGTACAATCTGGCGGACGCCAAGTCCCAGCTAAGGCGCGCCCGGGCCGAAGACCCGGCCTGCGTCGTCGCTACCGAAGAGCTAGCCGTATTCGCATCGTACGAGGGAAAAAGAGACGAAGCGGTGGATTATTACCGGGAGACGTTGGGGGCGGAGCCGGGGTACGTGTCTTCTGTATGCGGCCTGGCCGATATAGCTGTGCGCGAAGGTTGGGACGCGGAGCTCCTCCGCCAGGGCGAGAGAGCGTTGAGCCTCAACCCGGACGCCCACCGAGCGTTGTTGCAACTGGCCGATTTTTATTACGACAACGACAATACGGCGCGCGGGGTCGAGTACTACGAGAGGTACGTCGTGGCCAAGGCCGACGACGCGTACGTCCGTTCGGCGCTGGCGGAAGCGTACCTTTTCCTTGGCCAACCTGAGAAAGCGGCGGAACAGTACCTCGAGATCCTCGCCTTCGACCCGTACGACGAGGACGCGTATCTCGGGATGGCGGACCTGGTGGCGAGGCGCGGCGACGAAGGTGCCGCTGTGGAGTGGTTCGCGAGAGGGGCCGCGGCGCTGCCGCGGTCGGCGGAGATAAGGCGGCAGTGGGGTTACTATCTATGCGGCCTGGGCGCCCGCGAAGAGGGTTTCGGCGTCTTGCGGGATTCGCTGGCTTTAGACGTAAGCGACTACCGTACGAGGTATTATTTGGAGCGCGAGGGAGCTCTCCCCGCCGACGCCGTCACGGCGGCGCTTTCCGTCGACGTCGGCGATTTGTTGAAGAAGGAGCTGAAGGGGAGCGATTACGCGCACGCGGACGCGGTTATGCTCCTCGACCAGTCGGTCGTCTATTTAAACGACGATTTTACGTTCCGGGAATCCAACTATAACCTTATTGAGATTATGAGCGACGCCGGGCGGGAGCGCTGGGGCGAGATAACGATTATGTCCGGCGCGGGGACCGAGATCGTCCAGGCGCGAACCTACGCGGCCTCGGGCGACGTCGTCGATGCGGTTTCGATCAAGGATTCGAGCGGTTATAAGATCATATCTATGGAGCGGGTCGTCCCCGGCGCGGTTTTGGAGGTAGCGTACGACCTAAATATCAATAAGCGGATGATCTTCAACCTCCTGCAATATTATTCCCAGCCGTTCTATATGGCGGAATCGGGCGAGGAGCTGTTATCGACCCGCTTCGCTGTCGTCGTCGACGACGATTTCCCGGCCGACGACCGTTTGGAATTCGAAACGGGAAACCAACGGCTGAAGGCGAAGCGCGTTCGCGGCGACGGCCGCACGGCGTACATATTCCAACGGCGCAACGTTCCGGCGATAGTCGAGGAACCGATGATGCCGGCCAGGGACGCGTACGCGCCCTACGTCCGCGTTACGACGATGCCGGACGTCGAGACGTTGGCGGAATGGTATCGGGGAGAGTTGTTCGGGAAGTTCGGCGTCGACGATTTTTTGCGAAAGCGCCTGGAAGCGGTGGAATTGCCCGAAGGGGACGCCGCCCGGGCGGCCGCGGTGTATTACTTCGCATTGCGTGAGGTCGAGAGCTCGGGCGGTAGCGTATACTACCCCGCTCCGGCGCGCCTCACAGCTTTCCGCGGCCGCGGCCGTACCGTCGACCGGGCGGTGCTCATCGTGGCGTTGTGCCGCGAACTCGGCATCCCCGCGAAATTGGCGTTGGTGGGAACGGGAGGTTCGAAAAACGAGTGGGACGTCGTAACGCCGGAGATTTTCGATACGGTTTTGGTATATTTCCCGACGCTCGGGCCTGAGGGTAAGTACGCCGACCCGCTGCTGGACACGTTCGCGTTCGGCGACGTGTGGACCGCGGCCTACGGCAAACCGGCGCTCATAGTCGACGACGCGAGTTTCGAGATAGGACGGGTTCCGACGGCGCCGTTTGAAAAGGATAGCATCGCGCTCGATTTAGACCTCGAGCTCGACTGGAGCGGCGGCGCGAAGTTCAAGGGGCGGCGGGTGTACCGCGGCCTGCGCGGCGCGTACCGCGAGAGCTTTACCAATCCCGAAGACCAAGAGGCCAACGTAGAGGTGAGCCTGTCGCAAATCTTCGCCGCGGCGACCATTGATGGTTACAGCTTCGATAACCTGTACGATCTGACCGGGGAGTTTGCGTTGAACTTCGAGGGGCGCGTCCCCAATTTCGCGCGTGTGCGGGGAGACGAATTGGCGGTACGCGTCGTGCCGTACGAACTCACTTTGGCCAAGGTTTTTATAAGCGCCGAAAAAAGGCGATACCCTCTCCGCATCGAGAGGCCGGAGGCGTGGATAGACGACGTCCGCGTGGAAATTCCGCGCGGGTACGAAGTTCGGTGGATGCCCGGCGACGAATCTTTGCGAGGGCCTAAGGCCGAGTACGCGCTCGAATTGGGGTTCGAAGGAGATACGTTGACCATAAAGCGCCGGCTGTTTGTCGACCAAGGTGACATATCGCCCGGCGACTATAAAAAGTTCGTTAAATTCTGCCGAGAGGTTGACCGGCTCGAGAAGAGAGAAGTAATACTGGCGCCGAAGCCGCTGTACAAGCCGTAGAGGAGAGCTCTTGGCGTTCGTTTTTATATTGGCCCTGTTGGATGCGCTGGTGATAATCGTTGCTTTCGCCGGTGCCTACTTCTTCAGGTTCGATCTGTTGCCGATGTTCCCCGGTATAGGTCGGCCGCCTTTCGAGCCGTACTTGTATCCGTTGCCGGTGGTGGTAGTACTTTGGTTGACGATACTGAAAGCACTCGGCCTTTACGACCGACGCGCCCGCAATTTCGGATGGGACACTATTTTCGCGTTGTTGGGCGGCGTTCTGTTGGGGTCGGTTTTCCTGGGCGCCGTCGGTTTTATATACCGCGGGTTTTCTTACTCGCGGTTGGTATTGGTTGTCGCCGCGGTTTTTGCTTTTATGGGATTATGCGTGGTGCGTGCCGTGGCGGTTTACGTACGCGGGTACCTTTTAAAGAGGGGCGTCGGGGCGAAGCGGACGTTGGTCGTGGGAACGTCCGTAGCGGCGAAAGAGCTCTGCCGACGGTTGCTAAACGGCCCCGCCAGCGATTATTACCTCGTGGGGGTGATAGGGGCGGGCGGCGGCGAGACGGAAGAGGGGTGTAAGGTTTTAGGCGACTTGGAGGATTTCTTCGACGTCGTCGCGTGTGAGAAAGTCGCGGCGGTGTTTTTCGGCGGCGACGTCCCCGACCAGGTTTTGTTGGACCTCGTGTTGGAGTGTGACATCAAGGGCGTCGAGGTTAGAATGTTACCGTCGACGCTCGAGCTCATGGCGTCGAAGGTTTACGCCGACGAAGCGCTCGGGGTGCCGGTCTTCGCCTTAAGGCAGTTCCGCCTTACCGGCTTCAATCGGTTTACAAAACGCGCCATGGACGTTGGGGCCGCCGCTTTATTGCTCGCCGTATTTGCTCCGGCGTGGGCGTTGATCGTCCTGATCATCAAGTTGACTTCTCCCGGGCCCGTCCTCTACCGGCAGGTACGCGTGGGCCAGGATGGCCGGAGGTTCGAATTCTTAAAGTTCCGGTCGATGAGGCAAGACGCCGAAGCGGAAACGGGGCCCGTTTTCGCCAAGGCCAACGATGAACGCGTTACCCTCTTCGGCCGCTTCCTGAGACGCACGTCGCTCGACGAGGTTCCTCAACTGCTGAACGTCCTTAAGGGTGACATGTCGGTCGTGGGGCCGAGGCCCGAGCGGCCTTACTTCGTGGAAAAATTCGCCTCCGACGTCCCCCGCTACGTCGAGCGACACAAAGTCAAGTCCGGTATGACCGGCTGGGCGCAAGTTAACGGCCTCCGCGGTAATACGTCCATAGCCCGCCGCGTCGAGTATGATTTGTACTATATCGAGAATTGGTCCCTGTTATTCGACTTAAAAATAATCCTACGTACCTTGGGCCAAGTCATAAGCGGGAAAGGCCAATGAGTTGTAACGTTACACGTAGTGCCCATTAATAGCCTGGATTCAAAAGGGCTTTGTGGTGCCCACTACTTAAGATAACTTAATCCTGCACTGATTTGGATTACTGGAAAATGTTGTAGTGCCTAACACGTAATAAGAGGAATTTTTCCCTTTTCCGTCGGTACCCGCCGCTCGCGTCAACCGGGCCGCGTTGCCCTATTGCAATTAAGGCCGTAAACCTATATAATACGAGGGTCCGTTTTGTTACAGGGCACAGGTAAGTTATGAAGGTAAAAAGTCAGCTGCTCGTTCGTAATTTCGCAATAGTCGCGCATATTGACCACGGAAAGACGACGCTGATGGACCGGATACTCGAGTTCACCGCGGCGGTCGACCCGCGGCAAATGCGCGAGCAATTCCTCGACGCCATGGCGCTCGAGCGCGAACGCGGCATTACGATTAAGATGCACCCGGTGACCCTTCACTTCCAGGCGGGGGACGGCAACGAATATAAGTTCAACATTATCGATACGCCCGGCCACGTAGACTTCACGTACGAGGTTTCGCGGTCGCGCGCGGCGTGCGAAGGCGCCGTATTGCTCGTCGACGCGAGCCAGGGGGTCGAGGCCCAGACGGTGGCCAACGCGGTTCTGGCGGTTGAGAACGACCTCGTCCTGGGCTCGGCGA
>JAUWLW010000057.1 GCA_030613505.1 Candidatus Zixiibacteriota bacterium
CCCTTCGCCGTCTACCCGAACCCATATTGCTACGCGACATCCACCGGCGGCGTGAACTTCGTAGGCCTGAAGTCGCCGGCGACGGTGGAGATATACGACCTCGCCGGTCGCCGCGTAGCGCGGGAGGAAGTGGCCGCGGGCCGCGACGAGTGCGTGTGGACGCCCGCAGCGGGCGACGGGGCCCTCGCGCCAGGCGTCTACTTCTACCGCGTCGACGGGCAGGAGCAACGCAAGGCGGGCAAAATCGTCGTCGCGAAATAGTAAAGGCACCTAACGGGTTAAATTACCTGCCGGCCTGCTTAACGCGGGCCGGCGTTTTCACGTTTTAAGCCGTACGGCGGCTATTTTTTTCGCCCACGATTTGCCATTTCGGCTGAGTCTGCTATAATTAACATACTCCGCGACGCGCTCCGGGTAGGGTTATGGCTTTGAAGTATCTTAAATCCCTCAGTTTATTATATTTGGCTTGCGGCGCGTTCGCGCCGGCCTTGGCCGGCGAGCCCCCCCCCACGTCCCAAGACCCCGTTATTGCCGCCGCGTTAAAAGATATCACGCCGGGCGCCCTCGAAGGTTATATTCAAACGCTGCAAAATTATAAGAGCCGGTATTCTTATATGCCCGGGTGCGACGAGGCTCGCGATTATATAAGGCAAACTTTGGCGGCCTTCGGCTATTTTACGCGCCTGCAGGAGTTCGAGGGCCCGTACCTCAAGAAGGTATATTGGGGCGACGTCGGCAAAACGGCCTGGGCGTTGACCGCGGGGAGCACGTTGTACAATTCGGCGGACGGCGGCGCGACGTGGCGGCGCCAGGTTCCGGCCGCGCCCGGCTACGTCTACGACGCCCACTTCGTCGACGCCTCCGTCGGGTACGTGGCGTCGGCCAAAGGCGCGATAGTGAAGACCGAGGACGGCGGCAGTACGTGGGAGAGCGTCCGCGCCGAAAAGTCGACCTCCGACGCCGTACGCGCGATATTCTTCCTCGACCGCGACGTGGGCTGGGCGGCGTGTGGCGGCGGGGCCTCGAGCCGCGTCTTCCATACCGTCGACGGCGGCGCGAACTGGTCCGTCCAAATGTTGCCGCCCTACGGTTGCCCCCACGTCTTGGCCTTCGGCGACGCCAAGAAGGGTTGGGCCGTCCCCAACTGGTACGAGGACAACGTCGTCCTCCGGACCGAGGACGGCGGCGCGACGTGGGCGGCGCAGGATTTTCCGGTTCCGCCGGCGGACGTGCGTTCGTTAGCGGTCGTTGACGGCGAGGTCGCCTGGGCGGCGTACGGCGGCCCGGGCCTCATCTATACCGACGACGGCGGCCGGAACTGGTCGTACGTCGGGATGCCCTCGCAGGTCGTCGTGACGGCTGTTTGCTTCGTCGACGCCGCCACCGGGTACGCCGCCGGCGACGGCGTAATATATAGAACCGACGACTACGGCGGGACGTGGCTGCCGCTTTCGGGCGCCCCGGAGGTCTTTTGGGGTAACGCGGCTTTCGGCGACGCCGACCACGGCCTGTTGGTCGACCTCTTCGGCCGCGAGTTGTATTTAACCCGCGACGGCGGCCGGACCTTCGAGAATATCCGCGGCCGGCTGGATATGTATTGGGAGAACGTAATAGCGGAGAGCCGCGGCTCGGCGGCCCCCGACGAGATCGTTCTCCTGGGGGCCCATTACGACTCGGCCTCCGACAGGCCGGCGGACGGCGCGCCCGGCGCGGACGCTAACGCCTCCGGCGTGAGCTGCGTCCTCGCGGCCGCGGCGGCTTTCCGAAACCTCGACGTCGACCGAACGCTGCGGCTCGTCCTCTTCGGCGGCGGCGAGCAGAGCTACATCGGCAGCCGCGCCTACGTCGAGGAAGCTTTGGCCAAGGACGAAAATATCGTCGCCGCGGTCATATTGGACATGGTTGCGTACGACGAGGACCGGGGCCGGCGCGACGACGTCGTCGTTAGGGTGGACGGCCGCTCGGTGTGGCTGGGCGACTACGTGGCCGCGATCGGCAGGCTCTACGGCCTCGGTTTGATATTCGATTATCACCTCTACGGCGGCCCCGGCGACCATTGCTCTTTTTGGGATAGCAATTACGAGTCCATCGGCCTTTTCGAGGGGGGCCCGGGTTACAATACCGACCCGGTTTACCCCTACTATCACACGCCGGAAGACACGGTGGATAAATTGAACCTCGCCCTCGCGGCGTGGGTGGCGAAGGCCGCGGCCGCGACCGCCGGGCACCTCGCGCGCTCGGGCTATATCGGTGTGGGGGAAGACGCGGTAGCGGAGGGGACAAAACCGCGCAAGCGCCCTTGGGCCGTCTATCCCAACCCGTTCGCGTACGGCTCGGCCGCCGGGATAACGTTTGACGGCGTCTCGGCCCCCGCGGCCTTGACTGTTTACGACGTCGCCGGCCGGAAAGTCGCTTCCGTCGCCGTCGCCGCGGGGGTGGAGCGTTTCGTGTGGCGGCCCGGGCGCGACGGCGCGCCGCTCGCGCCGGGGATTTACGTCTACCGTGTTTTGGGGGAAGGCCAGCGCAAGGTCGGCAAATTGGTCGTCGCCGGACGGTGACGCCGTTCCGATAACCACTTCCCCGCCGCCGCGTTCGGCGGTTTTTTTATGCGCCGAGGTAGCCCCTATAATTTTTTACGCCCGGACTTCCCGCCCCGGCGGCGCGCCGAGTCTCGCGGAGCCTTTTTCCCTTGCTATTTAGCGCGGCGTCTTTTAGTATGATTTGAAGCGAACGGGTCGGCCGTAAGCGGGGCCCGGGTTAACGGAGGATGTTATGAGACCGACCTTGATTATAGCGGTTGCCTTAGGCGCTGTCGTTTCGGCATGGGCCTTCGACGGTATGACGCCGGAGCTGGCCGCGCACCTCGAGACCCTCGCCCCCGGCGAGCTGGCGCGCGTCAACGTCATTATGGCGGAGCGGTACGACCCGTCGCGGATGACTTCCGTAACGGCGGGCCTTACGCGCGCCGAGCGCCGCGCCGTCGTCGTAGGCGAGCTCAAGGGATATGCCGACCGTACGCAGCGCGACGTTTTGGCGCTGCTGGCCGACGCCGAGCGGGCCGGCCGCGCCCGCGCCGTACGCGTTATGTGGCTCGTAAACGGCATAAATACCTGGGTGGATGCCGATACCGCGTACCGGCTGGCCGCCCGGGCCGACGTCGCCAGCGTCGATTGGGACGAAGAAATTCCGCTGGAGCAAGTCCTGGAGGCGGAGGTCGCGGCCGCCGGCGCCTCGCGCGACGAGATAGCCTGGGGGGTCGCCAAGGTCCGCGCGCCCGACGTGTGGGCGACGGGCTACCGGGGTGAGGGCGTTACAGTCTGCGTCTTCGATACCGGCTGCAACTACAACCACCTCGACCTGCGCGACCATATGTGGGACGGCGGCTCCGAATACCCCAAACACGGTTGGAATTTCGCCGACAATAACAACGAGACCATGGACTACAACGGCCACGGGACCCACGTGTGCGGTACCGTGGCCTCCGACGGCACGGCCGGGACGCAGGCCGGCGTAGCGCCCGAAGCCACCATTATGATATGTAAAATAAGCGGCGTCGAGTCGACCGTGTGGCAGGCCTGGCAGTTCGCGCTCGAGCAGGGCGCGGACCTGGGGACGCTTTCTTTCGGGTGGCGCCGCTACCACAATCCGGATTACGCGACGTGGCGCTACGGCTCCGAGATGCAGCTCGCCGCGGGATTCATTCAGTTCAAGTCGGCGGGGAACTATCGGAGTACCATACATGGTACCGACCCGCTGCCGTGGAACGTTTCGGCGCCGGGCAACTGCCCGCCGCCCTGGCTGCACCCCGACCAGGAGTTGGAGGGGGGCCTGGCGTCGATGATGGCGGTGGGCGCCACGACCCAGGACGACGTCTACGCATACTTCTCGAGCGCGGGCCCGAGCAGCTGGGAGACCATCGACCCCTGGTGGGACTATCCGTACGAGAGCGGCGAGATGGGTTTGCTGAAGCCGGACGTCGCCGCGCCGGGGTACCAGATAAAGTCCTGCCTCCACAACGACAACAGCGGGTACACCAGCAAGTCCGGGACGTCGATGGCGGCGCCGCACGCCGCGGGTTGCGCCGCGTTGCTGCTCGATATAGATGACGAGCTTGCGCCGGCGGAGCTGTCGGAGGTTTTACAGATGACGGCGTTGGACCTGGGCCCGGAGGGGAAGGACAACGACTACGGCGCGGGCCGGCTCGACGTCTACGAAGCGGCGCGGTCGCTTTTCACGCCCGTCGAGCTGCGATACTTCCGCGCCCAGGGTCGGCCCGGGGCGGTGCTCCTGGCCTGGGATTACGAAGAGGGCGCGTCGTCGGGGACGTTCAACCTCTACCGCGAGCGTACGGACGGCGTAAAAGAAATACTGAACGCGGCGCCGGTAAGCGGTAGGCCGCCGCTGCGTTTTCTTGACGGATCGGCCCAGGAAGGCGTGACGCACCGCTATTGGCTGGAGTACGTCTTGCTCGCCGGCGCGAGCCGGACCTTCGGCCCGGCGGAGGGCCGGGCGGGCGCGAAGGTCGCGTCGTTCGCCTTCGCGGCGCCGCGGCCCAACCCCGCCCGGGAGTGCGTAACGTTTAATTTCTCAATCCCTTACGACGACCGGCGCGCCGAGCTCGCGGTATATGACATCGCCGGCCGGCGCGTGGCCACCGTCGTGCGGGGAGCCCGGGCCGGAGCAAATGCCGCGGCCTGGTCCCTAGTCGACGCGCGCGGCCGGCCGGTCCCGCCCGGCGTTTACGTCTGTCGCTTGACGTCTACGGCCGGTTCCGCGGCGCGGCGGGTGGCGGTCGTACGCTAGGGGCGGAAGCAGTCGCCTATGGAGGTTAAAGGGACCGCGGCGTTGTACCCGGGGACCTTCGACCCGGTGACGTACGGCCATCTCGACATCGCGGAGAGATGCGTGCGTATATTCGACCGCTTTATAATGGCGGTGGCCGTTAACCCTACCAAGGAGCCGCTGTTCGACGTCGACGAGCGGCTCGAGATGTTGCGCGCCGTTACGGGCGATATGGCGGGAGTCGAGGTAGACAGGTTCGAAGGCCTGACGGTGGAATACGCCCGGAAGCGCGGCGCGCAGGTGATAGTGCGCGGTTTGCGGGCGCTTTCGGACTTCGAAGAGGAGTTCAAGATGGCGGCCGCCAACCGCAAGCTCGCCGACGAAATTAACACCGTGCTCATGCTGCCGTCGGAGAAATATTTTTACCTGAACTCGAGCCTGGTGAAAGAGATCGCGCGGTTGGGCGGGCCGGTGGAGTGTTTCGTGCCGCCCGTGGTGGAGGAGCGCTTGCGCGAAAAGTTGGCCTCGCGGGCGTACTGATATGCCGGAAGATCTCCTGAAAGAAGGCGGTTTCCATACCGTCGTCGTGAGCACGGACGGGACGCCGTTTTCGGCGCACGCCGTGGAGGTAGCGTTCGGCCTGGCCAAGAGAGACGGCGCCAAAACAATAGTAATTTCGGTAATAGATACGTCGGTGCTGGCGGATTTCGTCGGCCAGTCGCCGCGGCAGCTGCGCAAGGTGGAACGCGAGCTCGAGATCAACGCCGACGAGGCGGTGGCCCAGGTAGGTAAGTTGGCCGCCCGTGAGGGCGTTGACGCGGAGATGATCGTGAAGAGAGGTCGTCCCCACATCGAGATCATTACCGTAGCCAACCAGGCGGAGGCGGACCTCATCGTTATGGGCAAGAGGAGCGGCTACCGGACGGGGCGCGATCCGGTCGGGAGCGTTACCCGGCGCGTCGTCGAGGACGCCGACTGCGCCGTCCTAGTCGTACCTTGAGTACCGCGGGGGTCGAAAACAGTTTGGCCTTGACACCTCGTGAACGGGTTGGTAAACTACGGCAAGTAAGGGTTAATTAAATATTCCGGGAGCGAGATATGAAACGAGTACTTTCCTTCATCGCGGTAGTAGCTTTAGCGGCGGCATGCGCGGCGACGTTGTCATGCCGGCGAGGCGAAGACATTTCGGAGACGGAAGCGAACGTCGTGCTGCTCGGGCCGACGTTCGACCCGGCGCGGGCGCCGAAGCAGTTCGGGCCGCTCACGTCCTATCTTCAGGAGAACGTCGGTCAGCGGTTCGAGTTCCGCCCCACCAAGTCGCGCGAGGAATTCGCGTCGTTGGTTACGGAGGGCAAGGCCGCCTTCGTCTTCGCCAATCCCTTGGACTACTTCGAGGTCGCCGACCAGTGTATCGTCCTCGTCAAGCCCAATTACCCCGGTATGGGGTCGATGGCCCAAGGGTGCATTGTCGTCAAGGAGGGAGAGGCGGTGAAGATCCGCGAGGTCACCGAGTTAAAGGGAAGCTCGATTATGATAGTGTCGAAGAGCGCGCTCGACGGCTACCTGTCGCAGAAGATGTTCTTCGACCGCAGCGGCCTCGACCTCGACCTCGACTTCGACCTCCGCGAGTCCCCCGACGGGACGGCGGAGAGCGTCGTCGCCGCGGTGGCCGCGGGGGAAGTGGAGTACGGCTGCGTGCCGGCCGACCTCTTCCCCGACCGTAAACCATTTAAAGGGACCGAGGTTTTAACGTACTCCGAGAAGGTGCCGGTAGAGGTCTTCGCCTTCGTCCAAATGGGCGGCGACAAGATGTTGGGCGGCAAGGTGCGGGACGTTTTGAAAGCCATCCCGAAGGGCGACCCGGTGTTGAAGCCGCTGGGGGTGGAGAACTTCATCCTGGCCGCGCCGGCGGAGTACGGCCTGGTGACCAATTTCCTGATCCAGGATAAAATAGAGAAGGCTCAACGATTGTCCGAGGCGCCGGCGGAGGCCGGTGAGTCTTAAGACCTACCTAAATTGCGAGCGCTTCACGAATTAGGCCGGCGGGTAAGCGATAAATTATTATATCCGCCGGCCCGTTTAATGGGCCGGCTCGGCGTCAGCCCTACCGTTTTCACGCTACTCGGCTTGGCGTTGGCCGTGGGGGCGGGGGTGGCGTTCGCGTTCGGCCGGTTGCGCACCGGCGCGCTGCTCGTGCTGGCGGCCGGCTTCGCCGACATGGTCGACGGCGCCGTGGCGCGGGCGGGGGAAAGCGGCAGCCCGTTCGGGGCGTTCATGGATTCGGTCGTAGACCGTTACAGCGAGGCCGCTTACTTCACGGGGTTGGTTTATTTTTACGCCGCGGGCCGGGATAAGATTATGGCGGTCCTCATCGTCCTCGTTTTAACCGGCTCGCTCTTGGTATCGTACACCAAGGCCCGGGCCGAGAGTTTGATAGACGAGTGTAAGGTCGGAATAATGGAGCGGCCGGAGCGGGTTATCCTCCTCGCGTTGGGTTACCTCGTGGGGGGATACGGCGCTTTGGCGGCGCTGATACTTTTGGCGGCGTTGACGCATTTTACGGCGATCCGCAGGATATTGTATACGCGGGCCAAGCTCGCGTCGTCCTCTCGGGGTCGTTAGGGCCGTGGCTGTCGCGCCGGGTCGCGCCGCACGGAGAGAAGATGGTTCGTAAACGGGACCCTAACGCCGCGGCGTTGGGCTTTATACGTTTAGTGCGGCCCGCGGATTGGGGAGTAGCTTTCGCCGGCGCGAGCCTGGGCGCTTGGCTCGGGGGCGGCGCTTTTCGCTTCGTCGTGGCGTTAGCCGCGGCGGCCGTCGCGACGGTCATAGCCGGCGCCTTCGTCAACGGCGATTGGTACCACCGGCGCACGCGGGTATTGGCGAGCCCCCGCAACCCCATCGCGCGCGGCCTGGTTCGGCCGGGCGAGGCGAAGTGGTTGGGCATCATATTGCTCGCGGCCGGCCTGGCCGCGGCCGCTTACCTCGGCCTACGAACCTTCGCCGCCGCGTTCTTTACGGCGGCGATTGTATTATTGTTCAATTATTTTTTCGATAAGGCGTACTTCGCCCGCAACGTCGTCGCCGCGAGCGTGGTGGCCTTGCCGGTATTCTGCGGATGGTTTGTTTTCGGCGGCGCTGCGGACCCGCCGGTGGTGGCCGCGGCCGTGGGCGGGTTGGTCGCGTTGTCGGTGAGCGTATTTCGGGACGTCGAGAACCGAGACGGCGACGAGGTGGTGGGCCGGAAGACCATAGCCGCTGCGGGTGGGCGCTTCCCGGTATGGGTGGCGGGCGCGTTCGCGCTCGCCG
This sequence comes from Candidatus Zixiibacteriota bacterium, assembly GCA_030613505.1. Lineage (GTDB taxonomy): Bacteria > RBG-13-66-14 > B26-G2 > WVWN01 > WVWN01 > WVWN01. The sequence continues at coordinate 8,092 of JAUWLW010000057.1, forward strand.
CGACGGCGATTGCGATCGTCCCGTATTGGGTCGGCGAATACTCCCGCCGGTACCTGACGTTCGTAGCCGCCGTGGGCGGCCTTATGATATTCTATACGATCCTAAACCTCCGCCGCCCCGAACCGGACCCGTTGTTGGCGGGTTCTACGGCGAGGATGTTTAAATTTTTAATTTTCGTATATTTCGTCGGAACGTACTGGGAGGTCTTTTTGTAGCGGTATGGCTTCGTACGCGGAAGAAGTGCTCGCGCGGGAATACGACGTGGTCGTCGTGGGCGGCGGACCGGCTGGCTCCGCGGCGGCGCTGTCGTTGGCGCGGGACGGCGTGAAGGCGCTGCTGCTCGAGCGTAAGAGAGAGGCCGGCCAGCCGGTGCGCTGCGGCGAGGGCGTCCCTCGGAAGAAGTTCGAGTCGCTGCTCGAGCTGGACGAGAAGTGGGTGAGCGCCGTCGTCAACGGCGGCGTGGGCCATTCGCCCTCCGGCATCACCGTCCGGCGGGATTACCCGAACGTGGGGTACGTACTGGACCGGGAGGTGTTCGAGCGCGGCCTTTTCGCCCGGGCCGCGGAGGCCGGCGCGACGACGCTGCTCGGCGCGGAAGGCCGCGACGTTCGGATTACCGGCGGCGGCGCGGAGGTCGACGTCGTATGCGAAGGCCGGTTGCGGCGGACCGTTTCCTGCCGCGCGCTGGTGGGCGCGGACGGCGTCGAGTCCGTCGTGGGCCGGACGGCGGGCCTCGCTACCGCGATATCGCCGGCCGACGTGGACGTCTGCGCCGAGTATATATTGGCCGGCGCCCGCGAGGAGTTCCCCGACTACGTCCATTTCTTCCTGGGGCGGTGTTTCGCTCCCGGCGGCTACGCCTGGGTATTCCCGAAGGGTGACGGCCTGCACGCCGTCGGCGTGGCCATTACTCCCGCGGAGGCCGCGGGCCGCGGCCCCTTCCACTACCTCGATGCTTTCGTCGCCAAGCGCTTTCCCGGCGCTAAGGTCGTCGCCGTGCGATCCGGCGCGGTCCCGGCCTGCAAGCCCCTGCCGAAAATAAGAAACGACTGCGTCGCGCTCGTCGGCGACGCGGCCCGGCAATCGGACCCGTTCTCGGGCGAGGGGATCTGCCAGGCGCTGACGGCGGGGCGGTTCGCGGCGCGCGCCATTAGCCGGGGCCTGGGGAACGGCAACCTGGCGCGGGAGCTGGAGGGGTACCAGGAAGAATGGATGGATACGTACGGCCGGCGGTACAAACAGCATTACAAAGTCCGCCGCGTGATTTTGGCGATGGAGGACGGCGAGATCGACGATACGGTCGAGATATTGCGCGACAAGCTGGAAGTGGGCAAGATACAGTCGTCCGATATATTCGCCACCTTCTTAAAGGCTTTGCTGAAAAACCCCAAACTCGTGCTGCGCTTGCGGCACCTTTTAAGTTGAGGGCGTAACGTATGGAAGGCCTGAGCGATTTCGACGCGTCAGTGGCGCTGGCGGAACTGGACGTCCGTAAAAAAGAACTCGACGCGCTCGCGGCGTCGCTGCCCACCGAGGCCGAGGGAAGGGATGTTGACCTGGCCGCCCGGCGGGACGAGCTCGAAAAACTCCAGAGAGGTTTCGAGATCGCGCAACGTGAGCGCCGACGCCTCGAAGCGGAGGTGGACGATAAGACGCAGCTACTGGGGAAGTACCGGACGCAGCTGGACTCGGTCAAGACCAATAAGGAATACCAGAGCCTGCAGCACGAGATCGCCGTCACCCGGGAAGATATCTCGCTCATGGAGGACAAACTGCTCGAGCTTTTGGACGAGGTCGAGAGGACGCAACGCGAAGTCGACGAGAAACGGCGCACGCTGGAGCAACTCACGGCTGACGTCGCCGCCGCCAACGAGGAGGCGAAAGCCCGCCTGAAAGACGCGGAAGTCCAACTCATCGAGGTGGAGGAGAAGCGCAAGCGGTTGCTGCCGGCCTTGTCGCAGGCCGTCCGCGCCGAGTACAAACGCCTGTTCGAGCGTTACGGCGGGAACGCGTTCGCTGCCGCGGCCGAGGGCGTGTGCCAAGGTTGTTTCGTGAACGTGCCGGCCAAAGTCGTGGCCGAGCTGCGCGCCGGCGGCAAGCTGTACCGGTGCGAGTCTTGCGGCCGGTTCATCATCAGCGTCGTAGAGGAATGATTGCCGGGGTGGGGCCACGGTGAAAATACTTTTCTTAAATCCCCCCTTCTTACCCAAATATTCCCGCGAACAACGGAGTCCGGCGGTAACCAAAAGCGGGACTATTTATTACCCGATGTGGTTGTCTTACGCCGCCGGCGCCGCGGCTTCCGCCGGCCACGACGTCGACCTCGTCGACTCTCCCGCCGACGAGCGCTGGACGCTCGAGCGCGTCGTGGACGCCGTCGCCGCCGAGCTGGCCGTCGTCGACACCAGCACCCCCAGCATCGCGAACGACGCCGGCGTCGCGCGCGCTCTCAAAGACCGGCGGCCGGAGCTGAAGGTCGTATTGGTGGGACCGCACGTGTCCGCCCTTCCGGAGGAGACGCTGCGCGAGTACCCGTGGCTCGACGGCGTGCTGCGCGGCGAGTACGAGCGGACCGTTCTGGAGCTGGCCGACGTTCTGGCCGGGGGAGGGAACCCGGCCGCGGTACCCGGCGTAACGTGGCGGCGCGACGGCGACGTCGTCGCGGGTCCCGACCGCGTGCCGGAGGACCCCGACCGGTGGCCTTTCGTCGCCGAGACCTACGCCCGCTTCCTCGACGTGCGCAACTACTTCTACGCCCACAGCCTCTATCCCATCGTGACCGTACTTTCGGCGCGGGGATGCCCCAACCGCTGCATCTATTGCGTCTACCCCCAGACCTTCTCCGGCCACTCCTATCGGCCTAGAGCCGTATCCGCCGTGGTGGACGAGTTGCGCTTCATCCGCCGGACCTGGCCCGACGTCCGCGAGGTGATGTTCGAGGACGACACGTTCTCCGTCGACCACGAGCGCACCAGGGAGCTGTGCGAGGCTATCGCCGCCGCCGGCCTTAAGCTTAAGTGGAGCGCCAACGCCCGCTGCGACCTCGACCTCGAGACGCTTAAGCTTATGAAGCGGGCCGGCTGCCGCTTATTGTGCGTGGGGGTAGAGAGCGGCTCCGACGAGATGCTGGGCGGCATGAAAAAAAGTATCGACCGCGCCCGCATCGAACCGTTCTTCGCGGACGCGGCTCGAGCCGGAATAATGATCCACGGCTGCTTTATGGTGGGCAACCCGGGCGAGACGCGCGAGACGATGGAGGCGACGCTTGCCTTCGCCAAAAAGCTCAAACCGGACACGGCGCAGTTCTTCCCGGTGATGGCCTATCCCGGGACGGCGCTCTACCGTTGGGCCGAGAAACACGACTACCTTAGCGCGAGCTGTTTCGCCGATTGGCTTACCCCCGAGGGCCAGCACAACTGCGTCGTCGACCGTCCCGACCTCCCGGCGGCGGCGCTGGTCGCGTTCTGCGACCGCGCCCGGCGCGAATTTTATTTATCGTTCGGTTACCTCGCCCGCAAGTTCGCGCAGGTCCTCACCAGCCCGGCCGAGTTGAAGCGGACGTGGCGCTCGGGCCGGCGTTTCTTGCGGCATCTCGCACGGGGTACGCGCTAGCTATGACCCGCCCAACGGCTAAGTATCGCTACCAGGAAATCCTGTGGGGTAAGGAGGGGCAGGCCCGCGTCCGCGCGGGCCGCGTCGGCATCTTCGGCGTCGGCGGCACCGGCGCCGCCCACGCCCAGATCCTGGCGCGCGCGGGCGTCGGGCACCTTCGCCTGGTCGACCGCGACGTCGTCGACGTGCTGGACCTGCACCGAACGCAGCTCTACGACGAACGCGACGCCGCGGAACTCATACCCAAGGCGGAAGCGGCCGCGCGCCGCATCGCCGACATCAACGGCGACGTCCGGGCCGAGGCCGTAGTCGCCTTCGCCAACGCCGATAATATATCCCGACTCGCCGACGGCCTGGACGTCCTGGTGGACGGCTCGGATAATTACCGGTTGCGCTTTTTGCTCAACGACGTCGCGGTTAAGGCGGGCGTGCCGCTGGTCTACCAGGGCGCGGAGGGAGTCCTGGGCGCCGTCATGGCCGTCGTACCGGGCGCGGGGCCGTGCCTGCGTTGCCTGTTGGCGCCGCCCGCGGCGCTGGACGACGCGGGCTCGTGCGCGCGGACGGGCGTGTCGCCGGCGACAGTGGCCGCGACGGCGGCTTTGGGTGCCGCGCTGACGTTCGCCCTCTTGCGGGGCGAGGGCGCGGCCGTGGCGGGTCGGTTGAGCCGCGTCGTGGACCCCGGCTACGTTACTACCGTCGACGTTAAGCGCGGCGACGACTGCCCCGCCTGTCGCCGGCGGGAGTTCGAGTTCCTGGACGCGGTCGTCGCCGCGTACGTGAGCCGGTGTTGCGGCGGCGACGCGTTCGAGGTCTTCGGCGGAGGCGCCGCCTTCGAGCTGGAGGAGGTAGCCGAGCGCCTGTCCCGCGGCCGGGTCGTCAAGAGAACGGGCGACCTTCTCTTTGTGAACGACGTCGACGTCTCGGCGGTAATATTCCGCGACGGCCGCGCCCTCGTATACGGCGCGCGCGACGCCGCGCAGGCGCGAGCGATTTACGACGGGCTTCTGAAGGGGCAGTGAGCTTCGGGGGGCTCAACGGCTCAACGGCGAAGGCCGGCGCGTTGGACGCCGGCCTTTTTGTCGCGAAAAAGGATCGGTTGCTATTTCTTGTGAACGATGAACGACGGCCCGGCGTTCAGGCTCTTTCCCATTACGCCCCATACGTCGCGTTCGGCGGCGATGCTTACGGCGCGTACGTCGCCGAGCTCGCTCGAGGGCACGTACCCCAGCACGTTCACGTCGTCGCCCTTGATCTCGAAAGCCGCGTTCGGCCCCGCGAAGAAGAAATAGTCGGGCGCTAAGAAGTCGCAAGCCGTAAGGCGGCGCCGTTGGTCGGTGGCGTAGATCCTTTCATAACTCGGTTGCTCGCCGGGTAGGCGGCGATAGATGTTCGTGCGTTCGGTTACCGGCGGGATAATCACGTAATCGGCGTAGAGGCCCGAACCGTCGGCCTTGAAGTAGAAGGCGGTGGCGTCGTAGAGGGGGTGCGGCTCGAGCGTCCAGCCCCCCATTTCCGACTTCCAGCTGTAGCAGTAGCCGGTTTCGTAGCAAACCGCCCAGCCGGCCTCGGCGTTGGGAAAAACCCAGGTATCCACTTCGCCGCCCTCGGACAGCGGGTAATACGACCACCAACCGCCGTCGAAATGGAAAGCGCTGACGCCGTCCGAGGCCCAGACGTTGTTGTCTCCCACTACGGCCAATAGCCTCATAGAGCCGCCGTTAAGGCCTTCGGTGGGAACTTCGTTCCACGTCTCGCCGTCGTAGCGGAAGACCGCCGGACCGGGGATGTTTCCGCTCTCGCGGTTGCCGAGGGCCCAGCCGTTCTTTTCGCCCTGGAAATCGATGGCGGTTAGCTTGGCCCCCAGGTCGCCCGCCAGGAACAGCGCCACTTCCCAGTTCGTGCCGTCGTACCGGAAGATGAGCGCGTCGGTCGCCCCGGTCATCTCGTTGTACCGGTAGCCGCAGGCCCAGCCCGATTTCTCGCTCAGCATTTCTATGTCGGTGAGGACCGTGTCCGGCGACGACCACGCGATGTCCCAATATTGGACGCCGCGCGAGCCCACCGGGCCTTCGTCCCCGCCGCAGGCCGTCAAAATCGCGGCTACGATTGCCGTTATAAATACTACCCTCTTCATGATAACTCCTTTATCGCCGATGACCCCCGTCGCGCCCTAAAAGTACCGCGTTATCATAAACCGGTGACTGGCCGGTTTAACGATATCCTCGAAAGGCACGAACAGCGATAGGTTGTTTACCGTCAGCTGGCTCCCTCGATAATCGTAATTTATCAACCAATCGTCGTCGAATTTGTACGTCAGGCCGCCGAAGAAGACGTTGCGCGGGTAACCGAAGAGGTTTTGTTCCCACCCGATTTTAGCCGCCAGGTTGTCGATGACCCAACGTTCGGCGCCGAGCCGCGTGAAGGTATGGTAGGCGGAGAGCTGGAGCTCGTCGACCTCGACGCTGTCGTCGTCGTAGACGTCGGCCGATATAGTCAAACGGTCGTAGCCGTAGTCGAAGGCCAACGTGGTTTTTTCGTCCGGGTAGAAAGCGAGGCCGCCGCCGAACTTGACGTGCCGCTCGCCGGCATCGGCCAGGCGGTAATCCTGGGTCGTGCGCTCGCCGAACGGGCCGACGAGGTCCCAACGCTCGCCGCGCCGGTCGACCCTAATGCCGGGTATGAACTGCAGCTCGAGCATCCCGCCCGCGCGCAGGTTGTCCAGGAGCTTGTACCGGCCGCCGCCCTCTATCGTGACGCCCACACCTTTGAGGTCGACGTCGCCGGTGGAACCTTTGTTCACGATACCCGAGGGTTCTTCCTCGACGCTCTCGTCGCGCCAATTTAACGTGCTGCGCAGGACCCGCACGCCGAAGGCGCCGCCGACGTCGTACGCGCCGCCCGGTTTGAACGAATAACCGCCCTTGACGCGATACTCCTTGAGCTCCCGCCGGCCCCACAGCGTGTCGAAGCGATGCGTCCCGGTTTCGCCGGGCGCCGGCAGGTACTCGAAGTCGTATTCGCCCTCCAACCTCTCGGGTTTAAACGAGAACGAGACGCCGGCGAAGTGGGGCTCGAGCGCCGCGGCGCCCACGGCCGTAATGCCGTAACGCTGGCTCACGACGTCGACGTCGATCCAGCCGTCGTCGGTGGTGAAGAACGAGTCCAACGTCATGCCGGCGCCGTTGTATCCCAGCGACGCCGCGTCGCGGTTGAACTCGAACGAGCCGCCCGCCATCCAGGGGCCGAAGCGATACGCGCCCAGCGCCATGACGCCCAGGCCCGCGGTGTAGCCGACGTCGAGGCCCGCCCTCTTGTCGGGCTCCGTCGGCCCGGGGCCGGAGGTCCCCTTGTTCTTCGAGTAGCTGAAGCCGCCGAAGCTCAGGTCGCCGCCGACGTCGCCCGCTATGAACGTCTCGTCGAAGAGAATGAAATCGGCGGGATTGGCCAGGTAGGCGCGATATTTGTTCTGTTCGGCGAAGAACTCGACGTGGGTGCCGCCGGCGAAGGCCGGGTAGTCCACGGCCTTGGCCGGTGGCGCCGACGTAGGGGCGGGGGCGGGCGTGGGTGCCGTCGTCGCGGGGGGCTCTTGCCCAAAGGCCGCGAGGGCGGCGGCGAAAAAGACGACAATACTCGTTACCGAGCGCATCCTCACCTCACAGGTACGGCCGCTCGTGCGCGGTTTTCGTTATGGGCCCACCAGGATTCGAACCTGGGACCGACCGGTTATGAGCCGGTGGCTCTATCCAGCTGAGCTATGGGCCCGTTTCCCTGCATAACAGTATAGAAATGAAACATTCGTTTGTCAAGCTTTTTTAAATAAACTAATTAACATCGCCCGCCCTAACCGCCCGAATGCGCAATATTTAGAGGTTTTTTCCTCGCAAGGCCGTTTGAAGAAAAAGCGGCCCTCGCGGGCCGCTTTAGTTCCGGTGCAGGGATTGCGGCTTAGAAGTAGTAGTTAACACCTACCAGCAGCTCTATTAACTGGCTCCGGTGCTCGGACCTGACGAAACCGCGAACGTTGTAGTCTTTGTAATAAACGACCGGCTCGTCGAAGAGGTGCGTGTAGCGCGGCCCGGCCTCCAGCGCAAAGCTGTTAACTACGAAGTAGCGCGCGCCGCCCTCGACGTATAGGCCGCCGTACCAATCGATTGCGGTATAGCCACGAGCTTCCGCGGACTCCCGGGCGATCGCGGCGCCGCCGCCGACGAAAGGCCGAAAGGGCCCGGTTGGGAAGGCGTAGTCAGCACCGAGCGTCAAAATGACCATGGGTATAGATTCTACCGCGGGTTGCTCTTCCGTCCAGAGGAGGTACCTACGGTATACGAATTCGTTATAACCGAACCCAATGGCCAGGTTGAAGTCTTCGTAGATGCCCAAGGAGATGCGGCCTTTAAAGCCACCCCGGTCTACACCGTTGTTAATGCTCGCGCCGCCGGCGACGTAGCCCGGCGCGTAGGAGCCGCCGACGCCTACGTCGAGCGCGAACGTCGTCGCCGCGAGCATAACTACGCTCAATACCGCGATAACCGTTATCTTGCCCATCCCGTTACCTCCCGATCATTTTTGTGGCGTACGATTTCTTATCGGATTAATTTTACCTGCACCCGGCCGT
>JAUWLW010000086.1 GCA_030613505.1 Candidatus Zixiibacteriota bacterium
GCGGCCGCCGTGGCGACGGTCGGCTCCTCGGATACCGGGACGATCGAGAACAACGTCGGCCCGATCAAAGCGCCGGCGGGCAACTTGAGGGACGCCCGTTCGCCGCCCACCGTGCCGCCGCGCGCCGTCAGGAAGCCGGCGTTGAAATATTTCTTGCCCGACACGATGTTACCCGCTTCGTCGGCGACACGCCAATCGAACCGAACGGAACCGTTTTCGGCGGGTCGCATAACGAACGTACCGATAAAACTCTTCTTAGTCCCGGCCATCGTCACCGACCCGGCGCGCTCCTCGCCTCCGCGGGGAGTGAAGAATACCCCGGCTTCGGGCGCCCCGAAGAGGTCCTCGTCCGCGCCGACCAACAATTCGATATAATCGGGGTTAGCCTGCGGCCTCGCTACACCCACGGCTACGCCGGGGGGTCTAACGTCGTCGGTGCCGAACACGGAGTAGTTGAACCGTAACGCGCTCCCGGTATCCGACACGTTATTAATTATCATGACCAGCGCCTGGTACTGGCCGGGGTCGCGTACCTGGATTATACCCCTGTCGCCGGGCGAGAACATCGCCGAGCCTATCCCGGCGGTCCCTTCCAAATCGGTCCAGGTCTTCCCGTTTTTAGTAACCAGGAGCGAGCCGCCCCAATCTTTCGATTGTTCGACGTTCGCAGGGTCGCCTTCGAAGGTGAAGATGGCCGCGCGCCAGCCGGGCGTGCCGGCGAAATAGTAAAACCCGTGGCCTTGGTGATTCATCCAATAAGTCGAGGGAGGCTCGTATTTATTCAAGGGAAGTTCAGAACGACTCCATTGGTTTTGCAAACCTACGTCGTTGTATTGCCAGCGGTAGTGTTTGCCGTCGTCGCGGTTGCCGGTGAACCAGTTCCAGTTGGTCCACGTCTCGAACGTTTCCTTGAAAGCGTCGCCCGGTACGTAGCTGCGACCCGGGTTGTAGTGACGCACTATGTAATCTATCGAGTCTATCGGGCCTCGGTTGACTATCGCTTCGTCGGTATACCACTCGTCGCCTTTGGCGAGCGCGCGCCAAACCTCGCGGGGCGTGAGGTCGCCCTCGATACGTTTCCACTGCGGCGGCCGCCAACCACGCCAACAATAATCCCGCAGGAAGAAGTTGATGATGCAGGCGATGTAGCCGCCGTCGCCGGTATTGTCGAGAGACCTGAGCGTGTTGGCGAGAAAAGTGTTCATTCGGCCGCGGGGGTCGCCGGCGTTGGGATAAACCTCGTCCTCGGCCCACATGGCTGAGGCCTCGAGGTACCAACTGGGCGTCGCGACGTCGATCATGAACTGCGTAACGTGCATGAACTCGTGCGCCGAGATGACGGGCTCACCGAAGCCGCCGCCCGGCGGCGCGGAGTAGCTATTACGCATATTCATGTAGCCTGAGAAGTCGTCGCGGTACGTCCCCGGGAAAGACTGGTCGCCGAACGCGACGCCGCCCACGCCGCCGCCAAGCTGGCCCAGGTACGCGTCCCAGCGGTCGTCGCCGCCGAAGTCGGTCCCTTCGCTCGGCCACTCCAGCTCCGCGTAGCGGTCCTTGAGCGGGAAGTATTTCTGGTCTTCCGGGTCGGGATGGTAATACCACTTGTCCAGGCTGTACTGCCCGAAAGCCTTCTCGAAGTCGACACCTAATTTCTCGACGCAGTCGGGAATGCCGTTTTCGTTGAGGTCCGACGGGTCATTAAGTTTGTTGGGCCCCTCTAAGACGTAGTGGAGTTTGAAATTACCCTCGGGGGTATCGTAAGTGTAGACCGTAACGCCGCCGTAACCGGAGTCGCCCCACATACACCTCCGGTACCGTCGAAATAAGTCGTTCTGGTCCTTTCCTAAACCACAAACTTCGCGCAGCTTAACTTTGACAGCCGGGTCCATCTGCGGCCAGCGCCGCCATATCTCCATAACGACGGGCGTCCCGCAGGACCACGGCTTAGGCGCGTACCACTCGCCGCGGTACGCCGCCGGCAGTTCTTCCCGGTAACACTCGTACAGCGCCATGAACTTGTACATCAGCGCTTCGTCGCGGTTAAGCCGTCCCGCCTTCTCCGCGGCGTCTATCCTATAAACGGTCGTATTCTCGGCAGCGCAAGGCCAATCGGCGAATGCCGCCGAGGCGACGAGCGCCACGCCGATGCCGGTCGCGAGGAACCTATTAACCATGTTCTCCTTCTTTCGTTTAACGGGCCGTAGACGGCCGCGAGTCCTGCGACGTTAAATGCTAGTAAATGACCACGACGCGGTAGTAATAAGATTGGTATTCTCGATGTTCAATCCATACCCGGCCTTCGTGCAATACGGTGCTTGCCAGCATCTTCCATTGGTTGCTTGGACCGCGACCGTTGCCGTAAACGATGACCGAAGCCATTTCACCCGCGCTGGTCTCACCAACCTTGCCCACGTGCAGCGCCGGTACGTCGATGTAACCGCCGGCGCCCGTAACGTTAGCTTCAGAAACCTCGTAGACGATGCGCTGTATGCTCGAGCTATAGACCTCGTCGCCACAACCCACGAAATAGCCTACCAGGAACGCGCCGACCACCACCGCAACTAAATACGCCTTCTTCATATTCGCCCACTCCTTAAATTTACGTCAACAACGATTTTAATAATTGCATACGGGAACGTCAAGTCATTTCGGCGCGGCTACGGGGCGTACGACGCGACGAAATCGCGGATTATTTCCGGGTAATGCCGCCCGCCCCGGCTCGAGGCGCCGGTTATCGACGCCGCGTCTACGCCGTAGCTGGCGAGCAAAGGGCCGGCCCGCGATATACTCGAGACCGCCTCTTCCATCGTAACTTCGGGATGGAATTGGAGGCCGACCGCCGGCAGCTCGCCGTGGCATACGGCGTGGACCCGGCAACTTTCCGAGGAAGCCAGAACGCGCCAGGCCTCGGGGACGTCGACCACTTCGTCGAAATGGAAATTATAAGGCCGGATAGCCGACGGCACGCCGGCGAATACCTCGTGGGCCTTTAGCTCCACCGTAGGCCAACCGACCTCCGGGACCGCGCGCCGGGCCAACACGCCCTTGCCGTACAAGGCGCGGAACATCAGCTGGTGGCCGAAACATACGCCCAACAACGGGACGCCTTTTTCCATTGCGTTTCGCACGAAGGAGAATTGGTTGTCGAGCCACGCGGCGTCCTCGAATACGGACCGCTCCGAGCCGGAGAGTATTACCGCGCGCCATGCGACGTCGCGCGCGTCCAAGTCCTCTCTCAATATCACCGTCGCGGGGGCGAACCCCTCCAGGCAATCGGCGAACCAACCCCCCGCCCTCCGGTGGTCGGAGTTGTCTACGATCAAAAGCCGTTCGCTCGCCGCCGCCATTAGCCCGGCCAAACCCTCACGAAAAGGGGCAGGGATATTCCCTGCCCCTGCGACGTTTCACGGATGGTAGACGCGGGTTAGGAGGGGTCCAACTTGATCAACCGCTCGATCTCGGCCGTGGTCTCTTTCCAGTTCTTGAACTTGTAGTTGGTCGACTCTTTAAGCTTCCCGCGCATCCTGTTAATCGCCCACACGCAGTTGCCGGCGTCGCCCAGGCCGTAATAATCAAGTGTCAGGACGATGTATAAGTCGTAGCCCGTAACGGTCGGTTTCTCGTCCTTACCAACCGCCTGTTCGAATTCGAAGTTGGCGCCGTTCAGGTTGTTTATCATATATCGGCCGCGCGCGGCGGACAGCTTATACTCGTCTATCGCTTCGTACGCCGTCGTCGCACCCATATATATGACTTGCTTGACCTGTTCTTTGGTTCCGGCTTGCTCGCTCACCATGACGGCGTCTTCAAAGACGTCGGCGGCGTCCTCCATATTATGCATCCGGATATTGGCCCAACCCAGGCCGCCGTGGGCTTCCGCATAATACGGGTCCACCTTAAGCGCGTTTCCGAACGCCGTCACGGCGCCGTCGTAGTCGGCCCCGCGCCAACGAGCCCAGCCTTCAGCGGTCCATTCCGCCTGCGACCAGAGCTCGAAGTCTTTTTCGCCATCGCATCCGAAGCTGAGGATTATCGCCGCGGCCGCAACCAAGAGTAGAAGTTTCTTCGCCATTTATCCATCCTCCTGGGGAGTTGTTTTGCTTAACCTCTTTCGCTCCTCTTCGGTTTAGGTTCGCCCGCGGCTTAGCGAGCTATCACCATCTTCTTGGTAGCTACGTCGGAACCGGCGGTAAGGCGGTACAGGTACACGCCCGCCGGCAGCGGTTTGCCGCCTTCGTCCGTCAGGCTGTACCGCTCCTCGTATACGCCCGCGCCCCGCACGTCTTTCGCCACCGTCGCCACCCGGCGGCCGCTCAGGTCGTACACCACCAGCTCTACCTCAGCTCGAGCCGGCAGCGCGAATTTGATAACCGTGCCGTCGCGCGCCGGGTTCGGGTAGTTCTGGAACAGGCCGAACGACATCGGCTTGCCCGAGGGCGGCGTCGTGTTCTTCTTCTCGCCGTATCCCAATACGAACTTGCCGAGGCGGTCCGCCACAGCTACCACGCGGCGGTTGCGCTTGTCTATCGTCCCGCCCAGGTCTTCCCAGCTCG
>JAUWLW010000062.1 GCA_030613505.1 Candidatus Zixiibacteriota bacterium
CGGCAATTTCATATATCCGTCGGGCATAGCCGTTGCGCCCGAGGCCGAGGGCGACGTCTACGTAGCCGATACCAACAACCACCGCATCCAATACTTCAAAGGAACGGGTTCGATCGGCTCGTTCGAAGGGACGTGGGGGAAGCGCGGCGACGGCGACGGCGATTTCTATTACCCGGTGGGCGTAGATGTCGCGCGGAATACCAAATACGTATACGTGGCCGACAGGTCCAACCACCGCATCCAATACTTCACCACAACCGGTCAATTTCTCGGGAAGTGGGGTGAATGGGGGGACCTCCGCGGCCAATTCAAAAACCCCTGGGACGTAGACGTCGCGCCAAACGGCTACGTCTACGTGGCGGACGCCACAAACAACCGCATCCAGGTCTTTACGGGGACCGGCTCCTTCCTCTTTAAATGGGGGAAGTCGGGGTCGGGCGAAGGCGAATTCATTGAGCCTCGGGGCCTGGCCGTAACGCCCGACGGCCGCGTTTACGTGGCCGACCTGGGAAATAACCGCATTCAATACTTCACCTGGACCGGGTACTTCCTCGGCAAATGGGGCTCTCGGGGCTCCGCCGAAGGCGCATTCGAATCCCCGAGAGGGATCGCCGTCTGGCCGTTTAGAAAGACCGTCTTCGTCGCCGATTCCGGGAACGACCGCGTCCAGCACTTCACAGGGAACGGTTCCTTCCTCGGCTCGTTTACCGGGGCTGACTTGAGTAACCCGCTGGACGTCGCGATGCCCCGAAACGGCGAGGGCCAGTACTTAGTCAACGCCTTCGTCACCGATACTTACAATAATCGCATTCGATACTACGGCAAGTGCGAACCCGCCGTCGAACCCACGTCGCTCGGCCGCGTCAAGGCGCTATTCCGCTAGCGCCGCTTACTTATAAACGGGCCGCCCTAACGGGCGGCCCTTTCGCCGCCGCGCTAGCTCGAGCCCAGCGGCGGACAGTTTCGAAAAAAACATTGATAATGGCGTATACTTATGGTAGCGTCCCTAACGTGAAGTCATACAATTTCGTCCTTATATTCTCGCTCCTGCTCGCCGCGACGTGTTGCCTCGTCGGCGGCGCCGCCGCCCGCGATTCCGACCTGGGCCTCCATATTTACCCCAACCCGTTCTACGCCGGCCACCAATACGGAAGCTATTACGACGCTTTAGTCACGTTCGAAACCCCCGCCGGCGGGACGGCCTCGATTTATATATACGACTTCGAAGCGAACCGGGTACGCGCGTTATTCGAAGGCAATAGATATTCACCGGGAAAGCACGACGAAGAATGGGACGGCCGCGACGATAGAGGCGAATTAGTCGCGCCCGGGCCGTACGTTATCGTCCTCGAGGTCACTATCCAAGGCGAGTTGTACCGCGACACCTTCGTCGCGGTCGCCATGAGGTAAAGGAAGCGCCACCTACTAAAAACGCACGCCGTATGCCCCCGAACCCAAAAAACCTTCTTGCCGCGGTAATATGCCTTTGCTTCTTAGCGGCCGGCGCCGACGGCGCCAACCGCTTGGCCTTCGCCGACGCGCGAGCCGAAGCGCTGGCCAAGGGGCCGGCGCTCGCCGCGGGCTTCTACTCCTTGGGAACCAACCCCGCCTTGCTCGCCGACCTCCCGTCGCCGCAGTTCGGCTTCACCCATAAGGCCCTCGCCGCGCCCCACAGCACGTCCGAAATAGTCGGCGCCGGCGTCCCGCTTGGAAGGTACGGGACCTTCGCGGGCGGGTTCGGGACCGTTTTGGTAAATGAAGTCGAATCGTACGACCGCAACAATAACCCCCTCGGCAATTACTTATACCACGACGACCGCTTATCCCTGGGCTACGCCGTCCGCGCCGTCCGTTGGCTCGCGGTGGGCGCCGCGCTCAATTACGACCGCCATAAAACAAGCCCCGACGCCGCCGATAACTACCAGACCCTCGCCGGGGACGTCGGTACGTACGTAAGGACGCCCGAGATCGCCGGCGGCCCGTTAACGCTGGGCGTCTCCGCTGAAAACCTGATCGCCGCGGCGAGGAATACCGACACCGGCGATGGTCGTTATCGCGAGCCGTTGCGCGTAAACCTGGGCGCCGCGTGGGCGCGCTACTTCGGAAACCACCGCCTGACGCTCGCCTTCTCGGGCCCCGCCCAGGAACCGGTCAACTTGGGGTTAGGCGTGGAGGTGCTAATCTCGTCGATGTTCGCCGCGCGGGGCGGCGTCATGGGCTCGCGCCCCGAACGGGGTTGGGGTTCCGCCAGCGTGCGCCCCAACGGCGGCCTGGGCTTCAATACGGACTTTTTCTCTTTCGACTACTGCTACCTCAACCGCGAACTGGGTAGTTACCACTACCTGTCGTTTTCGGTGAATCCGGGCCGGGAGTCCCGCACCGCCGAAGAAAAGCGCCGACAGGCGGCGGAATGGTTGGCGGAAGGCCTGGCCTATTTCGACGCCGGCAACTACGAACGGGCGGCCGAACGCTTCGCCGCGGTCCTGAACTGGGTCCCGGAAAACGACGTCGCCCGGGAACACCAAGTAAAAGCCGAATACTACATAAACCTTGCCGAGGGCGACAAGTTCCTCAAAGCCCAGGATTGGAAACGGGCGCACCACGCTTTCGATAACGCTCTGGCCCTGGTACCCGACGACTTTTTGGCCACCGAATACCTCGAGCGGGTGGACAAACTCGAGGCCGAAGAGACGGCCCGCATCGCGGAAGAAAAACGCGTCGCCGAGAAGCTCTCCCAGGCCCGAGCCGCGAACGACCGGGGTGCCTACCTCGAGGCCATAAAACTATCCGAAGAACTCCTCGCCGCCTACCCGGACAACGAGGAGGCCGCGGAGCTCCTCGACGAAGCGCGGCGCCTCCTGGCCGTTAGGATCGCCAGGCTCCCTCCGGAGGAACGACCCGAGATCGAAACCGAGACCGAGGTAAAGACCTCCGTAATCCCGCCCGAAGTGGTGAAACGCTATCGGCAGGGGAACGCGTTGCTCTCGCGGGGCGCCCTGGGCCAGGCGATCACGGTCCTCGCCGACGTCGTAAACGAATACCCGACGTACGGCGCGGCACGCGCCAAATTGGTCGAGGCATACCTATACCAAGGCCTCGACCTTTACTCGAAGGGGTCGTCGCTGGCGGCGCTCAAGGCCTGGAAGCGGGCGCTCGCCGTCGACCCCACCAACGCCAAAGCCAACCGGTACATTAAGAAGGTCGAGGCCGAAATTAAATAGGCGATTCCGCCCCGGCCTACCGCCACTAATAACCTATAATTATTTTATTTCTGAGAAATGTAAATAACCCGGGCCAACGGCCCGGGTTTTTAATACGTCTAATCGAGACCTTAACGTCGGCGTCCCGGCTACGCGTTACTTAAAATACTGCACCCGGTGGTTGGCGGAATCGACGACGTATATCGTTCCGTCGGGAGCCGCGGCCGTACCCCTCGCCCGGTTGAATTCGCCGTCGCCGGACCCCTTGGTCCCCCACTTCCCGCGGAACGCGCCGCCCTGCGTAAAATATTGGACCCGGTAGCTCTCGGCGACGTAGACGCTCCCGTCCGGCGTGATGGTTACACTACGGGGATACTTGAACTGGCGGTCGCGCTCGCCCTCCGTACCCCACTTACCCTTGAAGAAACGCATGTCGCTCGAAAAATATTGGATGCGGTGGTTATAACAATCAGCGACGTACACGGTGCCGTCCGGCGCGACCGCCACGTCGCTGGGCGAATCGAAGTAGCCGTCGTCGCTGCCCGGGTTTGGAAAACCCCTGCCGCCCATGAAATCGCCGGTCGGCGAAAAGAACTGGATCCGGTGATTGCCGGTGTCCGCTACGTAGACGTTGCGGTCCTCGGCCACCGCGACGCCGTCGGGGAACTTAAATTCGCCCTTTTCCTTGCCCAAAGAGCCCCACTTGCCAAGGAAGCTCCCGCTCGCGGTAAAATACTGCACCCGGGAGAGAGACGAATCGGCGACGTAAACCGTGCCGTCCGGCGAGACGGCGATGCCGCTCGGTTCGGCGAATTCGCCGTTCGCGTTGCCGTAGCCGCCCCACTTGCCCAGGAAAGAACCCGAAGGCGTGAAGTACTGAACGCGATGGTTACCGCTGTCGGTAACGTACACCGTACCGTCGGCCGCCACCGCGACGTCGTAGGGGACGTCGAACTCGCCCTTGCCGGAACCTTCTGTTCCCCACTTACCGACAAACTGGGGCGTCTCGAGTTCGGGCTCCGTGGGCGTCTCCTCGCAACTCACGGCCCACAACGCCGCCGCGGAAAACAAGGCCACCCACGTGCTCCAGCTTTTCTTCGTCGTCATCTGCTTCCCTCCTTAGTTACCCTAACACCATAACAACGTCCTCACGCCGAGTCAACTATTTACGAAACCCTTCTCGAGACGTTCGCCGGCGACCCTCCGTGCCACCGCTAGCGGTAATACACGACCCGGTCGTTGCCGCGGTCCACGACGTAGATAGTCCCGTCGCGAGCCGCCGCTATGCCGCCCGGGCCGTAGAACTGGCGGTCATTCGTCCCGCGGCTGCCCCACTTGCCCAGGAAATCCCCCTTGGGCGAGAAGACCTGAACGCGGTCGTTGGCGGTATCCGTAACGTAAACGCGGCCTCCCGGCTCGGCGGCGACGCCGGTAGGCCGCTGGAATTCGCCCGGGCCCGGGCCCGCCGCGCCCCATCTACCGAGCGGTACGCCGGCGGCCGTGAAGAATTGTATGCGATCGTTGCCGGCGTCGGCGACGTAGACGACGCTGCCGCCCGGCGCGAACGCCAAGTACGTCGCGCCCACCAGCTTGCCGCCGCCTTCGGGGCCGGTCCACTTGGCAAAAAAGCTCCCCGTGGACGTGAAGTATTGGACCCGGCCCGTCTCCCCCGCCTCGACGACGTATACGTTCCCGTTCGGCGCGACGGCTATCCCGGTCGGCGTGTCGAATTGGCCGTCGCCTCCGCCGGCCTTACCCCATTTACCGAGGAAACTCCCGTCGGCCGTGAAATATTGTACGCGGTGGTTGTGGCTGTCGGCCACGTAGACGGTGCCGTCGCTCGCCACGGCCAAACCCCACGGGTGCTGAAACTCGCCGTCGTCGTCGCCGTATTCGCCCCAGCGTCCCAGGAAACTCCCCTGCGCCGTAAAATACTGGATGTCGTGCCGCGAAAAATCGGCAACGTAAACGGTCCCGTCCGGCGCCACGGCGACGCCGGTCGGCGCCAGAAATTCGCCGTCGCCGATACCCTCGGAACCCCATAGGCCGAGGAAACGGAGCGGCTCCCATGCCGGCTCTTCGGTCGGCGTTTCCTCGCACGCGTAAAGAAGGAACGCAACCGCGGCGCCGAACGCCGCGTACGTAATCAACCACTTAGCCGTCTTCATTTTTATACCTCCCCGGGGACGACGCACGAGCTTTACGGTACGAACCTCGTCCCCGCTTCACCCCGTAACGCGGCCGGCACGAGCTCAGGCGTGGTCACGACCCCCAGCTTACCGCCGCCTTCGAGAAAAGCTATGATCGCCGCCACCTTAGGCCGCATGGACCCCTCGCCGAAGTGGCCTTCGTCCAAATAACTCTTCGCCTCGGCCGACGTTAAAATGTCTAGTGCTTGCTGGCCGGGCTTTTCGAAGTTCAAGTACACATGCTCTATCGGAGTGGCCGAAATGAACACCTGGGCGCCCAGGCCGCGGGCCAGCGTTGCGGAGGCCAAGTCCTTGTCCACCACGGCGTCGACGCCCTCCAACCGGCCGTCCTCTTCGTAATAAACCGGTATACCGCCGCCGCCGCAGGCGATGACGACGTCGCCATCTTTGAGTAGCGCGCGGATTATCTCGATCTCGACGATGGCCAAGGGCGTGGGCGACGGTACGACGCGCCGCCAGCCGCGGCCCGCGTCCTCTTTCAAAACTACGCCCTTGTCGGCCATACGTTGTTTCGCCGTCGCCCGGTCGAAGAAAGGACCAATGGGTTTGGTAAACCGCTGCAGCCGGTCGTCGTCGCGCGCCACGACGACTTGCGTCAGGACCGTAACGACGTCGCGGTCGATGCCGCCCAGGATGAGGTGGTTCTTGAGCGACTGCTGGAACATGTACCCCATTTGGCCCTGGCTGTCGGCGACCAGAACGCCCAGCGGCAGTTCCGGAACCTCGCCCCGCGCGGCCTCCGCCATCAACAAGAGGTCGCCCACCTGGGGGCCGTTGCCGTGGGTCACAATTAGCGGCGCGCCGGCGGCGATGAGGGGGACGAACGGCTCGAGCGACGCGCGCGCGTTGGCGAACTGTTCGTATATGTCGCCGCGCTGGCCTTTCTTTATGACGGCATTCCCCCCCAGCGCCACCACCGTCGGGCCGCGGCAAGCCAGCTCGTAACCGTCAAACGCCTTAACCATTACCCGACGTCTCCCTCCACGATTAAAGGTTAAATCGCTCGCGAATAACGTCTTCCAGCGTCGGCTTACTAATGACTTTCAACTCGTACCGAACGCGGACGATTGGCTTATCGGCGTTTATCAACCGACCGAGGTCCATAGGCGTACCGGCGACGACGACGTCCGCGGGCGTAGCGTTCACCGTGGCCTCCAGGTCCGCGACCATGTCGTCGCCGTAACCCATCGCCGGTACCAGCGGGCCGATATGAGGGTACTCGTCGAAGGTCTTCTTCAGCGAGCCGACGAGGTAAGGCCGGGGGTCGACCAGCTCCGCCGCGCCCGCTCGCTTCGCGGCGACTACCGCGGCGCCGAAGGACATTTCGCCGTGGGTCAACGTCGGCCCGTCCTCGACGCAGAGGACCTTCTTGCCGGCGATGGCGGCCGGGTCGTCCGCCGCCACCAGCGATTCGGCCTCGACGACAACGGCCCCCGGGTTAACCGCGGCCACATTGCCTTTCACGACGTCGACTCCTTCGGCACTTGCGGAATCGATCTTGTTAATTACGACGACGTCGGCCATGCGCAAGTTGGCCTCCCCCGAGT
This sequence comes from Candidatus Zixiibacteriota bacterium, assembly GCA_030613505.1. Taxonomy (GTDB): domain Bacteria; phylum RBG-13-66-14; class B26-G2; order WVWN01; family WVWN01; genus WVWN01. The sequence goes on from JAUWLW010000062.1 coordinate 6,958, forward strand.
AATATCTCATTTCGTCCCCGGCTCGGAGCGGGTCGGCCACGACGACGTGGAGGTCCGGGACGTAAAACGGCGTATCGTTGTTGCCGCCGTCCCACACCACGAAGTCGGCCTCGGCCTCCGCCGCCCGCAGGATTTTCTCGTAATCGACGCCGGCAAAAACGACGTTGCCCCGCGCCAGGTGAGGCTCGTACTCCTCGCGTTCCTCGATGGTGCAGTCCGCGGCGTCGAGGTCGTCGTAGCCGGCGAAGCGCTGGACCGCCTGCTTGGCGATGTCGCCGTACGGCATAGGGTGCCGTATTACTGCGACGCGCTTCCCCGCCGCGGTAAGGACCTCTGCGACGCGGCGCGTCGTCTGGCTCTTCCCCGCGCCGGTCCTTACGGCGCACACCGTAATCACGGGTTTCGACGACTTCAGCGCCGTGTGCCGCCAACCCATAAGTACGAAATCGGCGCCCTTCGCGTTAACCAACGCCGTACGGTGCATAACGTACTCGTAGGAAACGTCGCTATAGGCGAAGACGACGCACTTGACGTCTTTATCTTCGACTAACTCGGGCAAATCCTCCTCCGGCACGATGGGAATGCCGCGGGGATAACGGGGGCCCGCGAGCCCGGGCGGGTACGCCCGACCCGCGATGTCGGGAATCTGCGTCGCCGTAAAAGCGACCACGTCGTACTGCTCGTTGTCGCGGAAGAAGACGTTGAAATTGTGGAAGTCGCGCCCCGCGGCGCCCATAATAACCGTGGCGATCGTCATAACTCGAGCCTCCTAAGATGACGAATACGAAGGAATTCTCTTATAACATCGCGCCGACGCCGGGGCAAGCCAAATCCACTTGGGCGCCCGGCACCTCTTCCGAAAGAGCCCGACCAGCCGGCGGGACGGCGTGAGAAACGAACGGTGGTACCCGGCGGCGTTTTTCGCCGTTGTATAAAACGGCCTATCGTGGTATTTTAACCGCGAATATGGTCGTAAAAAGGTGGCACGGGCTCGCGGCCGCCGTATTGGCGGCGTTCGCAAGCGCCGGTGGCGCTTCCCTGGAGGCGTTGCGGGGCACCGACGCCGCGGGTCGGACCGTCGACGACGTCATCGCCGGCGAACCGGCGGTGGTACTACTCACGTCGCCCCGCGTCGCCAAGGTAAGCCGCCAGCTGCGGCTGCTGCGCATGTTGGCGGAAGAGCTGGGCGACGAGGTAGTAACGTGCGCGACGATCTACGGCGAAGACCGCGGTAAGTTGGCCAAATTCCGCGAGGGCATGCCGTTCCCCGTCGTCGCGGGCGAGGGCGAATTCCCGTTCGAAGTCCTGGGCGACGAAGGCAAGCTCCCCATGGTCCTCCTCTTAACCGGCGAGGGAAACGTCGTCGGGCGGTTCGCTAATGTCCCCGGCCCGCTCACCGTGGCCGAGGTCCTGGGCGCGCGCTACGACCCCGGGCCGGCGGGAAGGGCCAAAGCCGGCGAACTTTTGCCCGACCTCGTCCTCCCGGCCTCCGACGGCGAATTCTACAACCTCCGCGCCCTAAGCCTCAAGAAACGCAAAGCCCTCATCTTCATATTCGACCCCAAAGACGAAACGTCCCGGGCGGCCTTGACGCCGCTGCAGCGTCTCGCCGACGACGTGGGCGACGAGATCGAGGTCGTCCCGGTAATTATAGGCGCTTCGACGGGCGTGGCGGCGAAGCTGGCGGAGGCGGCATACGTCGACGTGCCGATCCTGGTCGCCGGGCCGCTAGCCGTCCACCGTTTGGTCAGCGGCCTCGAGCCGCCGATATTGGTAGTCACGGAGGAAGGAGGGGTCGTTCTGGGCGTGAAAGAAAAGGCGGCGGTACCGACGCGCGACGACGTCGCGGCCGAAGAATCCAGGCCGGCCCAGGAAGGGGAACCGCTCGAGCTCGTTGTAAAGCGCGTGGGCAAGCTTACGGAGGGGCTGCGGAGCGGCGCCGTTCCTATCGCCTGCCTCGACGCCGCGGGCCGCTTCGTAATATTTTCGGGCCGCTTCGCGGAAGACGACGTCGACCACCTCTACGAAATAACCGCCGCCGGTAAAAACCTCCGGCAAGTTTCGTACGCCCCGGCGCCCGACGTCGGCCCGGCCTGCTCCGCGGACGGCGTCCACATCGCCTTCGCCTCGGGGCGGAGCGGCGGAAATGAAATCTGGACTTGCGAACGGGTCCACGGCGAATTTACGCAGATAACCAAGAGCGGCGGCGCGTACGCCGCGCCCGGCTTCTCTCCCGACGGCCAACAGCTCGTGGCCTCGCGAAAAGTCAAAACCGGCGGCGACGAAAACTTCGACTTGTGGACTATGACGGCTCGCGGCCGCTGGGAAAGGCCGATCGCCGAGACCTTCTACGACGAAATAGAGCCGGCTTTCGGCGCCGGCGGCGACCGCGTCTTCTTCGCCTCGAGTCGGTATGGTAACTGGGACATATTTTCGTCCGACCTCAAGGGGGGGAAAGTGCGGCGACTTACGGGGCCCGAGACGGAAGACCGGATGCCGGCCCCCGCGCCCGTGGGGGATTACGTCGTATACGCCGGCAAGGCCGCGGAGGGGCCATACAAATTGTGGGCCATGAACGTAGACGGCTCGAGCAAGGTCCGCCTTACTTCGGGGCCGGGCGACGACCTTTACCCCCGTTTCTCCCGGGCCGGCGACGCCCTCGTCTTCGTCTCGAGCCGTACCGGTTCGTTCGAAGTCTACAAAATGACTTTCGAGCAGGCGCCCGATTACGACTTGCCCAGGCCGGCAAGGCCGCTGGTACGGGCCGAAATGTCCTGACCGCCTACGGCGCCGTCGTCGCCGTCATCCCCTTCCCCCAAACTCGCGCAACGGGTACGTGAATAAGCCAAGGCAAGCGGTGGCTGGGGGCGGTATAAATATAACGTCGAAAAAATAATTGACATAATACGTTCTATTTAGTAAACTTAGGCGCTAAAGAAGGCTTTTTTGTAAACCCACAAACTTACAGTGAGTTTCGTAACCTGAAGGGCGAGCACTAATTATGTACGACGATTTAGATTTTTCACGCGTGCTCCGCGAGATACTGGCGCGACGGGGCTTGAGCGCCGGCGACCTCGCCAAGGCGACGGGTTTGTCGCGCCAGGCGATTTACCAAATATTAAACGGTAAAACGCGCACTCCCAAACGCTCCACGCTCGACAAAATGGCCGCGTTCCTGGACGTGCCGCCGGGCCAACTCCTCCGCGGCGAATTGCCCGAGGACACCCCCGAGTTCCTCCGACCGGACGAGGATATCCTCGCCCAGGTCCCGGACGTTATTGGACCGGAGCTCGAGGCCGTAATCGAGCGCGAAATGCCGGACCGTACGCCGCTGCTGCTGGAAGGCCCCTCTTCCAAACCGCGCCAGGACGTCCTGAAGATGAAGCTCTACCTCATCCTCAAAAAGAGGAAACTGAGCGCCCCGGAAAAAAGCGATCCGCTTAGCGAAAACTGACGCGTTCTGTCAGGGCTTTTGTATATAATGCTCCCGTGCAAAGGCCCGAGCTCGCAGCCACGGCGTTGTGGCGAGCCACTTGTCCGGACGGGTGGCGCGTCGAGCCGATAAACCTGGGCGCGGTCGCCGCGCATCTGGGCGTCGACATCTTGACCTGGCAGCCCGACGACGAGAGACTTAACGGAGCGCTGATACGGAGCGCGAAGACGGTTTTCGTAAACGCCACCCTCGCGCGGCCGCGGATGCGCTTCGCGGCAGCTCACGAATTAGGCCACTACGTCCTCGGCCACGAGGGCGACTTCTTCTGCCCCTTCAACCGGTACGCGACGCTGGAACGCGAGGCCAACCGCTTCGCCGCGGCGCTCTTGATGCCGACCGCCGTAGTGAAGACGCTCTGGCTCAAATTGAGCGACCTGACGCCCGCGGCCAAATTGTCGGCGCTGACCGAACGGCTCGCGGTCTCGCGCCAGGCGCTCGGCTACCGCCTCCGCGCGGTGGGCATCGCCGGCGAAACGCCGGCCTCCCCACAGCGAGCTTAAGGACCGGCCCTCGTAACCGTAAAAGATTACCGCCCCGCGGCAGAAGCGGGGCGGTCGTATTTTGCCGGAGGCGGGAGTCGAACCCGCACGGAGCAAAGCTCCGAGGGATTTTGAGTCCCTTGCGTCTACCTGTTCCACCACTCCGGCGCCCTATATTATCAGTTAGTTACGCTACTGCCCTTCTGTTCCGATTTCCCTTTGTGTGAATTTTGTGTTAGTGTCCAACCGTTCGACCGTACTAGCTTAGGTTTCTTCTCATCAAACCAAATCAAGAACTTTTCAGGGTCGCATAACCACGGAGTAATACCGCTCCGCTGTATCCAACCATTTCTCACGTCGAGGCCTCCCCACTTTATTAGTATATTAGGGTCAACGTAATAATTACTGCCACGCGGCCGGGGTTCGCCGATGGGTATCGCCTTTGTGAAGCGGCCGGATCCGTTCGGTTCGGCCCGTACGATTACGTTCTTGTCATTCTCGTTGAATTCAAAGCGCGTGTGAGCGTTTTTATCCCACTGCCCTTTTGGGATATCGCGTACATCCGAACCAGTAACTATTCCTTTAACCCAATAAAAACCGATAAGGGCATAGACGAGCGGCCGCTTTGTATCGATAGGTTCGAGGCTGGCGTAGAACGCTATAAAATCCCCCTCGATAAGTTGCCCAAGTCGTTCCCCCTTTGTTCTCCAATCCCCGTACGTGAGTTGCTCGAAATCTGGGTCGAGGTGAAGGGACTTACCTTTTACTTTCGCCGCGACGTTCGGGGGTAGTTGGACTTTAGTTTTCCCAAAAGCGAATTCCATGTCTTCATAACATGGCGGCGTGAAACCCTCCCGGGGTTTGGCTTCCGGATCTTCCAAAATCGGGATGTATGCGAATTCTCGACTAATAGGATCGTACAGTCCGTTCCAGCCGCCGGAGCTTAGGTCGATCCCTACCCTAACCAGTAATCCCTTCGCGGGTTTTCACCTTCCTCCCCGATTTCGCTTTGTATGAATTTTGCGTCAGCAACGCCACGACGTCGGCCAGGTACTCGGGCGCGAGGTGCGCGTACCTCATCGTCATCTGCGGCGTCCGATGGCCCAGCAGCTTCCCTATCGTCGACGTCGGAACCCCTTCCATCGCGAGCCACGACGCGAAAGTGTGGCGCAGGTCGTGGAACGTGAAGTCGTCGATCTTCGCGCGTTTACGCGCCGCCTCGAAGCCACTCTTCACCGAACGGTACGGCCGGTTGTAACGGCTCAAAAAAACTTTCCCGTCCCGGCGCCCGAGCGAAGCGACGGTATTATACAACACGTCGTTCATCGGGACAACTCTTGTTTCGTTGTTCTTAGAATCGACGACGCGGAGCTGGCGCCGTTTCATGTCCACATGCCGCCACTCGAGCGCGAGGATCTCGCCGAGGCGCAAACCCGTGTGGAGGGCGACGACGACGATCGGCCGGAGTTCGTCCGAACACGATCCGATCAGCTGTGCCGCCTCATCGCGCGAGAGGTAGCGGACCCGCCCGGGCGGCTCCTTAAATTTCTTCACCCGCGCCGCCGGCGACACCTCGAGGTAGTCCCACTCCACCGCAAGGTTCAGGGCGTGCTTCAGCGCCGCGAGCTCGCGGTTCACGGTCGCGGGCCCGAGTTTGCGGCGCCGGGTCGCCTTGAACGCCTCGACGCGTTCGCGCGTGACCGACGTTAGCGGGACGTCGCCGAAGAAGTCGAGGATATGGCGGACGAGGTAACGTTTCTTTTGGTACGTCGACGGGCGGTTATTCTGCTCGCAGTATGCAAGGTACTTCTCTAAGAACGTCCCAAGCTTAACGTTGCGGATGACGCGGACGCCGTGGGCGCGCTCGAGGGCGCGGCGGAACTTCTCCTTCGCGATCGCCTCGGCCTCGGCCTTTACCATCGTCCGCAAAGACGAGTCGAGCCGGATCCCTTTGACCCAGCCGAAGATCCACCAGTAGCGGCCACGCTTTTTTATTCGGTAACCCGTCGCTGTTCTCCCTTTGACACTATGATTTACGACATAAACCAATCTATAGTTATATCCACCGTCTAACGCGGGGCGGCGTCTTCCGAACTAGTCGTCTTCGGAGATATTAGTAATACGCACGTCGCTTATTAAATATTCGATTATTTTAGGGATTACTCTTCGCGCTTTGGGGATAGTTGGCGAGAAATGGATTTCTATTTAGCCTTTGGGCCAACTCCCCTTTTTACGAACGCGGTATACTAATTCAGCTTCGATTGCCTCTATCGCGGATACGGTTTTGTACCTGACCCTAGTATTTAAATAAACGGAAGGAAAGGTCCTCCCTAATTCCATAGCCTTAATTTACGCACTTGTTAGCGCTATGTCAAGCCCAAAATTAAAACGCCGCGTTCCCCGTAACACCAAATCTTAGGACCTCTTCTGCTCGAGCAGACGGTCGTCCTATACAACCCTTCCCCGAGCCGTACTCCCTAAATAAAATAAGACGTCCGCTATTCGTGCGCCCGAGGAGCTTCACGTATCCATACCGTTACCGAAAAACGCCATTTCCGAGTCGAAGGA
>JAUWLW010000070.1 GCA_030613505.1 Candidatus Zixiibacteriota bacterium
GTCCGCGCCACCCAGGCGTCGAGGTGCTTGAGCTTAATCGAAAGGACCGTAGCCTGCAGGCCGTCCAAGCGGCTCTTGGGGCCTTTTTCCTCCGGGTAGTTCTTGGTCGCCGCGCCGTGGACGCGGAGGCGCCGCGCGCGCCCCGCCAGTTCGGCGTCGTCCGTGCCCACCAGGCCCCCGTCGCCGAAGGCGCCCAGCTTCTTGGTGGGGAAGAAAGAAAACGCCGCCGCGGCCCCCAGGCTGCCCACTTTGCCTTCCCCCAAAGCGCCGCCGATGGCCTGCGCCGCGTCCTCCAAAATGGGGATGCCCGGCGCCGCCGCGGCCAACGCCGGCACTTCCGCCGGCAAGCCGTAGAGGTGCACCGGCATGACGACTTTCGTTCGCTCGGTTACGGCCTCCGCTACGGCCGCCGGGGATATGTTGAGGGTTCGCGGGTCCACGTCCGCGAACACCGGCCGCGCCCGCAGCCGAACGACGACGTCCGCGCTGGCGACGAACGAGAAGGGCGTCGTTACGACCTCGTCGCCCTCGCCGACGCCCAGCACGCGGAGCGCGATGAGCAGCGCGTCCGTCCCGGAACCCACGCCTACGCAGTAGCCCACGCCGAGGTACGCCGCGGCCTCGCGCTCGAAGGCCTCCACCGCCGGCCCGAGCACGTACTGGCCCGAGGCGAGGAACTGCTTGATGGCGGGCGCGAGCTCACCCTCCAGCGCCCGGTACTGCGCCGCCAGGTCCTTGAGGGGTATCTTGATTTCGGCCATAAAAACTAAGTCCTCAAAGCGCGGGCTGCAAGCCTTCCGGGTCGCACGCGTACTCCCGGCCGCAGCGGCCGCACGCCCGCCGGTCGCCGGGGACCAGCATCCCCAACCGCTCCCCGCACGCGCACGCGTAACCCAAAACGCGCGCCGGCACGCCGCCCACCACCGCGTGCGGCGGCACGTCCTTCGTTACCACCGCGCCCGCGGCCACGAAGGCATGCTCGCCCACCGTCGCGCCGCACACTATCGTGCAGTTCGCCCCCAGCGTAGCGCCCCGCCGCACGAGTGTCTTCTCGTACTCCGCGCTCGAGCCCCGCGGGAACGCCGACCGCGGGTCCCGCACGTTCGTGAATACCGTCGACGGCCCGCAGAAGACGTCGTCCTCCAACGTCACGCCCTCGTAGACGCTGACGTTGTTCTGGACGTGGACGTTGTCGCCTATGGCGACGTTGGCGCCCACGAAGACGTTCTGCCCCAGGACGCAGCGCTCGCCGACGACCGCGCTGCCCGTGACGTGGCAGAAGTGCCATATCTTGGTGCCGGCGCCCACCGACGCGCCGGCGTCGACGACGGCCGTGGGGTGGACGAAATAATCGCTCGCTTCGCTCATCTTTAATTCAATGCCAACAAGGCCGGCGTCAGTTCTCAAGACGCAGCGGCGCGCCGCCGGCCGCGGCCGACTTCTGCGCCGCCGCTAAAACCTTTACGACCTCGAGCCCCTGGCGGCCGTCGGCCCGCGGCGGCGCCCTCGTCGCGACGCACGATAGGAAATGCTCGAGCTCGGCCGTCAACAGGTCGACGGCCGGGACGTCCGCCACGCTCGAGCCGTCGTCGTAGACCTCGGCGCCGCCGCCCCGCGCGCCCATACGGTAAACGGTAAGCTCGCCGCGGCCTCCCTGCTCCTGTATTACCGCGGCCATCGCCTCGTCGCCCACGACCACGAAACGCCGCGTCTCGAGCGGATATAACCACGACGCCCAGACGTGGGCCGTAACGCCATTGGGAAATGAGAGGTTGAGAAAGGCCGCGTCCGCAACGCCCGCGCCGCGCGCGTCCACCGCCACCGCGGACGCCACCGCCGGCTCTTCCTCCAAAAGCCAGAGCGCCAGCGCGACGTCGTGCGCCGCGAGGCTGAAAGTCACGTCTTCCTCGAGGCGGATGGTCCCGAGCTTGGCCCGGGCCGCCGTAATAAATTTTATATCGCCCAGCTCGCCGGCGGCGACCACCTCCTTCAGCGCCTCGAACGCCGGGTCGAAGAGTAATATGTGCCCCACCATCAACACGGCTTTTTTATCTTCCGCCAGGCGAACCAGCGCCGCGGCGTCGGCCGGCGCGAGTGCCAGCGGCTTCTCGACCAGCAGGTCCTTGCCGGCGGCGAGCGCGGTTTGCGCCAGCTCGGCGTGGCGGGCCGCCGGCGCGGCGATTACGGCAGCTCTATACTCACCCGCGAGGAACTCCTCCCAGGAGCGCAGCGCCGCAACGTCGGGATAACGTTCCTCGGCGGCGCGCGTCCTCTCGGCGTCGGCGTCGTAGAAGGCGACGCGCTCGGGGCCCAGGAGCGCGACCAGCTTCGCCAGGTGGTTTAAGCCCCACCGGCCTACGCCCACTACCGCAACCTTGACGTCGTCGCCGCGGGTCACGCCTCGGCTCCCTTCTTTCGCAGTAGCTCCTCGTACAACCCGGCGTAGCGGTCCGCCATCTTGTCGGCCGTAAAATCGAGCGTGACGCGTGACCGCGCCGCGCGGCCCATGGCCTTACGCTTACCGGGGTCGCGGGCCAGCACCCGCAACGCCCCGGCCAGCGCGGCGACGTCGCCCACGGGAATCAAGTAACCCGTGCGCCCCGGTTCTACCAGCTCCGCGTTGCCGCCTACCGCGGTCGCCACCACCGGCAGGGCCGCCGCCATGGCCTCCATAATCGCTATCGACAACCCCTCAGACGGCGTCGGCAGCACGAACACGTCCGAACCGGCGAGCACCCGCGGGACGTCGTCGCGGAAGCCGAGGAGATGGACGCGGTCGGCGATGCCCAGCTCGGCCGCGGCCTTACCGATTACCGGGCGACCCCAATGCCCCTCGCCGGCGATCACGAGTATCAGGTCGACGCCGTCGGCGACCAACTCGGCGACGGCCGCCAAGAGGTCGCCGTGCCCCTTGGAATCGAGCGACGCCACCACCGTCGCGACCACCGTCCAGCGCCGCGCGCCTATCTTACGCCGGAAGGCAAAGCGCTCGCCGCCTGCCTCGACGAAGGGCGCCGCATCCAGGCCATTCGGTATATGGGTAACTTTGGCCGCCGGTACGCGACACCTGCTTCGGAGTTCATCCGCTATCTCGGCCGAGACCCCGACGTGTTTATCGAAAAAGTTCCTCAGGCAAAAACAGTAGAAACGCGCCGCGAGGTCCCGCTTCTCCTGCAGCGTATGGCGGTCGAGGTTTATTTGGCCGTGCTGCGTGGAAACGGTGACCGCGCCCGCCAGCCGGCCGCCCAGCGCCGCGACGAAGTCGGCCCGTCGCGTATGGGTGTGCACTACGCCGAAACCCTCCCCCTTAACCAGTTCGGAATAACGACGATAGCTCCGTACGTCGTATTTGTTCTTGACTTCGGCGTCGAAGGTGGGGACGCCGGCGTCCTTAAACCGCGCCACGTACGGTTGGCTGCTCGGCGCCGCGAGGGCGACGTCGAAGCCGCGCGCCGGCAAGCGCTCGCACAACGCCAACACCGTCGCGAGGTTCCCTCCCCACGACGAGTAGTTGTGAACCATTAGGACCTTGGCCCGGGCGACCACGACCAGTCGCTAACCTGCCGCTGCGTTAAAGGCACGGCGTAATTATTACCGTGCCGTAAAATTAAAAATGGGACGCGCAATTCCCGCAACTCAATTCGCCGGCCCGCCTTTATCGGAGCCGTGAAAGAGGCGGTACCAGAAGCTCTTCTGCTTCTCGGCGCGGATCTCGCCCAGACGGTCGACAAAGTATACCCGGTAGTAATCCGCCATATCCGCGGGCGAGAAGACCGGCGTGAGCTCCTCGTCCTGCAGCGCCTCGTACCGCTCCTTGAACCCGGCGTCGGACTCGAGCCGCTCTTTAATCATTTCGGCGCAGGCGGCGTCCTCGCCGGCGTCGAACTCCGCCCGGATATCGGCGGGGAGCACCTCGCGCCACTTGGCGAGCCTTTGGGCAAGGTTCTCCTCCTCGGTCTCCTTGAGCGCGCCGAAGACCAGGATAAGGACCGCCGCCGCAACCGTTATCGGCAGTACTATCTTCTCAACTCTCCAAGCCGACATAATCCCAACCTCTCACGCGAAGGAAAGCGCCGCGTAGCCGACGACGTGGCCGTAGTCGCCGGAAGCCTCGGCCGACGTGGCGTACCGGATCAGCGTCCCGCCCGAAGCGCCCAGCGCCCGCAGCGCCGCCAGCGCCACCGCCGCGGGCCAGACGCCGCACATCGAGATGTCGTGCGCCGCCACGACCTCCAACAGCCCCTCGGCGTCCAGCTCCTTCAGGCGCTCGATGGCGAGCGCGTCCTTGCGCTCTGCGGAGGCCGCGGACTCGTAATGGGTCATGTCGCTCGAGACGACGACGACAGCGCTCTCCTTAAAAGGTTCGAGCGCGGCCGCTACCCCAGCGCCGGTATCGCGGACGGCCGCCGCCGCCATCGGCCCCAGCGCGACGGGGACGATCGCCGCTTCGGGATTGACGTACTGTATAAAGGGGACGACCACCTCGAGCGAGTGTTCCGGCCGGTGGGCGGCTTCGTCCGCTTCCAGAAGCGGGCATTTTTCGAGCAGCGCCGCGGCCACCTCTTCGTTCACCGGCACGTCACCCAGCGGCGTCCGCCACGCCCCCGCGGGCCACACCGCGTACGGCGCGCCCGCGGCGTGATGCTTGGGTCCCAGCAGCACGGCGACCGCCGGGACGTCGAGGCGCGCGAACAGCTCGCCCGCGGTGGGCCCGGAATAGACGTAGCCGGCATGGGGACACAGGCCCCCCGGGTACCGCTCGCGCTCCGCGGCGACGACGTACGACGCCAGCTCGCGGCGGAGCGACCCCTCGTCCGCGGGGTAGAATTGCCCCGCTACGACGGGCAATCTAAGGTTTGGCGTTGCCATCTCGCGCCGACCGGTAGCTGTATGAACGGATGGCCGCGAGCTCGTCATCGGTCACCCGGCCGTCCTCGACCGCCCCGCGTATGAGCGTAGCGAGCTTCTCCTTCTCGCCCTCCGACAGGCGCGGAAGGTCCTTCGAAATGGGTCCCATCTCGCGCTTAAGCGCCGCGACCTCGTCCGGCGGTACGCCGGCCTTCTTCGCCATCCGCTCGATTATCGCTTCCGTTATAAATACCTCGGCCGGCGTTTCGCCCCGGATAACCCGCAACAGCCCGTAGCCGGCGCTCGTCGGGTCGTCCACGGCGCGGCCGAACCATATCAACGCCGCCGCGATCAAAGCCAGTTCGGCGCCCGCCAAGACAAGCGCGCCGACGAGGCAACCGCGCCGGCGGCGGCCGGTGTCATCTATCGCCATAAAGATGGGTACGGTCCCCGGCGACCATTATAAGAGGCCGGCCCGAACGCGTCAAGCGGAAAGGGGCCCGCCCCTACTGCAACGCCTTCAGGTTGTCCTCGACGCGCGCCAACGTGGCCTTGAGGGATTCGAGGCGTTCGGCGTCCGCCGCGACGACGTCCGCCGGCGCCTTCTTGAGAAAGTTCTCGTCACTCAGCTTGAGGCCCAGCGTCGCGACGTCGCTCTCCAGCTTCTCCTTGGCCCGCTTCAGGCGTTTTACCTCGACGTCGAAATCTATCACGCCTTCCAGCGGGACGAAGACCGTCAATTCGCCCGCCACCGCGGCCGCGGCGTGGCCGGGCCGCTTGCCGGCGGCGAGCGGCGCCGCGCTCGCCACGTGCGCCAACGCGAAGAACGGCGCCAGCTCCTCGGCCGCGGCGGCCGCGACCGCCGCGTCTTCGGAGGAAAGCATCACGTCGACTTCGCTGGACGGCGGGACGTTCATCTCGGCCCGGATATTCCGCACCGCGCGCACGACGTCGAACAGCAGCTCGAGCCTCGCCTCCGCCTCCTCGTCCACCGCGCCGACGTCGGCCTCGGGCCAGGGCGCCTGCGCGCAAAAACCCCGCCCCGGCGCTAACAGGTGGTAAAGTTCCTCCGTAATGTACGGCATCACCGGGTGGAAGAGGCGGAGCAGGACGTCGAATACGTGCCGGGCGACGCGGGCCGCGGCGTCGCCGGCCGGGCCATGGCCGTACAGGCGCGGCTTTATAGCCTCCAGGTACCAGTCGCAGTACTCTCCCCAGAAGAACTGGTAGAGGGTGTGCACGTAGTCGTTGAACCGCATCTCGTCGAACTCCCGCTGGGCCTCGGCGCGCGCCCGGGCGAGGCGCGACAATACCCAACGGTCCACCAGCTTCAGCTCGGCCGCCGCGGGGAGCGACGCGTCGCCCGACGCCTCGACGTAGGGGAGCAGGAACCGCGCCGCGTTCCATATCTTGTTCGTGAGGTTGCGACCCAGCGCGAACCTCTCCTCCCACAGCCGGAAGGACTGCGACTGCGTGCAGAGAGCGGTCAGCGTATATCGCGTCGCGTCGGCGCCGTGGCGGTCGACCAGCGACAACGGGTCCACCCCCGTCCCCAACGACTTCGACATCCGTTTCCCCTCGGCGGTCTGGATCATGGGGTGGAAGTAGACGGTATGGAAGGGCACGCGTCCGGTGAACCTGAGCCCCGAGAAGATCATCCGCGCCACCCACAGGAAGATGATATCCGCGGCCGTACAGAGGAGGTCGGTGGGATAGTAAAACTTCATGTCGGCCGTTTCGTCGGGCCAACCCATGGTGGAGAAAGGCCAGAGCGCCGAGCTGAACCAGGTGTCGAGAACGTCCTCGTCGCGGCGGAGCTTCGCCGAGCCACAGCCGCACCGCGTCGGCTCCTCGCGCGCGACTATAATCCCGTCGCAGTCGTCGCAGTACCAGGCCGGGATGCGGTGCCCCCACCACAGCTGCCGCGAGACGCACCAGTCGTGGACGTTGTCCATCCAATCGTAGTACACCTTGACCCAGCGCTCGGGCACGAATTTAACGTCGCCGCGCGCCACGGCCTCCCGCGCCGGCTTGGCGAGTTCGGCCTGCTTGACGAACCACTGCAGCGAGAGGTACGGCTCGACCACCGTCTTGCAGCGATCGCATATCGCCAACGGTACTTTGTAGGGCTTCGTGGTCTCCAGGAGCCCTTCCACCTGGAGGTCTTTGAGGACCGCCTCGCGGCACTCTTCGCGCGTAAGGCCGCGGTAATTGGCCGGGACCTCGTCCGTCATGCGGCCCCCTTCGTCGATGGCCACCACCTTGGGAAGGCCGTGCCGCTGCGCCACGTCGTAGTCGTCGGCGTCGTGGGCGGGCGTTATCTTGACGGCGCCCGTTCCGAACGAGGGGTCGACCGCCTCGTCGGCGACGACCGGTATCTCGCGGCCGGTCAGCGGCAACACGACCGCGGCGCCGACCAGGTCCTTGTACCGCACGTCCTTGGGGTTCACCGCCACCGCGGTATCGCCCAACATGGTCTCGGGCCGGGTGGTGGCGACGACTACGCCCTCGCCGCCCCCCGCGCCGGGGTAGCGGATGTACCACAGCATGCCGTCCGTCTCCTCGTGGCGAACCTCGAGGTCGGAGAGGGCGGTCCGGCAGCGCGGACACCACGTGACCATGCGTAGGTCCCGGTACAGCAGGCCGTCCTCCCAATACCGTACGAACGCCTCCACCACCGCCCGCGAGAGCGTGGGGTCCATCGTGAAGCGGAGCCGCGTCCAGTCGCAGCTGCAGCCGAGTCTCTTTAGCTGGTTGACGATGGTATCGCCGCACTGCTCCTTCCAGGCCCAGGCGCGGCGGAGGAACTCCTCCCGGCCGAGGTCGCGCCGGCCCAACCCCTCCTTGGCAAGCTCGCGCTCGATGACGGTGTGGGTCGCTATAGACGCGTGGTCGGTCCCCGGCAGCCACAGCGTGTCGAACCCCGCCATCCGCCGTTGGCGCACGACGACGTCCTGAATGGTGTTGTTGAGGGCGTGGCCCATGTGGAGCGAGCCCGTCACGTTGGGCGGCGGAATCACGACGACGAAGGTCCCGCGCGCCGACGCCGGCTCGGGCGGCGGCGTGAAGACGCCCGCGGCCTCCCACTCGCGGTACCATCGCGCTTCGAGTTCGGACGCTTCGTATCGGGGGACGAGTTCCTTAGGCACAACGTTCACCTCGTTCTCGAAAGCGGCGTTAACCCTTCGGCACGCTTATCGGCTTTAGCGGAGCCACGTCGGAACGTCAATAAGAAAGCCGGCTCTTGGGCCGGCCCGCTGGAGCGTAACGAACGTACGTCACCGAGGGCGGGCCGGCGCCCCGCTTACAACTACGACTACCGCTACTTTTAGTACTTCCGGCATCGCTCTCGGCCCTTCTTAGCCGAAATTATATACGAAAAACATAAAAAGTCAAGGATGATTATTTGCTTTTGCCGCCGCCGATTTAGTTGACGTAACCCAACGCCCGCAGCGACTTCTCGAGGCGCGGCGGAACGTGCCCGCGGGAGGGGGTGAGCGCCCGCGCCCGGGCTTCGGCCTTGAGAAGCCCCGTCATGTCGCGCCGCTCCGCCAGCGGCGCGTCGACGCCCCCCGGCTCGCCCACCAGGTTATCGAGCTGGAGCGGGTCCGACTCGCGGTAATAAAAGTACTCGCGCCCCGTATTATCATCTTTGAGGTAATAATAACCGCCCGCCACCAACGCGTCCAGCTCGATGCTGCGCTGCGGCGGCTCGAGGTCGGGAACGTAAAAATCCTGTATCCCCTCCAAAAGGAGGTCCCTGGGCGGGACGGGCCGGTCGCCGGCCATATGCGGCTTTAAATCCAACCCCTCCCACTCCGCCGGAATAGTGCCGCCCACCAACGAGACCAGCGTCGGCGCGAGGTCCGTCAGCGTTACCGGCCCGTCGACCACCGCGGCCGGGTAGCCCGGCGCCTTAAACATCAGCGGGATCTCGGCCACCTCGCGGTGCAAGCTGGCGCCGTGGAGCCAGCGGCCGTGCTCCAGGAACTCCTCGCCGTGGTCCGCCACGATTATTATAATCGGCTCGATTTCTTCGCCGAAGGCGGGAATGACTTTTTCGAGCACGTCCTTGATTACGACGTCCATCCGCCGGATATCCGCGTCGTACAGCGCCTTCGCCAACGCGATCTCGTCGTCGTCGTAATCGGGCAGGAAAGTGGGGTCCCTAATGAGGTCCTGGAAGAAATATCTACCCTCGGCGAGCTCGCGCGCCCGGGCCGGTTTGACGCGGTCCAGGAAGGGCTTCAATTCCGCCATATACTCCGGCCTCGGCGGATTGGGCGTGTGGGGCTCCCAATAATGCACGTAGACGAACCGGGCGGGCCCCCGCGTAAAACGCATCCAGAGCTCGAGCCTTCGGTTCAAATCCATGCCGTCGCGGGTAGGCCGCCATAAAGAGCCGAAGATACCCGGCGACTTGTTGTACTTCGTCAAAACACGCGCCACGGACGTCGGCGGCCCCGCGGCCTCCAGGATGCTCCCGCCGCAGGCGTTGTCCATCACGTCGAAGCCGTCGCCCATACCGGCCAGTCGGTTTATGTTGGGGTTCGCCGATATCGCCAGCGTGCGGTACCCCACCTTCCGCAAGTACTCCGTGAGCGTCAACGCGTCCTCGGGCAACCCGGTAAAACGCGCCGTGACGCCGTGGGTGCCGGGCAGCGTTGAGGTAAGGGCCGTCGCGATGGCGGGCTTGGTCCAAGACGAGACGGTATACGCTTCTCGAAAGAGGACGCTCTCGCCGGCGAAAGCTTCGATTGTAGGCGCCAGCCGACGCGTCGCGCCGTACGGCTGGAGGCGGTCCGCCCGGAACGCGTCCATCACCAAGAAGAATACGTCCGGCTTATGGGGCCTGGGCTTTTGCGCCTGCCAAAGGCCGGCAAGCTCGACGGCCACGAACGGGAGGAGTAAGGCCAGCGCGAACACGCGTAGGGCTACGACGGCGGCCGACGACCTCGCCCCCGCGGGCCGGGGCGCCTTCTGTAGGAGCCGGTATATCCCGGCGGCGAGGCCGACCCAAACTACCGCGGCCCCGACGAATACCGCCGCGATAATCAGTAACGTTGAAAAGCCCGAGCCGTGGAAAGCGGTGTGGTCGACCGTGGCCCAGAAGCGCGCCGCGCCCGCGCCGCCCAACGCGGCCATAAGCACGAAAAGCGCGGGCGACGCCAACCGGACCGTCCCCCGCCGCGACGCCCACCAAAAATACGCCGTAGCGGCCACCGCGAAGAAGGCCGTCGCCAAAAGCGCCAACCACAAGGCTTCGACGCCGAATAATATTTGAAAAAAATAC
>JAUWLW010000027.1 GCA_030613505.1 Candidatus Zixiibacteriota bacterium
CGAGGCGGACGGCGACGTCTACGTGAACGGCTCGTACGCCGGCCGCGTCGAGAGCGACGGCGACATATATCGCGACGGCTCGTACTACGGCCGCGTCGAGGACGACGGCGACATCTACGTCGACGGTTCCTACAAAGGGCGGGTGGAGGAAGACGGCGACATCTACCTGGACGGCTCCTACTTCGGCCGGGCGAGCGGGATGTTCTTCCGCCGCTCGTCCCTCGTCGCGGCGTACCTGATATTCTTCGGCGGGTATCTGTGACGGCGGGACGCCGTGGCGTTGCCTCGAAAATAATTAACCTCCCCCGCCGGGGGAGGTTTTTAGTCGCTGTTTCGTACCTCGGCTAACGACCCTTTTAAATTTTTTAAGGCGAGAAAGGCTTCGGTGGGTGAACGGCGAACTCCAGGCCGTGTTCTTCGCTCAACAAAGTCGTGCCGGCCGGGTTCAATTTGATTTTGCCGGTGCTCCACGTCTGCGACGGCTCGAGCCACCCGTCCACGAACTCGACCGTAACGTCCCGCACGCCGCGCCGCATCTTGACCGGCAGCGCGGCGCCGTAACGCACCTTGCGGTCGCCGAACGGCGGGTCGTTGCGCAGACACTTCATTACCCATACGAAATCGTCCCGGCCGAATTCGTTTTCGTACCGCGCGTCGGTGACGTTGTTCGACGCTTCGTCCAGGACGCCCGCGAGCACGGCGCCGTCGCGGCTGAGCGCGGCGAAGTAGTTCGTGTGGTCGGGTTGCCCCGTCGGGCCGTAATGGGCGACGCGGACGTCGTCGGACCGGGCGCCCATGGTACGCGCTATCGCGACGAGCCCTTCGCTGGGGCAGTCCACGCCGACGAAGGCGTCGAAGTTCTTCTGCGCTTCGCGGTAACCCTCCGGCGCCCGCTCGCAGCTCGCGGCCGCGAAAACGGCGACGAGCATGAGGAACTGAACGAGAACTCGGCGCGTCGCGCCCTCCAACGGCTCCCGGGCGAACGTGGTTTTCATTAATAAGCCCTCACGGATTCCGTTTAAATTTACGAAGGCCCGGCAAGGACCGGGCCGTTAGGCGGCACCGGGAGTCGAACCCGGGAATAAGGGTTTTGCAGACCCTCGCCTTAGCCACTTGGCTATGCCGCCGGAAAAGCCGCCGGCGGGCGAGCCGAGCCCGGTTCCGGCGGCGATTCGATGAGCGGGAAACGGGATTTGAACCCGCGACATCCACCTTGGCAAGGTGGCGCTCTACCACTGAGCTATTCCCGCCTGGACGTTGTATATTTACTATCATACGGGCCGGATTTTGTCAAGGCCTTCTAGCCGCCGTCGCGCGCGCGGAGGCGGCGGATCTTCTCTCGCACGTCGAGGTAGTCGATGTCGATGGCGTACACCTTGCGGTACTCGTCCAGAGCGCGGCGGTAATCGCCGAACCGTTCGCAGGCGACGCCGAGGTTGTAATACAGGCCTACGGTCTCGTCCTCCGTGACGTCCGGCGTGAGGAGGCCCCTTTCGAATTCCTTGACCGCCATGTCCGGCATTTCTTTCTCCAGGAAGCAAAGGCCCAACATGTTGCAGGCGCGGATGCGCAGGCCGGCCTCGTGGGAGGCGAGCTGGAGGTAGTGGATGGCCTCTTCGGTTATACCCATCTCGAGATACGCCAGGCCGAGGTCGTAGCACACCTGCGGGCTTTCGACGACTTCGCCTTCGCCGGCGTCGGGCCGGAAGCCCAGCAGGTCGTCGACCGTTTTGATGGCGCGTTCCGGCGGGAAAGCGGTCTCGCCCGGCGCGGGTTCCGCCTCAGGCGGGGCTTCGTCGGGCGCGGGTATCTCGTCTTTCGTCAGGCTGTTGCCGGTGGGCAGAACCGAAATTACTTGGATGGCCTTGCCGAGGCGGCTCTGCGCCTCTTCGTTTCCGGGGTCGATTTCAATTATTTTGGAATAGATCGAGAGGGCCCGTTCTTTTTCGCCGCGCTCTTCCGACAGTCGGGCGAGGTCGACCATCCGCGCTACCATCTCGTTTTTGAATCCCAATCGGCCGTAAATTTCTATAAGTTTCTTCAAGGCCGCGGCGTTGTCTCCCTTGAGGGTTGCTACGGCCTCGTAATCCTTGGCCGCGGCGATGAGGTTCCCGGTTTCCTCGTTGAAGCGGCAAGCGCGCAGGTAGGCGTCCACCGCTTCCGCCAGGGAATTGCGTTTGGCGTAAAGCCGCCCCAGCGCCTCCCACGCGCCCACTTCGTCCGGATGATCCTCCAATACCTGAAGGTATATGTTGACGGCCTTCTGCGATTGTCCCCCCTGCTCGTAGAGGTCCGCGAGGCGGTAACGCAGCGTAAGGCGGTCCGGCACCTGCGCCATCGCGTTCCGTAGAACGTCGACCGCGTCTTCGGCCAGGCCCTGGGTCAGGAATTCATCGACGACCTCGAGATATGTCGATACCGCCCGCGATTTGTTGCCCACCCGCGCCAGGAGTTCGGCGAGTTTCTTGCGGGATTTGATGTCGAGGAGCTGGTACTCGTCGACTTTGTAGTAATACTTGATCGCCGTCATCAGGTCGCCGCCCGCCTCGCACTTGTCGGCGTACCGGAGGTATTCGGCGCACGCGGCCGATATGCGACCGTCTCGCACGTACTCTTGGGCCCGCGCGAGGTAGGGGTCCTCGACCGCTTTCCTTTCGTTGTTTTCCGGTGCCATCGCGCCCCCTCGGTTAGTCTTGCGCAACGACGACGAGCTTTTCGCCGTCACGTTGCGTCGCGGCGACGGGAAGTGCGTCGACTTGGCTGCAAAACGCCAGATCCTCTTCGAAGCCCAGGCCGGCGAGGTGCCGCCCGTGGTTGCAGGTCTTCAGGAGCCGGCGGACGTCGGCGGCGTAATATTTCCAACAGAGGTAGGCCATCGTCGTCGCATCGTCGGCCTCGTACCGGTAGACTTTTAACAGCGACGCCGCTATCAGGCCCGCGCAGCAGACGTCCTCCAGCGACGGCGCGCCCTCCTTGCCGGCGCAACACAGGATGACGGGTTCCGCGCCCTTCGCGACGGCCGCGGCCGTGGCGCCGGCGTTGACGAACGACGCCGCGTACAGGCGCGACGCACCGTGACATAGCTCCAGCGCCGCGGTGCCGTTGGAGGTACAGAGTATTAAGGACTTACCGGCCACCCGTTCCGCGCCGTACTCGAGCGGCGAGTTGCCCAGGTCGAACCCCGGGACCTTGAAGCCGCCGCGCTCGCCGCCCAGCAGCGGCTCTTCGCCTCGGCGCTCGAGCTCGGCCCGCGCCTCGAACGCCTCGTCGACGTCCGTTCGGGGGATGACGCAGGCGGCGCCGTGGCCGAGCGCGGCCGCGACGGTGGAGGTGGCGCGCAGGACGTCGACGACGACGGCGCACGCGCCGGCGACGTCCTGGCCGCGCGGCGGCGCGCCCGTGAGCCAAGTGCGTAGCGGCAGCGGCGCCATAGCGTTCGGTTATCCCCTATTGCCCTTCGTTCTTTATCTCGCTCGCCTCGAGTTCGGCGATGAAGGCCGTGGATATCTCGCCGTCTTTGAACATGCCGGATTGGATAACGCGATAGTGGAACGGGATGGTGGTCGGAACGCCCTCGATGGTGGTTTCGGCGAGCGCCCGCGCCATGCGCGCGATGGCTTCGTCGCGGTCGGGCGCCCACACGATAAGTTTGGCGAGCAGCGAGTCGTAATACGACGGCACGGCGTATCCGGGGTAGATGTGCGTATCGACGCGGACGCCCGGGCCTCCCGGCGCGATGTAGTTTACGATGGTACCGGGCGCGGGGCGGAAGTCGTGGTTCGTGTCCTCGGCGTTGATGCGGCACTCGATGGCGTGGCCTTCCGTCGTCGGCGGATTTTTGGCCAGGCTTCCGCCGGCCGCGAGGCGGAGCTGTTCCTTTATGATGTCGACCCCGGTCACCATCTCCGAGACCGGGTGCTCTACCTGCACGCGGGCGTTGACCTCCATGAAGTAGAAAGAGCCGTCCTCTTGGACCAGGAACTCTACGGTGCCGGCGGAGCGGTAGTTCACGGTCCGGCCGGCGGCGACGCCCGCGGCCAATATCTTTTCGCGAGTCTTTTTCGGTAGCGCCGGGGCGGGCGACTCCTCTATCAACTTTTGGTGGCGGCGCTGGATCGAGCAGTCGCGTTCGCCCAGGTGGATGACGTGGCCGCGGCCGTCGCCCAGGATCTGGACTTCGACGTGGCGCGCGCGGGGGATCAGCTTCTCGATGTAGACTTCGGGGTTGCCGAAGGCGGCCTCGGCCTCGACCGAGGCGGTGGCGAAGGCTTTGGCCAGGGCCGCGGGGGTATGGACGACCCTCATGCCGCGGCCGCCGCCCCCGGCGACGGCCTTCACCATCACCGGGTAGCCCACCTCTTCGGCCACGTCCAGAGCGTCGTCTTCGGTTTTGACGGGGCCCTCGCTCCCCGGGATGACCGGGACGCCGGCCCGGGCCATTATCCGGCGGGCCGCGGCCTTGTCGCCCACGTCGGTTATGGTCTCGTACGTCGGCCCGATGAAGGCGAGGTTGGAGGCCTCGCACGCCTCGGCGAAGTAGGGGTTTTCGGCCAGGAAGCCGTACCCGGGGTGGACGGCTTCGGCGTCGGTGACTTCCGCCGCGGCGATAATACGCGGGACGTTGAGGTACGACTTGGCGCTGGCCGGCGGGCCGATGCAGAACGCTTCGTCGGCGTAGCGGACATGGAGGCTTTGGGCGTCGGCCTCGCTATATATGGCGACGGTTTTTATGCCGGCCTCGCGGCAGGCGCGGATGACGCGGACGGCGATTTCGCCTCTGTTGGCTATTAAGATTTTATCGAACAATTCGAAGTCGCCTTTGACTGGCCTACGCGGGCTTAAGGCTGAATATCGGTTGGCCGTACTCCACCGGGGCGGCATTTTCGACGTGTATTTGGGCCACCGTCCCGGCGTGTTCGCTCTCGATTTCGTTCATAATTTTCATGGCTTCTATGATGCACAGGACCTGGCCGCGCGATACTTTGTCGCCCTCCTCGACGAAGGAGTCGACGTCGGGTGCCGGCGCGCGGTAGAAGGTCCCCACCATGGGCGACTTGATTACGATCAAGTCTTCCTCGGCGGCCTCGGCCTCGGCGGCGGCGGCCGCCGCGGCTTCGCCCGCGGGCAGCGGCGCCGCGGCCTTTCCGGCCGGCGCCAGCGCCGGGTCGACCGGGCCGGCGCTGATGAAAGAGACGTTGGCGCCGGCGGCGGCGCGGCTTATGCGGACCGTCCTGAACACCGAGCGCACTTCTATTTCGGCTATGCCGCGCTCGTCCATGAGGTCGAGGATCTTTTTAAGCTTTCCGATATTCAAGGCGGCTACCCCTCGCAGGTTTTAGGAACGGGCGGCGAGTTTATTTCGCGCGGTCCACGTACTCGCCCGTTCGCGTGTCGACGCGTACGACGTCCCCTTCGTTTATGAAAAGCGGAACGCTGACGACGGCGCCCGTTTCCAGCGTCGCCGGCTTCGAGCCGCCGGTGGCGGTGTCGCCGCGGACGCCGGGTTCGGTATCGGCCACGGCGAGCTTGACGAAGGTGGGCACCTCCACCGCCACGGCCCTTCCCTGGTAGAAGACGAGCTGCAGCGACGTCCCGTCCTTGAGCCACCGCGCGGCGTCGCCCAGCTCGTCGGCCTTCAGCGCGAGCTCCTCGTAGTTGGCCTCGTCCATGAAGTGGTATTCGTCGCCGGCGGCGTACATAAACGTCGCGTTGCGCTCGTCGAGGCGAGCGCGCTTCACCTTGTCGCCGGCGCGCAGCGTCCGTTCGTGGCTCGCCCGCGTGATGAGGTTCTTCAACCCCACGCGGACGAAGGCCGGCCCTTTGCCCGGCTTGACGTGGGCGAATTTCGTTACGACGTACGGCGTGCCGTCGAGTTCGATGGTTTTGCCGACTCGGAGCTCGTTGGTGTTTATCATAACGTTTGCGTTAATAGCCGAAAGGCCGAGGGCGAAGGGCAAGGCGCCCGTCGGCTCGAGCTGGATAAAAAGTTACTAGGTTAACTCGCTCAGGTCCGCGGCGCCGTTAATTTAGGCCAGCGTCTCCGCGCCGCCTACGTCGGGCTCGCGCTGGCCTCGTGCTCCGTACGGAGCACGTCCGTTGTCGACGTCCGCGCCGTCGCGCGGCCGGTGCTGCGTTAAAGCGCCCTGATGACTTCGGGGAAGGCCGTCGCGGCGGCGTTCCACAGCGCCGCTTTGTTGCCCCCCCGCGACATTACCACCGCCAGCGTCATCCGGAGCGGGAGGTTTGTCAGAAGTATCGCGCCCTTGGAGTACTCGAAAACCCCTTGGACGAATTGGCCTTGTCCTATGTTCTCGGCCATATCGCGCGCCGCGGCGGCGCCGTCGCGCGCCAGCGCCGCGACCTCTTCTACGTTCAGGGCCTCGTCCTTGATCACCGATTCCAAGGGAAAGCCGTCGCCCGAGACGAGGACCGCGGCCCGCACGCCGTCGAGGGCGGCGATTTTATTCAGCACTTCCATGGCTTTCTTCACGTCGCTCGCCCCCGGTTAGATCTCTTTGGCCAGTTTCGCGGTGAGCTTTTTCAGCTCGATGCGGCCGCGCCCCACGTTCCCGCCGGGCTTTAAGAGAAGACACAGGAAGTAATCTTCCTGCGCTTTTTCTATTAAGATGGTTAACTTCTCGGTCTCGAACAAGAGCTCGGCTACGCGCCCCAACGCCAGATTTTGCGAGACATCCGTTATCACCTTGAGCGCGGTCGCGAGCTCGACTTCCGTCACCGCCGTCTCGAGGTCCGGATGGATGGTTATGTTTTCGACGCCGATGCCGTCGGTGCCGCAGAAGAACGCGGCCACCGTACCCTCGACCCGCTCGAGTAATCCGGTCAACATCTGTTTGAAGTCCACTCCGACCTCCGGCGCGCGTGCCGGCCTTCCTCTTGCCGGCTACAGTTCTTTAAGCCTGATGGAGTCAAGCCAACTTAGGAAATCCTCGTCTTTTTCGAAAGGTTCGCGTTCGAGCTCGAGCGGCTTGCGCGGTTGGTACCGCTCCGGCTTTACCGCCAGCTCGTCCCGGGCGGCGGGCTTGTCGGGTTCAACGCCGGCTGTGGCCCCCGTCGCTTCGGCGGGTGCTTCTTCCGCCGGGGCGGCTGCTTTCGGTACGGCGTCGAGGGCGAAGTTCTCGGCCCCCGTCTCGCCCTCGCGTGCGGGAACGACGCCGGCGAGCTCGACGCTGTCGACGCCCTCGGCCCGGGTCTTCCCCAGGCCCATACTAAACAAGTCCTCGCCGCCTATCCCGGGCGCGGCTCGCGCCGCCAGCTCGGCGACGTTGACGCCGGCCGGCGCGTCGAACACCGGCGACAGCGGCAGCTCGACGTCCATCTCTTCGGCGCCGGCTTCCCCCGCCGTCGCCGCGACGCCGGGGAGGTCCAGCTCCCAGGCGGCGCGGTTGTCGCGGCCGAGCGTGAAGTCGTCGAACGACGTCAAACCCGCGGCGGCCGCCACCGCTTGCGTCACCGTGATCTCTTCGAAGCCGCTCAGCGCGTCCTCCACGCCGGCCGAGACCTCTTCCCACAGCTCGAGCTCGTCGTGCTCCAACAGGCCGGAGACCGCCTCCACCTTCTGGATTAGCTGGATGACGGAAGCCCCCGTCGGCGATTCTTCGCCCGCGACGAGCGTTTCTATGTGGTCGCGGGCCTCACGGGCGGCGGCGTTGTCCGGCTCCCGCGCCAGGACTTTGTCTATTATCTCCCGGGCGCGCACGAAGAGACCCTGGTCCTCGTATATCTTGGCCAGCGTGAGGGTCGCGATTTCCTCCGGCGCGGCCTCCTCTTCCTCGAGCTCGGCCGCCGCCAACTCGGCCTCCTCCGGAACGGGAGCGGCCTCCAAGGGTTCGGCTTCGGGGGGCGCCGGCGCGACCTCAGTTATCTCGGCCGTCGGTGGGACCTCTATTACCTCCGGCGCCGGCGGCGTTATCTCTTCGGCCTCCTTCTCCGCGACCTCCGCCTCCGGGGCGAAGGGGCTCCCCTCGATAAGCGTATTCAATAGCTCTAACTTGTACGCGTACTCCTCGTTGTCGGGGTCGATCTCGAGTATTTTCAGATAGTGGTCGCGGGCCTCGGCCAGCCGGCCGCGGTTGCGCATCTCGTCGCCCAACAGGCCCAGCGCGGAGACGTTGTACGGGTCCGCGCCGAGCACGGTCTCGAGCTCCCCGGCCGCGGCGCCGAAATTATCCAAAGCGACATGACACCGCGCCAGGAGGACGCGCGCGCTGAAGTAGTTGGGGTAAATCCCCAGGCCCCGCCGGAGGACGTCGACCGCTTTTTGGAAGTCGAATTGCCGCGCGTAGAAGCTGGCGAGCGGCGCGAATATCAGCGTGTGCGACTCCTGCCTAAGCAGGTCCTCGTACTGGCGGAGCTTAGCTTCTTCTCTGGACGTTAAACGTGCCATACCGTTTTACGCGCGAAGGGTGGACCTTTCGTCAGTATATTCCAACTTGCGATATTATAAACCATTGTTCCGAAGGCCGTCAAGGTAAAAACACGCCGATTGCTTTCGTACTTAACGCCGGCGGCCCTTGCCCCAAGGTTCGCCGTCCATCGAACGCCAATCCAGTCCTAAATATTCGGCCGCGGTCGCGGCGACGTCCTCGAGCCTCACCTCGAGGCTCTCGCCGGCAGGTATGCCGGGGCCGACGACGAGCGCGGTCGCGTCGACCGCGTGGTCGCCTTTTTTGGCGGCGTTTCGGTAGGGGGCGACCAGCGGCCCGGGCCCCTTTCCCTCCGTCACGACTACGTCTTGGCGGGCTTGGAATATCAGGTGCGGCAGGTCGGCCGCCGCCGGCCCGGCGTACAATTCGTCGCGCGTTTTTACCCATTCCACGAGGCCTCCGCGCCCCGCCGCGTCGCCCAGCAGCAATTGTTTGACGTCTTCCGCCGCGGTGCCCTGTTCCGCCGGCTTGATTGTACCCTCCCGTTGTTCGCCGGCGACGTTCAGCGCTACGCCCCCCCAGCGCATGTACGACGGGAAGCCGTACGCCGCGGTACGGCCCCAATCCACCGGCAGCGGCTTCCCGCCGCCGAACATCTTCTTTATTCCGCCCAAGACGACGTTTACGGCGAACGAGGCGACGTCCGTACGTACGGACAATAAGCCCTCTTTTTTCAGGAGGCGGTTGACGAAAAACGCCTTGTCCGGGCCCGGGCCGAAGCCGTGGTCCGAACAGACGACGAGCGCCGCGTCGGCGCCGAAGGCCTCGTACACCTTTTCGCACGCCGCGTCCAACGCCCGGAAGTAGGATACCGCGGCCGGCGGGACGTCGTCCGCGCCGTCCCACGCGTAGGTGTCATCGTAGAATCGGTGGAAGAGGCGGTCCGGGCCGGTGAAGATGACGACAGCCAGGTCGAAGCGCTCCCGGGCGAACGCCGCCGCGGCGACCCGCGCGCGGGAGGCCGCCAACTCCTCGAGGCGCCGGCACAGCGTGGCCAAGTCGGCCGGCACCGGCTCGTCGAGGTCGTAGGCGTATCCGGCGAGGTATTTCCGGAAGCCGGGCGGCCAATAGCCGCGGTCGCTCCCCGGCGGCGTGAGGACGCCCGTCACCAGGACGCCGTTGACGGGCGCGGCCGGAAAAGTTACCGGGAGGTTGAGGATGAACGACCTCAGGCCGGCCTGGCTCGCGAGGTCGTAGACGCGCGGCACCAGTACGTCGGCGCCGTTTATCAACCGGCCCGGTTTGGCGAAGCCGTAATTCGCCATCTCGCGGCGGCGGAAGTCCACGACGCCGTGTTTGCCGATGCCGACGCCGGTGGTAATCGTCGTCCAGGCCGCGGTGGAGACGGGAGGGATAGTCGAGGTCGCGGCGCCGAAGGCGCCGGCCGCGGCGCGGTCGGCCAAGAACGGCATAAACCCCGCGGCGAAGCTCCGCGTGGCGAAGTCGTAGCCGAAGCCGTCCAACCCTATGAGAACGACGCGCGACAAGGTTTAGCGGGCCGAGGGGGGTCGGCCCCACGCCGCCGCCGCGGCGGCCGCGAGTGCTATGAAGGAGAGGTTTACGAACGGGTGAACGAAAGACATCGAGACGAACATCCGCAGGACGACGCCGGCGAAGGCCGCGAACGCGGCCAGGCCGAAAGCGGCGCCGACGCCGGAACTCCCGCGGATGGCGCGCCCCGCGGCCCGGAAGGCGCCCGCCAGCAGCGCTACGAACGCGCCCAGCCCCAATATGCCGGTCTCGGCCCACGACAGCAGGAAGACGTTGTGGACCGGGTACTCGAGCGTCCACGGGTTGTAGAGGCGCGCCAGCTCGAGGTAGTTGCCTTTGCCCGCCCCCAGCAGCGGGTGGTCCCGAATCATCGCGAAGGCGGCGCGCCAATCGGCGAGGCGGTAGGACGCGGACAGCTGGTCGCCCTGGGCGCCGCGGGCCAGGACAACCGCCGCCGCCGGTATTAACAATATAACGCCCGCTGCGGTCATGGCCGCGAGCGCCCACGTCGGCGCGCCTACGGCCCGCTTCTTCAACCAGGTAGCGGCTATGACGACGGCCAGCGCCGCCGCGGCGCCGAGCCAGCCGCCGCGGGAAAAGGTGACGAACGTCGCCGCCGCGGCCAAAAAGAAGATCGCCAGGTACAAAAAGCGCCGCCGCCCGGCCGCAGCCAGAAAGTAAATCGCCGCGAACGGCAGCGCCATCTGGAGGAATTGCGACGTCACGTTGGGCTCGAAGGTCCCGCCGCCTCGCGCTATCAGCAGCCGCGCCGCCTCCGGGCTCGCGCCGGTGAAGATGAAGGCGCCCCAGCCGGGTTTTTCCCACAGGCCGAAGTTGTTCTGCGCGAAGAACTCGATTAAGCAGAGCGTGCTGTGGGCCACGGCGGCGACGAGAAGGCCGACCAAGACCGGTCGCGGCCCGGCCGCGGCCAGCTGCCGGAAGAGCACGTATACGGCGTAAAGGCGCGCCACGTCGACCAGCGCGGCCAAAGTCGGTTCCGGCCTCGGCGCGTGGTAGAGCGAAAGCGCAACGGCTACTGCGGACGCGGCTATCGCCCAAGAGATGAGGTCCGGTTTGAATAGGTCCGCCAGCGCGCGGCCTAACGCCGCCGGCCCCTTGCGCGTACGCCGCGTCTCCTTAAATCCAGATAGGAATACCCAGGCCAGCGCTAGAATTATAATAAAGTCGACCGGGTAGGCGACGACGTGGTCGGCGTTGACGGCGGGCAAGCCGCCGCCGGGGCCGAGGTGTTTGACGAGCGGGACCGAGAGCGCGGCCCAGAAGAACGTCGGCAGGAGCCAGGGCCGGCGGGAGGGCCAACCGGCCGCGACGGCGATAAAAGCCAGGCCGGCGACTAGGGCGAAGACGGCGGCGAGCGCCGCGCCGCGGCCGACGGCCAGGTAAAGCGCCGCCGCGCCGACGGCCGCTACGGCGCCGACTTCGGCGACGGTTTTAAGGTTGGCGTTCTTAATGTTTTCCGCCTATACGCACCTCGCGGACGAAGACGTTGCGGTCGAGGCCGCGGCCCGGGTCGGCGTAGTCATTTTCGAAGACCAGGCCGACGCGTTTTCCGCCCGGGCCGAGGTCGACTTCGGTTCGGTATATATCCTCGCCCGGTACGTTCATGTAGAACGTGCGGACCGGATTCCCGCCGACCGTGAGCGTAACGATGGGGTACAGCCCCAACGCGCTGTAGCTTTCCGCTATTACGGCTATCGTTCTCCGCCCGCCGCCGTAGAAGGTCAACGCGGCGGCCTTTCGGCCCAGACTGAGTCGGCCCTCGGAGAGCCGAAAGCCGTCCGTCGCTTCGAGCTCCGTCCCGACGCAGAAGTCCGGGTAACGCTTTCCGAGGTCGCGCCAGATTTCGCCCCGCAGGCCCAGGTACTCGCGCGTCCGCAGGAGGCCGAACGCGGCGCGTAGTCGGCGGCGGTCGCTTTGCCAAATGTTCTCGTAGATGTCCGCGGCGGCCTCCCGGTCGCCGCCCCGCTCGAGCGCGAACGCCTCGTACCACCGCGCGTCCGGGTTGGAGGGGGCCAACGCCGAGAACGCCGCCGCGGCCTTAGCGTGGTTGCCGAACCACAGCTCGGCCCACGCCCGGGCGAAGGGGCTCTCGGCACGGGCGGCAAAGGCGTCGTATACGTCGTAGCGGCGCAGGGGTTTGTCGCGGAGCGGCGACGTCGGCAACGGCGTCGCCGCGAGGTCGCCGTACATCGCGGCCTTCTCGTAGTCGCCCCGCACGAAGGCCGCCGTCGCCAGCGCGGCGTCGAAAGGCCGGGGCGACGAGAGGCGGTCGCACTCGCGGTAGATGGTTTCGAGCTCGGCCCGCGCCGCACCGCCTGCCGCGGCGGCCTTGAGGCGTAGGAGTCGCGCGCGGTCGCCGCCGCCGGCAAACGCGGCGCAGCGGGCGTACGTTCCGGCGGCCGCATAGTCGCCGCGGGTGAGCGCTTCATCCGCGGCGTGGGCCAAGCCGAAGCCCACCCCTCCCTTTATGGAGCCGAGGGCGAGGCCGATGACGAGTGCAATAAAGGCGGCGCGGGAAAGCTTTTGGGCCACCGGGATCGCTCCTATTGCCGCCAACGCGGCCAGGGGAACGAGTACCAAGTTGAGCGTAGCCGGCCCGGCGAGGAGTGCCGCCGCGCCGGCGGCGGCGACGGCGCATACCGCGGTGAAGGCGGCGACCCATTGCGCCGCGGCGGGCGTGGCACCGCCCTTCCGGCGCCATAACGAAAGGACGTACGCCACAGAGACGAGGGCGGCAAATCCCAGGAAGACGCCTACCGCGCCCGGGGCCGTTATGGCGGCCGCGGCGCGGGCGAGCACGAACAGGCCGAAAGCGACGCCCGCCGTCGCGGCGTAGCTTCTCAGCCCCGGCGCCGCTACCAGCGCCGCGACCGCGGCCGCGCCCCATACCAACTCGCCGTACGTGGCAAGCGCGCCCCCGACGACCGGCACTACCAGCGCCACGGCCCAGCGCGCGACGTTACCGGGGCGGTAGCCCATAATTACCCAGAAAGTAGCATACCCCCGTCCGCGTGTCAATCGAGGCCCCCGAAGGCGCCGAGATAAATTGACATCGCCCCTTATATGTGATATTTTTAAAGAAAGTCGCTGAGATTTCTTTCGACTATTTAGAGGAGTTCGTTATGACGCAAAGGCTTTATGGTCTGGTTTTGATAGCCGTCGTAGCGCTCGCGCCCGCGACCGCGTCGGCCCAACCGATGACCGTCGACGAGGTCGTCAAGCTCTTGAACAATGACATCAGCGACAGCATCATAGTCGCCCGCATCGAGGAAACGAATTCCTACTTCAGCCTCTCGATCGACGACCTCATAGATTTGAGGGGGGCCGACGCCTCCGACGGCCTGGTCCGATATATGATAATGCGGAAGCCGGGGGGGCCGCCCCCCTCGACGGCCGGGACCCCCGGCGAAGTCGAAGTCAACGTCATGGGGCGCGTCTCAGGCGAGAAACCGGCGACTGCGCCCGATAAGCTGGCGGAGCTGACGGTCAAAGTCGAGGGGAAGTACGTCGTTACGTCGCAGGCGGACCTCAACGTGTGGTACGCCGCTTACCTCGATGGGAAGAGGATATACTATAAAGACCAGTGGCAGTCAATATATTCCATCACGACGGCCGAGACCGGCGTCGGCACAACGAAGCGGATCCTCGAGCCGGGATCGTTCACCGTCAAAGTGCCCGCCGGGACCCATACCCTCGCGCTGGCGTGTTGGTCGGGACGTCAGGTTCCCACCGACGACGTCGGCAAGGCGAATATCATCTATTCCAAACAGATAACGGCCGTAGAGGGGCAGTCCCTCACCGTCAACCTCGTCGGCGAAACGGACACGACCTCCGACACTTTCGTCATCGTTCGTTAGGCCGGCGGCCGGCTTACGGCGGCGTCGCGGCCCCCGGCGTACGGGCCGGCATTTCAAGCTGTTAATCATGGCTGAGCGAAACGCGCTTCAAGAGCGCGTCCTCGTCGTAGAGGACGAGCCGAACATACGCGAGATAATCAACTTCAACCTCGAGAACTGGGGTTTCGAGGTCATACAGGCCACCGACGGCGAGACGGCGCTGGCGATGGCCGAAGAGTATTCGCCGGACCTGATACTACTCGACTTGATGTTGCCCAAGATGGACGGCATCGAGGTCTGCCGTCGCTTAAAGAGCGGCTTTTGGACCAGCAGAATACCGGTCATCATGTTGACCGCGAAGAAGGAGATCAAGGATAAGGTCCGCGGGATGGAAGTAGGCGCGGACGACTACATTACCAAACCCTTCAGCCGCGAGGAGCTGGAGGCCCGCGTGAAGATGGTCCTCTCGCGGACGCGGTCGCAGCGCGAGCGAAACCCTTTGACCAGCCTGCCGGGGCAGATAGCGGTCCAGGGGTACGTCGAGAAACTCCTCGCCGAGAGCGAGCCCTTTGCGTTGCTATATCTAGACCTGGACAACTTCAAAGGTTTCAACGATTACTACGGCCACGCCCGCGGCGACGAGGTAATAAAGTTATTGGCGGACGTCGTCGTAAACGTCGTGACTCACGAGGGCTCGCGCGGCGACTACGTGAGTCACATCGGCGGCGACGATTTTACGGTCGTGTGCGCGCCGGGCCCGGCCAAGGCGATCTCGGACAGCATCATCGCTGACTTCGAGGGCCGCGTGACGTCGCTGTTCGCCCCCGAGGACCTGGCGCGCGGGTACTTCGTTACCGTCGACCGTCAGGGCCGGACCAGTAAGCAGCCGTGTAAGATACACGTGACCATCGCGGCGGTACCGAACGACAAAAAGCAGTACTCGTCGTACGTCGCGATGGTGGATGTGGCGACGGAATTGAAGAAGTACGGCAAGACGAAAGAGGGCTCCGTCGTCGTCTTCGACCGACGGCGGACCTAGTGGCGGCGACCGCGCGGAGAAATTACCGAACGCCTGACAGCGCATCCCCCTTACCAAAACGGAAGGTATCGGCTCAGGTATGAGCGCGCCGTTGTTATTCGAAGACGCCAAGACCAAGAAGGTCGCGATCGCCGACGAGATGCGGTCGTCGTACCTCGACTATTCGATGTCGGTGATCGTGGGCCGGGCGCTGCCCGACGTCCGCGACGGCCTCAAGCCCGTCCATCGCCGCCTGATCTACGGCATGCGCGAGCTGGGCGCGGGCGCGGGCAAAACGTTCCGCAAATCGGCGCGCATCGTCGGCGACGTGCTCGGCAAATACCACCCCCACGGCGATACGGCGGTCTACGACACGTTGGTCCGGCTGGCGCAGGACTTCGCGATGCGGTACCCGTTGGTGGACGGCCAGGGGAACTACGGCTCGGTGGACGGCGACGCCGCCGCGGCCATGCGTTATACCGAAGCGCGACTCGCGCCCTTGGCCGAGGCCGCGCTGGCCGACTTAGACAAGGGTACCGTCGACTTCGTCCCCAACTTCGACGGGCCGCTGCAGGAGCCGTTGGTCCTGCCCGCCCTTATGCCCAACCTCGTCGTCAACGGCGCCGACGGTATCGCCGTCGGTATGGCCACGAAGATGCCCCCCCACAACCTGGCCGAGGTCGCCCGCGTAATAGCGGCTCTTATAGATAAACCCAACATGACGCTGGCCAAGGTGGCCGCGATGTTGCCCGGGCCCGACTTCCCCACCGGCGGCGTGATAGTGGGGCGCGCCGGCATAGAGGACGCGTACCTCACCGGTCGCGGCCGCATCGTCGTCCGCGCGCGCGCCGCGGTGGAGGAGGCGCGCGCCGACCGCGAGCGCATCGTCCTGAACGAGATCCCCTACCAGGTCAACAAGACGCGCCTGCTGGAGCAGATCGCGAGGCTCGTCAAGGAGAAGAAGATCGACGGCATAAGCGACCTCCGCGACGAGTCCGACCGCGAGGGGATGCGCGTCGTCCTCGAGCTCAGGCGCGGCGCCAACGCGCAGATCATACTCAACCAACTCTACAAGCATACCCAGTGCCAGATAACGTACGGCGTCATCGCCATCGCGCTCGTCGACGGCCAACCGCGCACGTTGAACCTGAAGGAGCTGCTGACCTGCTACATCGAGCACCGGCGCGAAGTCGTTATGCGGCGCACGGAGTTCGACCTCGAGGCGGCGCGGAAACGCGCCCACATCCTCGCCGGCTTCAAAAAGGCGCTCGACCACCTCGACGAGGTCATCGCCCTCATCCGCAAGTCCAAAGACGTGGACAAGGCCCGCGCCGGCCTGATGGCCAAGTTCAAGTTTTCGGAGGTCCAGGCGCAGGCCATTCTGGACATGCGCCTCGCGCGCCTGACGGCGTTGGAGCGCCGGAAGGTCCTGGACGAGCTGGCCGCGATCAAGAAGCTCATCGGCGAGCTGAAGGCCATATTGGCGGACGAGAAAAAAGTCTACGCCGTCGTCAAGGACGAGATCACTGAACTGGCCGAGAAGTACGGCGACCCGCGGCGCACCGAGATCGTCCCCGCGGAGGGAGAGGACTTCTCGCTCGAGGACCTAATTGCTACGGAGGACATGGCGGTGACGCTGACGCACGAGGGGTACATCAAGAGGACGCCGCTCGCGGTCTATAAACGCCAGCACCGCGGGACGCGCGGCGTTTTGGGCCACGCCGCAGGTAAGGGCGAGGATTTCGTCGAGCACATCTTCGTAGCGTCCACCCACGCCTATCTATTATTCTTTACCAATCGCGGCAAGTGCTACTGGCTCAAGGTTTACAACGTACCGGAGATAGGGCGTTCGGGCCGGGGGCGGGGGGTGCGCAACCTGTTGGAGCTCGCGGCCAAGGAACAGATTAGCGCCGTCGTGGCGGTGAAGGACCTCGACGCCGGCGGCAACTTATTGTTCGCGACCAGCGGCGGCCAGGTCAAGAAGACGCCCCTCGAAGCCTACTCCCGGCCCAAGCGCGGCGGCATCATCGCGCTGAAGTTGGCGGAGGGCGACGACCTCGTCGGCGCCCGACTCGAGCGGCTGCGGGGCGACGTCGTGCTGGCCTCGGCCAAGGGCAAGGCGGTGCGCTTCCCGTCGAAGGAGGTGCGGGCGCAAGGCCGCGCCGCGGCCGGCGTTCGCGGCATGAGGCTGCGCCGGGGCGACGCCGTCGTCGCCATGCTCGTGCCGGCGGCCGGCGAGGACGTGCTGGTGGTGAGCGAGAAGGGCCTCGGTAAGCGTACGCCGCTCAGGCAATACCGCAAGATGCACCGCGGCGGCTCGGGCGTAATAACGCTCAAAACCGGCGCCAAGACCGGGGTCGTCGTGGGCGCGAAGGCCGTTGCCGGCGACGAGGACCTCGTCCTCATAACGGAGAAGGGCGTCGTCAACCGCGTCGCGGTGGGCGATATCTCGAAGCAGGGCCGCTCGACGCAGGGCGTGCGGGTAATGAAGGTCGGGAAGGGCGACCGCGTCGCCGCCGCCGCGGTGGTGAGGGAAGAGAGCGAGTAGGCGCGGATGCCGGTAGACATAAAATTTAAGCGGCCCCGCGGGGCCGCTTTTTCGCGCTGGTTATAGGGCCGCCCTACGGAGGGGGCGGAACCTTGTAGCTCTTCAATTTATATTCGTGCATGTACCAACGAGAGTCGAATTCCCTACGATATCGGTAGTATACGAGTCCTACGTCCTTGGCGTAACATTCTTCGTACCTGTAAATGTCCGTGCCCTCCCGGTAGACGAGCGCGAGCTGCTTGCAGTCTTTGAAGTACCCTGCCGGCACCGTAATGTCCCTGACGTCGTTGAACTGGAGCATACAGGACGTTATTAGGCCAGTCTGCGACCAGGCCGTCCATTCCATGTCGTCCTCGATGAGGTACTCCCACCACGGGCACCTTAAGAGGTAGCATTTGTCGCCGTCATAGCCTAAAGTTATGTGCGTAACGGTGGGTATCTCGTGTAACCATTTACATTTGACTACGTACGACTCGAGGCCGTGGTAGTTATCGACTTTTTCCACGACCAGTAGTTCGTATTCGTTTTTCTCGGAACCGCTTCCGCTTGAACTATAGGAGTATTCATATACCCACGCGTTTCCGACGTTGAGCGGCATGAAGTGGGCGTAGCCGGTCTTCGGTTCTCCGCCCGGGGTAGGCCCAACACCCCCGTCGTCGTCCCCGCAATTCATGAAGGCTATAGATATAAAGGCGACAATGATGGGGGCAATTGCAACGGTCCTCTTTTTCATATTATCCTCCTTCATGTTTTAATTCTTTAATCCGTTAAATACTTAACACGACTTTATCGCGTTGTCAACTATTTTTTATTATCCCCCGGTACCACGCCTCGGTTTCCTCGACCATCCGCGCCAGGCCGAACTTCTCGAGCGCGCGCCGCCTGGCCGCCTCGCCCAGGTCGCGGCGGCGCCGCTCGTTGCCGAGTATTTCCGTTAGAGCCGTGGCGAGCGCGTCCGCTTCGCCCGGGGGCGTGACGACGCCGGCGCCGTCGGCCAGCGCCTCGGCGTTCCCCCCCACGTCCGTCGCGACGCACGCCAGCGACGACGACATCGCCTCCAACAGCGCGTTCGAAAAACCCTCGGCGTCGGAGGAGAGGGCGAAGACGTCCGCCGCGGCGAGGTCCTTCTCGACGTCGCGCGTGGGCCCCAGCAACCGGAGGAACGGCAAAAGGCCCAGCCGGCCGGCCTCGCCTACTATGCGGTCTTGCTCCGGGCCGTCGCCTACGAGGACCAGGTACGGCCTCGCGGCGGCGTCGAGGGCCGCGTGGACCTTCGCCAGCGCCCGCAGCAGAAGGGCGTGGTTTTTGACCGGATGCAGGTTGCCGACGTTGATTATGACCGCGGCGTCCGCCGGCAGGCGCAGCTCGTCGGCCCGTATAGCGTCGCGAGCTGAAGCGTACCGCGCGCGGTCGAAGCGGGTCGTGTCGACGCCGTTGTAAATAACGCGAATTTTGGAGGCGTGCCGTTTGAGTACGGGCCGGTAGCGGTCGGCCACGCCGCGCGAGTTGCACCATATGCCGTCCGCCCGGGAAGCGACGTAGCGGTCCGCGAGAAAGTGGTACCGTCTCTTCCACGGGTCCGTCGAGAGGAACGACGTTATTATCGCCGGGACGCCGGCGCGCCGGCCGGCGACGACCCCCCACAGGTTGGCGGCGGTGAGCTGGCAATGAAGCACGTCGGGGCGGGCGGCGGCCAGTATCTCTTTGAGCGCCCGGAGCCGCGCCCGCCGGGGCCGGTGGGGCACCGTTACCAGGCTCCCCGGCAGGTCGGCCGTCACGGCCGCGGTCCGCCCCTCCTCCGTTATCAGCATAACGTCGTGGCCGCGGTCCCGCAGGCCGCGCGCCAGGAGGAGGACTTGCCCTTCGGCGCCGCCGACGTCGAGCTGGCCTATGTAGATCGCTATCTTCAAATGGTCGGTTTTACTTCCCTAGCCGGGGAAGGGTGGCCGCTCCTTCGGCTTCGGCGCTTCCGGGGGCGCCGTCGGCTCGGCCGGGGCTCCTTCCGCGGTCGCGGGTTCCTCTTCGGCTTCCGGTTTCTTCTTCGGCAAACGGTAGAGGGTAGCGACGGCGACGTCGAATGCGCGCTCGTCGGGCTGCTCGCCCCATATCGCGAAGGCGGCTATTATGTGGCGCCGCTCGACGTCCCAGCTTCCGGCGACGAGGGTGAGCTTTTTCTTTTCGCCCGGCGCCAGCGACGCTACGGTCGTGCGGCTCGCGCGGCCGGTTTTTATCCCGCCCGTCGCCGCCAGCGAGACGTCGACGTCGCGAAGCGGTTCATCGCCGACGTTCTGGAGCGAGACGTTAACGCGCGGGCCGCCGAAGACGCGGTCGATGCGGACCTTGAGCGGCATCGTGCCGTGCCGCTCGCGGAGGCGGGTGAAGGCCGCGGCGCCGGCGACGGCGTAATCCATGCAGGTGAACTCCTCGCCGCGCCGGGAGTACAGGGCCCGCTCGAAGTCGTGCCAAAATAACCCCTCCAGGTTGCCGCGGCCGTAAAAGCCGTTGACCGCCGCCACGTACCGGTCGTACATCTCGTACGGCTGGTTCACGCCGGGGTTCCATTTGTTCTGCAAGAGGTAGCGGTCGACGCTTACGCCGGGGACGGCGTTCACCTGCCCCTGGTTCAAGTATTCGGGCCAACGCTTTATAAGGTAATCGAACTCGTCCTTCGTCGCGTCGTACAGCATCACCATACAGTAGTCCACGCCGGCGTCGTTCAACATCAATATATCCTGGCCGTGCTGGTGGCCCATCTCCCAGCCGAGCGTGAAGGTGAACAACGGCTTCGTAATGCCGGCCTCCTCTTTTATCCGCTTCACGGTCAGGGCCACTTTGCGGGCGCGCCACCACTGCCACAGCTCGATGGTACGCTCGTCGCGGCTGCGCAGCTTCGTCACCAGCCACCACATCTTGCCCTCGAGCGAGCGCGCGTCCCAGTCCGCCGGGACGTCGAGGGCGAGGTCTTCCACGAACTCGTCCGCCAGCTCGTAGCCGCCGAAGCCGGTTCGGATGTAGTCGATGCCGACGTAGTCGTAGCGGGGGTCGTTCTGGAGTTTGCGCGCTAGCTCGACCACCTGTTGAAAGCGTCGCTCGTCGTTCAACGATATATGCAGCGTATAGAAGAATTGCCCCTCGACGAGGTTGCGCGAGAACTTGTAGGGGAGCGGGACCTGGGTCTTGCCGTAGGGCAGGAACGCGCCGAGCCAGGCGCCGAACTTCAGGCCCCGGCTGCGACACTCGTCGGCCAACTTGGGCCCGAAGTCGAGGTTGTACCGGTACCACGGCTCCTCCATCGTCGGCGCGTACATCGCCTTCGTGATGCCCACCAGCGAGAAGAACGCGTCGGCGCCCATGAACTCCGCCCAGTCGGCCAGCGCTTTCCAGTCGCGATGTTCGCCGGGCGACGCCACGGCCAGCCGCTCCCACTTACCGTCGGACTCGAGCGTGACCACGCACAGCGGCTTGGCCGGCCTCTTGGGCTTGCGGCCGGCGATGACGAAATCCGCGGCCGCCTCTATGGAGCCCGCGGCCGTCTCGGCGACCACCTCGGCGCGGTATGTACCGAGCGGCGGGTTCCACGGGACGGGCCAACGCGCGACGAAAGCGCCGTCCTCCCGCTCGCGCCACTTGAGCTCTTTTATTTTGCCCACCGTCGTCACGGCGTCGCCGCCGCGGGTTATAACGCCCCGCAAGTTCTCCGCGGCGACGTCGCCCAGGGCGTCGCGGTCCACGGCGACGCGAACTTCGACGACGCCGTAGCGCGGGTACGCCGGCTTCGACGTCGTTACGACGAGCGGGCCGCTTGGCACTTCAGCGGTGGTTGGAGGCGGGCCGGCGTCGGAGGGTTGTTTACCGCACGGCCCGCACGAGAGGAGAAGCAGCGCCGCGAGTACGGCCGAGGCGGCGGCGGTCGCCAAACAACGGTGCGTCGATTCCCGTCGCCACTTGGCCATTTCGTTTACCCGGAACTTATTATGAAATTTACCGCGACGCCGGCGAGCGTCTTCGGGAGGTGTATTTCGGCGAGCGTCGCGGCCAGCGCGGCGGCGTCGTCTTCGGCCGGGGACGGTTCGAACGCGATAGCGCTCGGCCGGCCCGAGCCGTCGACGACGAAGGAGACTTTGGTTTCCTCTTGGGCCGTAATGAGCTCGGGAGATACGGCCAGGAGGGTGTCGTAAAGGGGGAAAGAGTTGTATTGCAGCGCGCGGAAGAGGGCGCGGTACTCGTCCGCGGCTACCGGTTTGCCGCCGCGCGTCGCCGAGAGCCGCTCGTACGGATAGGGTATCAGCGTGACGGTCGCGGCAAAGTTTACGTCGGCCGCCGTGGGCGAAAAGACGAGGTGGGCCGCCCGTTCGGCGAAGGGGGCGTTCAACTCGCCCGGCGCGCCGGCCACCGCGGCCGCGGCCGTGGCGCCGTTCTCGTCCAATTTAAACTCGAGCTGCAACGTGAGCGGCGTCACTAAATACGGCGGCGACGTCTCGAGCGTAAAGGGCCGGGCGATGGTTGGGACCCGCTCCGCCAGCTCCCCGGCCAGGGTGTCGCGAAGCCCGCGAAGCCCTTCCGGAAGCTCCGAACCCTCGGGCGTTCGAAGTACGGCAACGCCGCTCACCTCGGCGCGCGGCAGGCGGGAGACGGCGGCGAGGCTCCAGGGGAAGGCGGCCGGCGCGAGCAATTCCTGTTCGGCGGCGAAGACGAGCCGCCGCTCGAGGCCCGCGACGTCGGGCGCTTCTACCCCCTCGGGGCGAGGGACGTAAACCGGGGCGCGCGTCACGTGATGTTTGTAAAATCCCCACAGCGCCAGCCCCAAAAGGGTGGCGATGACCAGGCCGTAGCTTACGGTTCGGACGACACGCGTGGGGATGGGTTTTCGCCGGATTATTACCACGGCTCGGAAAGGGAATGCGCCCCGGCGGCAACGCCGGCGAGCGCGGGTTTACTCATATTCCTCTTCGCCGCGCAGGCGGGTGAAGTCGGCGAACGTGAGAAATAAGTCCGCGAGCAGTTGCATGAGCGCCAACCGGTTGGAACGCAGTCGCTCGTCGTCGCACATCACCATGACCTCGTCGAAGAATTTATCCACCGTGGGCCGCATCGTCGCCAGGAGCTTCAACGCTTCGTCGTGGTCGCCGGCCGCGACGGCGGCCCGCACCGCCGACTCGGCCTCGTGGTATTCCTCGAGCAGCTGCCTTTCCTCGTCCTCGACCAGCAACCCTTCGTCCAGTTCGCCCCAGGCCAGGTTCCTCTCTCGCCCTTGGCGCAGGATGTTTATAGGCCGCTTGAAAGCGATGGCGAGGGGGATGTATTCCTCCCGGTCTTCGTAGAGGGCCGCCAGCGCCGACAGGCGTTTGAGCAGGTCCGCCGGCCGGCGCGCCGGCAGCGCTAGGACAGCGTCCGCCATGTCGTCGCGGAAGCCGCGCTCCAGGAAATTTTGGCGGAGACGGCTTAGTACGAAGTCCAGGACGTCGTTTGCGACCTCTTTGCCGTCCGCGAATTCCGCAGCTTGCGCCACGGCGTCCTCGAGCGTCACCGCGGCGACGTCCCCCTCTTCATCTTCGAGTAGCAACCGGTACAGGCCGATGGCCGCGCGCCGCAGGCCGAAGGGGTCTTTAGCGCCGGTGGGGCGGTGGCCGGCGGCGAAAAGGCTCGCCAGCGTGTCGAGCCGGTCGGCGAGCGACAGCACCCGGCCGAGCTTCGTCGCCGGGAGCGGGTCGTCCGCGGCGACGGGGCGGTAGTGCTCGCCAATAGCTTTCGCGACGGCGCCCGGCTCGCCCGCCGCTTCGGCGTAGAGTTTGCCCATCGTGCCCTGGAGGTGGGCGAACTCCTTCTCGCGGACCATTTGCGACGTGAGGTCCGCTTTGCAGAGGGCCGCGGCCCGGGCGAGGTCGGCTCGCTCCTCGGCCGCCAGGTCCAGGCGTTCGGCCAACGTCGCGGTCAACTTCGCGAGGCGAGCCGCCTTGTCGGCCAGCGTGCCCGCCCCCTCGGCGAAGACGACGCCGTCGAGCGCCGCGGCCATGTCGGCCAGCGGCGTCTGCTTGTCGACTTCCCAGAAGTACGCGGCGTCGGCCAGGCGCGCCGCCAGCACGCGCTCCAGGCCGGCGCGGACGTTGTCCTCGGCCTCCGGCCGCGCGTTGTGAACCGCGAAGAACCGGGGCTCGAGCTCGCCCTTTTTATTCCGTACCGGGAACAGGTGGAGGTAACCCAACAGCGCGGCCTCCACCACCTCCGCCGGCAGGGACGAATACTTTTCGTCGAAGTCGCCGGCGACGAGCGACGGCGCCTCGACTTCGTCCAGCACGCGCGCGAAAGTCCACTTCACGTGATAGTCGGCTTTCTCGAAGTAATCCGACGCTACGCCTATCTTCTTTAGTTGAGTCGTGACCCTCCGCCGCCGGCTTTCAACGTCGACGACGACGCCGAGCTCTTTTTCGTAAAAACGCTGCAAAGCCTTTTCGTTAACTATAATGCCTTCTTCGTCGAATACTGCTCTAAGGTCTTTCGGCCCGGGCGCTATCGTCCGGTGGCCGTACGATTGGCTGCCGGCTTTGAGTCCCGCATATTCGGCGGGCACGACCGCGCCGCCGTACAGGCATACTAGCCATCTTACGGGTCGCGGGAACGGCACGCCGGCCTGAGGCCAGCGCATCGTCTTGGGGAAGGGCAACGCCGATATTAGTTCGGGGATCAGCTCGGCCAGGACTTCCGGCGCGGCTCGAGCCGGCGACGCCACGTCCGCGGCGAGGTACTCGCCCTTGGCCGTCTCTTCGAAGAGGAGGTCTTCTTCGGCTACGGCCCACTTTTTGAGGAAGCCCCGGCCGGCGGCGGTGAGCTCCCCGTCGTCGTAGGCGACGCTCTTCGGTGGCCCGACGACGCGCTTGACCTCGGGCTGCTGGCTTCCCGGTACGCCCTTGGCGACGACGAGCAGGCGCCGGGGCGTCGCAAACGTCGATACCGAAGCCGCCGGCAGTCGAGCCTCGGCCAGAAGTTGCGTCGTTAGCGTAGCCAGCTGACGTCGCCCGTCCGCTACGGCCGCGGGCGGCAGCTCCTCGCAGCCTATCTCCAGCAACAAGTCTTTGCGTTTATCCGTCGTCATTTCCGGCGAGACGCTCTTTCTCTTTTTCCAGCCGGGCGCGCGCGACGGCCCGGGCGAGGTTGCGGACGCGGGCGATGTAGTTGGCGCGCTCGGTAACGCCGACGGCGCCGCGCGCGTCCAGCAGGTTGAACGTGTGGGAGCATTTCAGGAGGTAATCGTGCGCCGGGTAAACCAGGCCGGCCTCGGCCAGCCGCCGACACTCCGCCTCGTACATATCGTACAGGCGGAAGAGCATGGCCACGTCGGCCTCGTCCAGGGCGTAGATGGATTGTTCTCGTTCCTCCTCGTGACGCATCTCGGCGTACGACATACCGGCGCCCCACGTAATATCATATAGGCTGTCGACGCCCGCCAGGAAAGCGGCGATGCGCTCCAGGCCGTAGGTCAGCTCTACCGTGACGGGGTCGCAGTCGTACCCGCCCATCTGTTGGAAATATGTGAACTGCGTAATCTCCACGCCGTCGAGCAGGACCTGCCAGCCCAGGCCCCAGGCGCCGAGGGTGGGCGATTCCCAGTCGTCCTCGTCGAAGCGAAGGTCGTGCAGCTCGGGCTCGACGCCTATGGCGCGGAGGCTGCCGACGTATTGGTCCATAATGTCTTCGGGGGCCGGCTTCAATACGACCTGGTACTGATAGTGGAGGTAGAGGCGGTGGGGGTTTTCGCCGTAGCGGCCGTCGCGGGGGCGGCGCGCCGGCGACACGAACGCGGCCCGCCACGGCGCCGGGCCCAGCGCGCGCAGGAACGTCGCGGTGTGGAAGGTCCCCGCGCCCGACTCCACGTCGCCGGGTTGGACGATGACGCAGCCGCGCTCGGCCCAATAAGCCGCCAGGGCGGCGGCCAGGTCCTGCAAGGATTGGGGATTTTTATTCACGGCTCGGCCCTTTTCGTTAAACCTGCGTCTTGTGGCCTTAATATAATATGTTTATTGGGCCGATATCAAATAAAAAGGCCGCCGCCGCGGCCGGAAGGTGGTACGCGTCTGGGCCGTTTTTATTCCGCGACGTCGACGTCGGGCCGCTTCTCGCCCTTCCAGGATTTGAACGCGTTCACCAGCCCCGCCGCGGCCTCGCGGGGCGAGCGGTGGCTCGCGACGGCCGAGATGACGGCGACGCCGTCCGCGCCCGCGGAGAGTACCGCGCCCACGTTCTCGGCGGTTATCCCGCCGATGGCGATTATGGGTATCTCTATTTCACGCCGGGCCCGATTCAATTCCTCCAGGCCCACGGGCGAGGCGTC
This sequence comes from Candidatus Zixiibacteriota bacterium, assembly GCA_030613505.1. Classification (GTDB taxonomy): domain Bacteria; phylum RBG-13-66-14; class B26-G2; order WVWN01; family WVWN01; genus WVWN01. Next base: position 25,685 of record JAUWLW010000027.1, read on the forward strand.
CGGCTTGGAGGGCGACCGGAAGACGGCGCCGAGGTATACGTAATCGGCTCCCTCCGTTTCGGCCTGGATCGCCTCGGCGACGCTGTGGCACGAGACGCCTATTTTGAAGGGCGAGCGGAGGACGGCGCGCGCGGCCGCCACCGGCAGCGAGTGGCCGGCGAGGTGCACGCCGGCGGCGCCGGCCGCCAGCGCCACGTCGGCGCGGTCGTTGACGTAGAGCGAGGCGCCGACGCGGTCGGCGATCTCGCGTATTATTTTGGCTAAAGGGAAGAGCTCGCGGGCGGTGGCGCCCTTAAGGCGCAGCTGGACCGCGTCCACGCCTCCCTCCAGCGCTTCTTCGGCGAGCGCCAGCAGCCGCTTCTCGTCGCGTTCGTCGGGGGTAACGAGGACGACGTTCAACGGACCACGCCCTCGGTCGGGCTGGAGGCGGAGGCGTACGGCTTCTTGGGAATGCGGCCGGCCTCGTACGCCAGGCGGCCCGCGACGACGGCGTCGCGCATGGCCTTGGCCATCTTGACCGGGTCCCGGGCCTGGGCGACGGCGGTGTTTATGAGGATGCCGTCGATGCCGAGTTCCATCGCGCGGCAAGCGTCGGAAGCGGTGCCCACGCCGGCGTCCACGATGACCGGGACCGAGACCGCCTCCATGATGAGTTGGATGTTGAGTTCGCTTTGGATGCCCATCCCCGAGCCGATGGGCGCGGCGAGGGGCATCACCGTCGCGGCGCCCGCGTCCTCCAGTTTTTTCGCCATTATGGGGTCGTCGTTGGTGTAGGGCAGGACCGTAAAGCCTTCTTTTACCAGCGTTTCGGTCGCCCGCAGCAGCTGTTCGGTGTCGGGCAAGAGCGTCTTTTCGTCGCCGATTACCTCCAACTTGACCATGTCGGAGAATCCCGCGGCCCGTCCCAGCCGCGCCGTGCGCACGGCTTCGTCGGCGTTATAGCACGCCGCGGTATTGGGCAAAATTGTTATTTTTTCCGTGTCGATGTAGTCCAATAACGACGGCTTACCGGCCTTGACGGCGTCGAGGTCGATGCGCCGCACGGCGACGGTTACGATCTGCGTGCCGCCGGCCTCGAACGCTTTCCTCATCACGTCGAGGTCGTCGTATTTGCCGGTCCCGAGTATAAGCCGCGACGCGTATTCTTTGCCTTCGATCTTAAGGGAATTCATAGTGCCGCACCTCGAGGTTTATCTTCGTACGTAGATTCGTTCGTTTCGGAGGATAGTATCACATCTGCGCCGCCGCAACAAGGGGAACAAAAAAACGGGGCCGCTGTGGCAGCCCCGTCAAATTGCCTTGGTTAACGAACCTTAGGCTACTACTCGCCACCTTCGCCCGGTTCGCCCTCCTCGGCCGGTGCTTCTTCTTCCTCGGCGGGAGTTTCAGGAGCTGGCGTTTCGGGAACCGGCTCCTCGACCGTTTCAGGCATTACTTCGCCTGTCTCGACCGTTTCGGCAGGCGCTTCCTTCTTCTTGCAACCTACGAGCATCAGGCCGCCGCAGGCAAATAAAGCGACTAGGATAAAGACTAAAAGGTTCCGCATTAGCGCGTAACACCTCCTTTTTATAAAAATTACCGCTTGTTTATATATCAGTATACCAGCAACCCGGTGGGGTGTCAATATTTATTTTGGGCGGGATTTGTGCTAAAAATCGCCAACCGCGGCGCCCACCGGGAATTGTTTTTACCGCGCCGTCACTAATAAAATTCGACGCTTCTCGGTTTTACGTTCGCTATCCGTGGAAACTACCCGTTTTGGGGGCCTTCGGTCGGCGGCTTTTCCTCCCGGGCTTTACTCTTTCTGCGGCGTTCGTCCAAGAAAGTGAGAACGAAGAGCGATATCGCTCCTACCGTTATGGCCGCGTCCGCGACGTTGAAGACGTACCAGTGCCAGGGGCCGACGTGGAGGTCGATGAAGTCGACGACGTACCCGAGGCGGAAGCGGTCGGCCAGGTTGCCGACGGCGCCGGCGAATATCGCCGCCGCGGCGAAGGACGCGGCCGGCTTGCCCGGGAGCCGCGTGAACAGGTAGCACAGCAGCGCCGCCGCTACAATGGAGAGGATGGTGAAGACCAGCGGTTTATCGGGCAAGAGGCTGAAGGCGCCGCCGGTGTTGTGGGATAGCGCGAGGTTGAAAAAATGGGGGATGACTTCGACGATTCGGCCGGGCCAAAGGTGTTTGGCGACGAAGTACTTCGTTACTTGGTCGGCGGCGATCAAGGCCGCCGCGAACGCTCCCCCCGCCGCGTAGCGGCGAAGGCCGCTTAGCCTTCTTCGGCTTCGGTTTGACATTTCACGCATAGCGTGGCGAAGGGCCGCGCCTGCAGTCGGGCGGGGGGAATGTCGCCGCCGCACGTGTCGCATTCGCCGTAGGTAGCGTCGCGGATGCGCTCCAGCGCCGCGTCCAGCTCCTTCAATATCTGGGTCTCCCGCGTTATCAGCGAGGCGACTTTTTCGCGTTCGTAGGATTCGGTGGAGATGTCGGCGGGGTGTGACGTGAAGGCGGAGATGTCGCCGCTCGCTTCCCGCTGCGTCCGGGATATCGCGAGCTCGCGCAGCACGTTGATGTACTCGAGCTTTTTCTCCCGCATCTCGAGGAGTAGTTTTTCGAATTTCTTCCGTTCGCGCTTGTTCATAGTCGACCTCGAGTTAAGAGCGGACGGCGCCCCGTTATCATTTTCCTATACGGCGCATTACGCGCCGGCATCGTTCGCAAAGGTCCGGCCTGTCCGGGTCCTCGCCTACGGACGGCAGCCGCTGCCAACACCGTTGGCACTTTTCGTCGGACGCCGCCTCGACGGCCACGGCGGCCGCGCCGCCCCGTTCCAGCTCGACCTGCGACGTGATGAAGTAGGCCGGCAGGTTTTCGGCCTCGGCGGCCAGCAGCTCGTACGCGTCGCCGTCCGCGGCCAGCGCAACTACCGCCTCCAGCGGGTGGCCTATCGACCCCGCCGCCCGGGCCTCCTCCAACGCCTTGAGGACCGCCCCGCGCGTTTCCAGCAAGCGCGAAAATTTCTCATCCAGGGCGTCGTCCTCGGCGGTTATGTCTACTTCGTCCCACTCGGCGAGGTGGACGCTCTCTGGCTCGCGCTCGTCCGCGGGGAGGTGCCGCCAGACGTCTTCGGCCGTCAGCGGTATCACCGGCGCGACGAGTTTGGCCAGCCCTCGGGCCATCAAGTACAGGCAGCTCTGGGCGGCGCGCCGCGCCGGCCCGTCGGGGGCCTCGCAGTACAGACGGTCCTTGATGACGTCTAAGTAGAACGCCGAAAGGTCGACGGCGCAGAAGTTGTGGACGGCGTGATAGACGACGTGGAACTCGAAGCGCTCGTACGCGCGGTATACCCTACGCGCGAGCCGCTTGAAGCGCTGCCGGGCGAAGCGGTCGAGCTCGGGCCACTGCTCGGGCGGGAGCGCGTCGCGGCCCGGGTCGAAGTCGCCCAGGTTGCCCAGGAGGAAGCGGGCCGTATTGCGGACGCGGCGGTACGTCTCCACGACCTGGTCCAGCAGCCGGTACGAAAGGCCGATGTCGGTGCGGTAGTCCTCCGACGCCACCCACAGCCGCAGCACGTCGGCGCCGTACTTCTCCACCACCTCTTGTGGCGGGATGACGTTGCCGGCGGACTTGTGCATGGCCTTGCCGTCGACGTCCAGCATGAAGCCGTGCGTGATGACGGTCCGGTACGGCGACGAGCCCTTGGTGCACAGCGCGACCAACAGCGAGAGCTGGAACCAGCCGCGGTGCTGGTCCGAGCCCTCGAGGTAGAGGTCCGCGGGCCACGGAAGGCCGTAGCACTCGTTGAGGACGGCGAGGTGGCTCGTGCCGCTCTCGAACCACACGTCGAGGATGTCTTCCGATTTGCGCCAGCTCGAGCCCCCGCACTTCTCGCACGTCGCGCCGGCGGCCAGCTCCTCGGCCGGGGCGCGCCAGTAGCCCTCGATGCCTTCCTTCGCTACGAGCTCCTCCACCCGCGCCAGGAACTCGTCGCCGAGATGGAGCTCGTCGCACGAGGCGCAGTAGAGCGCCGGGATGGGGACGCCCCAGCTCCGCTGGCGGCTGATGCACCAGTCGGGCCGGCTCTCGACCATGCCGACGATGCGCTGCTCGCCCCACCGCGGTACCCACTCGGCTTTCGCGATCTCTTTCAGCGCCGCGCCGCGGAGGTCGCCCGCCTCCATCGCCAGGAACCACTGCTTCGTCGCGCGGAAGAGGAGCGGGTTCTTGCAGCGCCAGCAGTGCGGGTACGAGTGCTCGGGCTCCTCGTAGTTGAGGAGCGCGCCCAATTCGCGCAGCCGCTCGACGATGCGCGCGTCGGCGTCGAAGACCAGCGTCCCCTCGTAATCCGGGACCTCGTCGGTGAAGAGGCCGCGGTCGTCGACGGGGGAGAGTATCGGCAGGCCGTACTGTTGGCCCGCGTAAAAGTCATCGGCGCCGTGGCCGGGCGCGACGTGCACGACCCCCGTGCCCTGCTCCAGCGTCACGAAGTCCGTCGTTATGACCGGCGAGACGCGCTCGATGAAGGGGTGTCTGTATTTGACGTCCGTTAGCTCGGCGCCCTTGAAGGTTTTGACTATTTCGTAATCCGGGAGGCCGGCCGCGGCCATCGTCCCCGCCAGAAGATCTTCCGCGACGATATATATGGCGTCGCCCGCCCGAGCGGCGGCGTAGTCGTAGCCGGCGTCCACCGCCGCGGCCAGGTTCGACGGCAGCGTCCAGGGCGTCGTCGTCCACACGACGAGGTACGTCGGCCCCTGCGCGCGCAGCTCGCCCAGGCCCTCGACGACCTCGAGGCGGACCGTCACCGCCGGCGACTTCACGTCCTTGTATTCCAGCTCGGCCTCGGCCAGCGCCGTCTCGCACGAATAACACCAGTGCACCGGTTTAAGCGCGCGGTATACGCGGCCGTCGCGCGCCATGGCCCGGAACGCGCCCAGCACCGTCGCCTCGTAGTGGGGGTGCATCGTGAGGTACGGCGTATCCCAGGTGCCGAAGACGGCGAGCCGCTTGAAGTCCTCGCGCTGCAGCGCGACGAACTTCTCGGCGTAGGCGCGACAGCGCGCGCGGACCTCCGCGGCCTCGAGCTCCTCGCCCTTGGCGCGGAGCTCCTTCATCACCTCGTGCTCGATGGGTTGGCCGTGGCAGTCCCAGCCGGGGACGTACGGCGCGTCGAAGCCGGCCATGGTCTTCGACTTCACGACGATATCCTTGAGGACCTTGTTGAGCGCCGTCCCCATATGGATGAGGCCGTTGGCGTAGGGCGGGCCGTCGTGGAGGAGGTAGACGTCGCGGCCCCGGCGGGCTTCGCGGATCTTGCCGTAGATGTCGACCTTCTCCCAGTACGCGAGGAACTCGGGCTCGCGTTTGGCGAGGTCGGCCTTCATCGGGAAGGCGGTCTTGGGCAAGTTGAGGGTGTCTTTGTAGTCCGTCATGGCTGCGCCTCCGTTGGGCGCGGCGTTAAGCCGCGTATTTTACACGAGAGCCTTTACGGTGTCAAGTTAAAATTCCTCGGCCTACGGTTTGAGAACTAACGAAAAAGCCGGCCTTGGGGCCGGCTTGGGTTTTACTTATTGTGTTTCTTCTTAGGGCATACGCAGCCGGCCCGACCGGGGTAGGTCGATAATTATGATTATGGCGCTGGCCAGCTTGGGGTACGTCATGGTCAATCCTTACTTCTTACGTGAATATATAACACAAAGGCGCCGCGGCGTCAAGGAGTAACAAGTTTAATATTTATAAGCGGCGTTTTCAGTACGTACACGCCACGGCGAATTATTTTGCACCCGGCCTTGAGTCGCGTTATAATATAAATTGTTAACAACAGACGGGAGGTATCAACGATGAAGGGCTTAGGGTTTTACATCTGCTTAGCGGTTATCGTCGCCGTGACGGCGGCCGCGGCCGTCGAGCAGGGGTGGTACATCACCACCGTTGACGAAGGGACGGGCGTCGGTATGATGTGTTCGCTCGCGTTGGATGCGGCGGGTAATCCCCATATATCTTATTGTGACATATCCGGACAGTATCTGAAATACGCTTATTTCGACGGTACCTCGTGGCACGTCGACGTCGTAGATAACGAATCGGCAACGGGGCAGTACAGCGACCTCGCCCTCGACTCCGCGGGCCATCCCCATATTTCATATTCATATTACCAGACCTTTCCGTACCCCCAACTCCGGTACGCTCATTTCGACGGGACCGCTTGGCGTATATGCACCGTGGATCGCGAGGGCGGCATGCATACCTCAATCGCCCTTGACGCGCAAGGCCGGCCCCATATAGCTTACGGCGAGTTTATTAGCCCCAAGTTTTCCAACTTGCGGTATGCGTATTACGACGGCACGCAGTGGCACCGCGAGGTATTAGATACCGGTGCGTGCGCGGGGTACTGCACGTCAATCGCTTTGGACTCCCGGAACCGGCCCCATATCTCATACCAGGACGATTACCTACACTGCTGGTTAAAATACGCGTACTATGACGGCGCGCGGTGGCAAATCACGACGATCGATAAATCGTTGAACGCTACAGGGATGGAGAGTTCGATCGCCGTAGATGCCGCCGGACGGCCACACATCTCTTATCAAGAGGATATATCGGAGGCCTTGAAGTACGCTAATTTCGACGGTACGCATTGGCACGTTACGACCGTCGACGAAGGCGACGTTCAACTAGATACGTGTATCGCGTTGGACGAAAGCGGCCGCCCTCGCATAACGTATTACGCGGACCGGGATACCGGCGGCCAGTTGTTGGCGGGCGAGTTAAGATACGCGTATTTCGACGGGGCCGCGTGGCACAGAGAAGTTATCGAGGCGGGCGGCGAGGGCGAAAGGCCGGGGGTTTGGAATTCCCTCGCCCTCGACGCGGCCGGGGTACCCCACGTAGCTTACTGCCGGAGCGTCGGTTATTTTGATTTCAGTTCGCTCAAATATGCGTGCCGAGTCGGGAACTATCTCAACTACTTCACGGCGGCGCCCAGGGGCTACGACGGCCTGGCGCTTACGTGGTCGGTTAAATCTCCTCTGGGTGAACAAATAGAGGGTTTTAACCTCTACCGCGGCGAGGAGGGCGAGAAGGAATGGCTGAAGATAACCGAGACTCCCTTGCCAGGCGGCGGCTCGGGCTCGTACGGTGACCGGGGCCTGGCTTGCCTTCGGTGTTACGAGTACTTGTTGGAGGGTATCGTCGAGGGGAGGCCGCGGCAACTCGGCATCACGGAGGGTACGACCGGCGTGCCGCAAGCCTTCGTCCTCCACAACGCTCGCCCGAACCCGTGGTCGAGTAAGGCCGTGATCGCGTTCGAGCTTACGGACCGGGCTGACGTGGAGCTAACGGTGTTCGATATAGCGGGCCGCAAGGTCGCAACGCTGGCGCAGGGATGGCTGCCGCCCGGCGCGCACGAACGCGAGGTCTCGGCCCTCGCGCCCGGCGTCTACGTCTACCGCTTGCAGGCGGGCGATTGGGCCGGCGCGAAGAAGATGGTGGTGGTGAGGTGAGCCGCCGTCCGAAACCGGCCCTTTTAAGGGCCGGTAATTCACTCGCGCGGCGTAGGCCGTCGGCTTTAGCCGGCGGTATGGGAGACACGATACCCCGGCCCGCTAAAGCGGACGGTGTCGGGCCTTCACTCGCGCGGCGTAGGCCGTCGGCGGGCCCGCCGGTTAAAACCGGCGGTTAACAGCCGGCGTCGCGCTCGCCGGCGTCGCGCTCGCCGCCGTGGTGCTCCTCCTGCCGCGATACGTAACTCAGGACCTGTTTTACGTTCTTCAACCCCAGGCTCTCGACGTAGTAGCCCTCGCTCCAAAGGCTCGAGTCGACGTCGCGGAGGGATTGAAATTTATCCCTTAAAAATCGCGCCGTCGTCCCCTTGAAATACCGAACCGCGTCGCTGACCCGGTCGGACGGCGTTAGCGCTATGACGAGGTGGACGTGGTCGGGCATCAAAGCCGCCGCTAAGATTTTATAGCCACGCCGTTCGGCTACGTCGAGAATGAGCCTCAAGCCTTCCCGGCCTACTTCGCCCTCCAGGACCGGGCGGTTGCGTTTCGTTCGGAAGACGACGTGGTAGTTTAATAAGAATGCCGCGGTGGTAGACTTCTGTTCCTGGACGAGGGCGCCGATGTCTTCGGCTACGTATACGACTGCCATAAGGTAATATCCCCCTCGCGGCCGGCCGTTAACCGCCGGCTTTAGCCGGTGGCCCCGACCGCTAACGCGCCGCGGCTTAGCACCGTCCGCTAAAGCGGGCGGTATACTATGTTACCCCCTCGGCGATCAGCTCCGCCACGTCCTTGACGGGGACGTCGGCGTTGAGGTCCTTCAGGCCGTCGTCGAGCATGGTGAGGCAATACGCGCACGCGACGGCCACCGTCGAGGCGCCGGTCGCCCGCGCCTGCTCCGCCCGCTCGACGTTGATGCGCTTGCCTATCGTCTCCTCCAGCCACATCCGGCCTCCCCCCGCGCCGCAGCAGAAGCCGTACGCGTGCTTTTTGTCGAACTCGAGCGGTTCGCCCGCCGCGGCCCGTACCAGCGCCCGCGGCGCGTCGTAAATATTGTTATACCGCCCCAGGTAGCACGAGTCGTGGTACGCGACGGCTCGAGCCTCGGCCTGCACCTTCAACTTCCCCGCCTCGATTAAACTCAGCAGGAACTCGGCGTGATGGTAGACGTCGAGCTGGCAGCCCAGCGCGGCGTACTCGTGCTTGAACGTGTTGTAGCAGTGCGGGCACGTCGTTATCAACTTCTTGATGCCGTACTGAGCGAAGGTCGCGGCGTTCTCCTCGAGCTTCATCTTGTATAAATACTCGTGGCCCAGCCGCCGGAACGCCTCCGCGCAGCAGCCCTCCTCCTCGCCCAGGACGGCGTACGAGACGCCGGCGGCGTCGAGCAGCTTGACCATGGCCTTCGCGACGCGTTGGCCGCGGTCGTCGTACGAGCCGAGGCACGACACCCACAAGCAGTACTCGGCCCGCGCCCCCTTGGCGAAAACCGGTACGTCCAGGCCGTTGGCCCACCTGACGCGCTCGCCGGAGGGCAGGCCGTAGGGGTTGTTGTTGCGCTCGACGCCGTTCATGGCGGCGTTGAGCTCGTGGGGGATGCGCCCCTCGTTCAGGACCAGGTCCCGCCTGAGGTCTATTACCTTATCGACGTGCTCGACGCTGATAGGGCAATGCTCGACGCAGGCGCCGCAAGTGGTGCAGGCCCACAGCTCGTCGTCGCTCACCACCGGCCCGGCCAGGCCCACGCCCTCCTCCTTCTCGGGTCGCGTCTTGGCGAGCTTTACGATTTTCAGGCCGTAGCGCATGAAGTCGTGCTTGAGGTCGATGACGAACTTCTTGGGCGATAGCGGCTTGTCGGTGTTGAACGCCGGGCAGTTGTCCTGGCAGCGGCCGCACTCCACGCACGAGTAGAAGTCCAAAAGCTGGCGCCAGCTGAACTCGTCGGCCCGGACGACGCCGAAGTGGTCCGCCTCGTCGTCCTCCACGTCGCAGTCCTTCACTATCCCGCGGGGTTTTAAGTTCCGGAAAAATTCGTTGAACGGCCCCGCGATGAGGTGGAGATGCTTCGACGTCGGGATGTATACCAGGAAGACGAGCAGCGACAACAGGTGTACCCACCAGCTGGCCGCGAAGAGGCCGAACCACGCGGGCCCCGCCCAACCAGCGGCGGCGAAGAGCGAGGCCGTCGCCGAGCCGGCGGGCATGTACCAGGGGCGGTGGCCGCTCGAGGCCAGCAGGTACCCCTCGTTTATGAGGTCCGTCGCCATCAGCGCGAAGATGAGGAAGAGGATGAAGTACGCGCCGAAGCCGCCCGTGGGCCCGGGCGGCCGGAAGATGACGCGGCGGAGGAACGCGGCGGCGACCCCGACTATCACCAACACGACGAAGACGTCGAAGATCAGGTGGTACCAGGCGGCGCCGGTGACGTACGGGACGTCGAAGCCCTCCCAGAAGCTCTCCACCATGAAGACCAGGTTGGCGACGACGAGGACGACGAAGCCCCAGAAGATGAAGAAGTGGGCGAGCCCTATAGTCGGCTTGCGCAGGACCAGCGTCTGGCCGAAGACCAGTTTTATTAATTCGACGAACCTCGCGCCCGGGCGGTCGAAGCGGTTCTCGGGCCTGCCGGCCGTGAGCATCAGGATGCGCTTGACGCACGCGTACGCGAATAGAATGAACGCAACGGCTACGAGCAGGCCGGCGAGGGCCTCGAGCGCGGCCGAGCCGTGGGTGGGTGCCATAACGAGCTCCTCTCCTGGCGGCTATTATTTAATGAATAAAGTAAGATAGCCGCGGCGCCGCGGCAAGCGAAAAAGGCGGCCTGCGAGGCCGCCGTTTCCTTTTCTGCCGGCTGAGCGTTATCGTCTCTTAAAGATGTTGATAACCGCGAGGAACAGCACCGCGCCGACGAAGGCGGTGAAGAGGCTGCCCAGCCAGCCGCCGAACTGCCAGCCGACCAGCCGGAAGAACAGGCCGCCCACGACGGCGCCGATTACGCCGACGGCGACGTTGCCCAGGCAGCCGAAGCCGCGGCCTCGAAACGCCAGCCCCGCCAGCCAGCCGACGAAGCCGCCCAGGATGACGAACCACAGGAGATGGAGGAGGTTGAAATCGACCCACATATGAGCCCTCCTTATTTCAGCGCCGGTGTGCCGCGCTTACTCGAGCGCCGGCATAACCTCGTCCAGATGGCTCTCGGCGAACGCCAGCGAGCCCTCGTAGTCTACGCCGCTTTCGATGACCCACAGGAACTCGTCGCGCGCCGCGGCGGCGTAGAGCAGGCCGAGCAAAGCAACGGCCTTAATCCAACGAGCTCCTGACATCTCTTCCTTCTTTGGTCCGGGCCCCGTTCGCTGCGCTTGCCGACGCTGAAAATTCCTGCCATAATAACATAGCGTGGGTCGCTGTCAATTCGTTTAAAACGCGATTAAACCACTCCCCGACGAGGCGCGTCAAAAAAGCGAAACTAAGTGGAACGTCCGACCAGGAGGTTTTGGCGTGAAGAAGGCAATCGTATTTTTTTCCGTTTTAGGCGTGGCGATTTTCCTGACGACGACGGCGCCGACGGGCGCGGGCGACGAGAGTTTTTACTCCCAGCTTTCCGTGGGTGAGCCGGTCGTCCACGGCAACCTGGCCGTCTATCCCGTCTATCTGCCGGGGGGCGGCGAGAAGCTGGGCGACGTCTTCACGATGGCGGAGGCCGCCGAGACCGGCCGCTTCAAGATAGCCGAGCTCGAGGAGGGCGCGTCCGTCAATTCGCTCGAGGTCCATAACGATACGGATAAGTACGTCGTCCTGCTGGCGGGCGAGATGATACGCGGCGCCAAGCAGGACCGCATTATATCCTACGACACGGTCGTGCCGCCCGGCGGCAAGTTCGACGTCGACGCGTTCTGCGTGGAGGCAGGCCGCTGGACCGAAGTGAGCGAGCACTTCACCGATAAGAAGGAGATGGCGCCGGCGAGCGTCCGCGCCGCGGCCCAGGGTAAACAGGACCAGGGCCAGGTGTGGGCCGAGGTGTCGAAGGTCAACGCCGAGCGCGGCGCCGTGACCGGGACCGACGCGCTGACGGCCAGCTACGACGACCCCGAATTTCAGGCCGACGTCAAGAAGTACGAGAAGGCGCTGAAGGGCCTCGCCAAGAAAAAGGAGGTCGTGGGCGTAATCGTCGTGGCGGAGGGGAAAGTGAAGGCCGGCGACGTCTTCGCCAACCACGACCTATTCGCCGCGGTGTGGCCTCGCCTGCTGACCAGCTACGCTATGGACGCGGCGCTGGCGGGAGAGCTGGGCGACGTCCCCGAAGTCTCGGCGATGGAGGAGTACCTCGCACAGTTGGAGGACGCCGAGCGCGAGGAGACGTACGCCGACGGCCTCCAGAACCGCTCGAGCCTGACCAAGGACGAGATGAGCGCGTACGAGCTGGAGTACAAGGGCAGGAAGATGCACCTCAACCTGTACTAGCGCGCAACAGCGCCGTTGCCTCAAGAAGGGAAAGCCGGCCCGGAAGGGCCGGTTTTTTTACACCCGTTTCGCGGGCGATATTTTAGTTGCAATCGAAAGATAATTATTTAAGAATCAGGGTCGAAGGGAAGGGGTTTTGCCGATGGGAAGGAATCTAAGTTTTCGTAGGGTAGCGCCGCGGGCCGCTCTGACGGCCGCCGCGGCGGTTTTCGTTTTCGTCGGAGCGGCCTGCGAGGACGAGCCCTATTACGAACGGCTCGACCGGTGGCGGTGGGTGACTTATTTCCCCGAGGAAGCGAAGAACTTTACGGCGGTGACCGAGGGCCCGGGCGGAGACGTATACGTCGCCGCCCAGGATACGACAATAACCGAATATCCCCGCGCAGTTATTTACCGGTACGACGGCTCCGCGGTACGCGACGAGTTCCGGGCGCCGTACGACAACGCGGCTTTTAGCGATTTGAATTCCGCCGGCGGCGTCTTGTGGGCTGTGGGGAAGAAGTTCGAAAACTACGAATACACGCCTTGCTTCTTTAAGTGCGAAGGCGGGAATTGGGCCGAGGTACCGGTCCCGGAGTCGGTGGACGCGAGCGAATTCGTCGCGATATACCCGCTTTCGGCCGAGTTCTGTTGGCTCGAAACCGAGCGCGGGGTTTACGCTTACGACGCCGGCAGGTGGACCAAGGTATTCGCGCGCGACCGTCGGGTCGCGGCCTTCGAGTTCGCGGTAACCGATGCCGGTAGGGCTTTCGCGTGCGTGGCAGGGTTAAAGGCGACCGACCGGACGATATACGTAAGCGACGACGGAGGCGCGACGTGGGCCGCCGAGCCGTTGGATTTAGGCACGAAGATGTACGACTTCTACGGATCCGCCTGCTCTCTAGCCCCCGCCGGCGAAGGCCTTTTCCTTACCGGGCGCTTCATAAGTACGCAACTCGAGAAAAAAGAAGCTCCGGTATTCCTGGGCGTCGTCGCGCGCGACGACGCGCCGCCGGGGCGCGGTATTTACGAGATATCGTACGTCGGATCTTTGGGATTGGGGCGCGGCTACGGGGGGTGGCGCTCGGCCTTCCACAGCGCGGACGAGGGTTACGTCGTCGGTTACGAGTTGTCGCTGGCGCGCGAGGGCGCCAAGTGGCACCCGGAAGATACGTTATGGCACACTGGGTACGTCGACTTCTTAGCAGTAACGGCGGGCCGCGATACCTATTGGGCGCTGGTTGAGGAGCGGGAGTACGGTGGATCCGTAAGGGGCGTTTATTTATACCGCATCGAGTAATCTTTACGGTTTTATGATTAGCGGCGTTACTTCAAAAGTCGTATTGGCTATTTCGTTGGCCTGGCCGGCAGCCTCGGCCGCCGCCGAACTCAGCGCGGCCGTCGGCCTTCTATCCTACGACGCGGCGTTCGATTTTTACCCCAACTTCTACCGCCAGGGCGGCTATCGCGCGCGGGTGGAAGGCCGGTTCGGCGAGCCGTGGCGCGTTACGCTGCGGCTGTCGGGGGCGGAATACCCCGCCGATAACTACATCCGCGAGGGGAATCTCGATGCCGGCGTCGGGAGACTTTTCCCGCTTGCCTTTTTCGAATGTTACGCCGGCCTGGCGGGCCGCGTGAGCTACGTCCGCTTCCACTATCCGGCGCCTTATTACCGGCCGCGGTTCGATACCTCGGAGTACGTCGGCCTTGTCGGCGCCGGTTACGACGTCGGCGCCGGCGTGCCGTTAGGCCGGTTTTACCTCGGCGCGGCGCATCGCGGGACATGGGCCAACCCCACGGTTAGCTATTTCAAGTCGCCCGTCGCGACGTTTATATTCGAGGGCGAGGCGCGGTACGCCGTGTTTTCGCGCTGGAGCCTGCTTGTGGTCGGCGGCCTGGAGCACGGCGGCTACTACCCGGAGTATTACCTCGGCTACGGCTCGAACCGCCCTTACGTCGAGGCCGGCGCCGTTTATAGTTTTTAAACGCGGCTGCCCGTAAACAAAACGGCGGCCTTCCGGCCGCCGTTTCTTTTTTATCCTGATTGAACGGTTTTACTTCACGACCGCCAGCCGCCTGGCCGCGGTCAGGCCGCCGGCCTCCAGCCGGTAGACGTACACCCCCGGCGAGAGCGCGAGGTCGCACGGGACAACGTGGTCCCCGGCGGCGAAGTCGCCTCGCGCCGGCGTCGCGACGCGCCGCCCCGCCAGGTCGTATACCGCCAGCTCCGCGTAACCCGGCGCCGCCAGCGAGAAGGTGAAGTTGACGGCGCCTCGAGCCGGGTTCGGGTACGCCGCGTGCAGCGCGAAGGCGCGCGCCTTCGTCCCCACGTCGCAGCGGACCGGGCCGAACTCGCGGCTCCAGCCGCTCAGCTCGTACGCGACCAGCTTGTAGCCGTATTCGCCGGCCTCGAGGTTGCCATCCTCGAAACGGTACGGCGAGCGGCCCACGATGCGCTCGTCGTTGACGCGCGTCCAGCCGCCGTCGCCGCCCCGGCGTAATATGTCGAAGCCGGCGACCCGGGCGCCTTCCGCTTGCCACGTTATAGACGCGCCGTTTTCGCGGGGCACGGCGCGGAAGGCCGTCACCTTAACGTCCACCGTATAGTCGTTGAGGAAGACGACGAGCGGCTTGCGCGAGAAGCCCGCGGCCAGGTCCAGCGCGCCGTCGCCGTTCACGTCGCCGATGGCGATGGCGCGGACCTCCGCCGAGCCGGTGTACTGCCACGTCGGCTGCTTGTCGATGGCGCCGGCCTTATTCTCCCACACCGACACGCCCCGGTACGGGTGGTTGGCGATGACTATATCCTGGTAGCCGTCGCCGTTGAAGTCGCCGACGGCGGCCTCGTTCACGCGGACCTGGCCGGAGGACGTCCACGCCGGCGTCGAACCCAGCTTGCCGCCGTCGTTGGCGTAGATGCGGAGGAGGTCGTTGCTGCCGGCGATGAAGAGGTCCTGGTCGCCGTCGCGGTCGTAGTCGAAGA
>JAUWLW010000045.1 GCA_030613505.1 Candidatus Zixiibacteriota bacterium
GAAAGTTTTCAAACAGAAAAAACTCCGCGTTTACGAGATGCCTATCTCGTACCACGGCCGCGACTACGACGAGGGTAAAAAGATAACCTGGTTCGACGGCATACCGGCGCTCTGGGCCCTCATCAAATACCGCTTCACCGACTGAGCATATTCAGGTTTATCATGATCGGATAGTCGGCGGCCGTGAAATGGCCGCTGACGTTTCTCATCGGTACTCCCTTCCCGAAACCGTTCGTCGCCGCGCAGTACGTGCAACGTTACGGCCGTAGTGCCGACCTCGTAGGTCGATGGATCGTCAGGAACGGTAAAAGCGTGAATTACCGTAGACGGACCCGGCATAAAAAATGATATTAAAATGCGCCCACTGTAGCCTCCAGGTCTGCGCCTCGGGCGAGGCGGAGGCCGACTACCCGGACTTCTGCCCAATGCCGGCCGAGGCCGACATATTAACGGAAGTACGGCGAGTCTACGCCGACGACGAAATGACGCGCGCCGTCGCGGCCGAAGCGGCGCGCACCGAAGCCGCGGGGTACTGCCGCGAGACGCGCGTCGAGGAAATTATAAGCTTCGCCCGGCGGCTGGGCGCGTCGCATCTCGGCGTCGCGTTCTGCATCGGCCTGCGCCGCGAGGCGGCCGTCGCTCAGAAGATATTCGAAAGCCACGGCTTCCGCGTCAGTAGCGTGTGTTGCAAGGTAGGTGCGATTCCGAAAGAAGAGATAGGGGTACGCGACGACGAAAAGATAAGGCCCGGGCAATTCGAGGCGTTGTGCAATCCCGTGGCGCAAGCGCGCTTACTGGCCGCCGCCGGTACCGAATTGAACGTCGCCGTCGGCCTGTGCGTCGGGCACGACAGCCTCTTCTTCCGCCATTCCGCGGCGCCGGTTACCGTCCTCGTGGCCAAAGACCGCGTCACGGGGCACAACCCCGCCGCAGTACTTTATACCAGCGGTTCATATTACAAACGTATACTGAAAGGCCCCGGTGGCAACTCGAAAGAATAGGGGCCAGCGGTGAAAGCGCTAGTCGTCAAAGGCGGGAAACTTTCGTTGGACCCTTCGTACGCGAAGCCCGCGCCGGAACGCGACGAAGTCATAGTTAAGGTCCGTTACGCCGGCGTTTGCGACACCGACGTCCAACTGGCGTCGGGATATATGTCGTTCGAAGGCATCCCGGGCCACGAGTTCGTGGGCGTCGTGGAGGCCGGCTCGGCGGCGTGGCTCGGTAAGCGCGTCGTCGGCGAGATCAACTGCGCCTGCGGCGTTTGCAGCCATTGCATCCAAGGCCGAAGCAACCACTGCACGTACCGAACGGTATTGGGCATCGACGGTCGCGACGGCTGCTTCGCCGAATACATAATGCTGCCCACGGCTAACCTGCACGAAATCCCGGACGACGTGCCCGACAATAAAGCCGTCTTCGCGGAACCCCTCGCCGCCGCGGTCAACGTCGTCGAACTAACCCACGTCCCGCCGACGTACGAAGTGGCGGTCGTAGGCGACGGCAAAATCGGCCTGCTGGTCGCGGAAGTAATAAGTCTGAGCGGCGCCGCGGTGGCCGTCGTGGGCCACCACCCGGGCCGGGCCGATAAGCTCGCGGCCATAGGCCGCGCCGTCCCCATGTTGCGGCCCGACGACGCGCCCGACGGCCACTACGACGTAGTGGTCGAATGCACCGGCGCGGCCGACGGCTTACAACACGCCCTCCGCTACGTGCGGCCGCGGGGCACCGTCGTCCTGAAGACCACCATCGCGGACCCGTACAACGTCGACCTCGCGCCGGCGGTCGTCAACGAGGTTACGGTGACCGGAAACCGCTGCGGACCGTTCGCGCCGGCGCTGAGGATGCTGAGCGAAGGCCGCGTCGACCCCACGCCGCTCATCGAGGAAATCCACGCCGTCGAAGACTTGCCGGACCTGCTGGCGCGCGGCGCCCCCGGTTTAAAACACCTTATCAAGTTCGAATAAAAAAGCGGCCTCAAGGCCGCTTCTTCAATCTCGATCCTCAACGCGAGATCGGCTAACTCGCCGCGCCCTCTAACTTCTTTATCCGCTCCTCCAGCGCGCGGATGCGCCGCGCCTGCAAGAAGTCGCCGATCAAATTAATCACGTACAACAACGTAAGAAAAGAAAGCCATATCGCCACCCATTTCATCTCGTCTTCCTCCGTTCAGTCGAACAGCGTCCAGTTAAACCCTACGTACGTGCGCATCCGCCGCGGCACCGAGTAGCCGGGCCTTATCACGTAGTCGCGCGCGCGGTTTATGTTCTCGAGGTTACAGTACAACTGAAACGAGACTACGGCAATCGAGACGTGCGCGCCCAGTTGCCAGTATGCCGGTAGCTCGTACCGATACGGTATTTTGAAGTACGGATACGGTTCGACGACGTACTCCGGCGACTCGGCGGCGACGTTGCGTCGTACGCCGGTGTATTCGACGCGACCCTCGGCCCGCAGCGTTAAATCGTCTTTAAAGAAACCGGCCTGCCATCCGAGTTTACCGAAGGCACGATGCCGCGGCACGAAGCCCACTTCCTTTCCGCCGGCGCGCGTGGCATCCGTAAAACAATAGCTCGCGCCCCAATCGAACCACGGCGGCAGCGCGCCCTCGGCCGACCCTTCGACGCCGCGGCGCGTTAGCTTCGCCGTCCACAAGCCCTCGCCGTCGAGGTAGACGTCTTTGCCACGGTTGTAGAAGTACGCCAAGCCCGCTTCGACGACGCTTCGACGGTAAAAACGCGCCCCTATCTCGTAACCGAGTTCCCGCGTTACCTCCTCGCGCCTTCCCAACTCCGCCGCCGCGGGAAGGCGCACGCCGCCGTTGAAAGCCCCGTAGACCTTGACGGCCCGCGCGAGCAACGCCGAAACAGCTAAGCGAGGGCTCAGCGCGCCGCCGACGCCCGCCAGCGCGTCGTAACTCGTCCCCACGGCGAGGTAGATGCCCGCGGCGGGCCTTATCTCTTCCAACACCCTGCCCGAGACGAGGGCCGCCTTTTCGTCCGCGTCGGCCTCGCCGCGGAGGCCGCCGGCCCCCTCGAGGGTCAGCGCGCCGCCGCCGGCGTGCGGCAACGTGTACGAAACGTCGCCGCCCTCCTCGTACGCCCGCGTCTGGTACGACCGCCGCTCCTCGGCATCGTGAAACCAACTCCGCGTGGTTACGTAATAACCGCGCGCACGCAATTCCCCCGCGCCCCAGCGCCGCCGGCCCCCTACGCGCAGCCGATCGTGCCAGCCCTTCTGCAACCCGGGCGCCTTCGGGTCAGTTAACCGAGAGCGGTATTCCTCCCACCGCCAAGGCGGCAACACGCTCTCGTCGACGGTATAATGGCCGTACACGACGTCGAGCTCGCCGGCGTCGCCCCATCGCCGAGCCACGCGGCCGTCGACGTTGGCCGAGGTATCCCGGTCGTGCGTATTGGGTTCCGCCGTAAGTATGCGGTTGCCGCTCGCGAAGAGGTCTATCCCTCGGACGGTCATGCCGAAGTTGAAGCGGTAACGTTCGGTATCGAAAGAGCCGTCCGACGCCGACAGCAGCGCGCGCGCCGATTCGCGCGGCCCTTTCATCGTCTCGACGTTGACGACGCCCGCGACGGCCCGGTCGCCGAACCGAAACGACGCCGGCCCGTTGATAACCTCCACCCTGGCGACCGCCTCTATCGGGAAAACCTTCAAGTCGGCCCACCCGGTGGCGAGGTCGTTCACCGGTACGCCGTCCACGAGCAACAACACCTCCCGGCCGGTCGCGCCCCGGAAACGCGGCGTCATCGTCCGGCCCTCGCGCCCCGGGACGTACTCGACGTAGATGCCCGCTTCTTCCGCCAAGACTTGGCCTAGCCACAAGTAACCCCGATTACGTAGGACCTCGCCGTCCAGGACGCGCGCCGTCCCGGCAAACTCGCGCGCGAAAACCGGGATGTACCCGCCGCCGGTAAGCGTCTCGCTTCCGGCGTAACGCTCCTCGGCGGGGGGTTCGAGCTTATAATAATAGGCGTCGTCGTCCGCCGCCTGCGCCGGCCCGCCACAAACCGCCATAAAAAAGGCCAATAAGGTTTTCCTCAACATAACCGGCCGAGGTTATCATATAATTTCGGCATAATCAAAAGCAAACGAAACGCCGACGCTATGCCGCAAAACGAAGAAGACGAACGGTTTATGAGGGAAGCCCTCGCAGCGGCCGAAAAGGCCGGGGCCGACGGCGAAGTTCCGGTGGGGGCCGTAATCGTATCCGACGGCCGCGTTATAGCGCGCGGCCGAAACCGGACCGAAGCCACGGGCCAAGCTGTAGCGCACGCCGAACTCGAAGCCATACGAAAAGCCAGCGGCGCCGTAGGCGACTGGCGGCTGAGCGGTTGCACGCTCTACGTAACGCTCGAGCCTTGCCCCATGTGCGCGTTCGCCGCGGTCCTGGCGCGCCTGGGCCGCGTCGTCTTCGGCGCCGCGGACCCTAAATCCGGCGGCTGCGGCTCCGTCGTTAACGTACCGGCGGCGCCGTTCAACCACCGCCTCGCCGTTCGCGGCGGCGTCCTCGCCGACGACTGTGCCGTTTTGTTACAGCAGTTCTTCCGGAGCCGCCGCGAGGAACAACGAGAGATTTAGTACGGTATGCCATTATATAATATTGATATTAACCACTGCGCGCTGAAACCTGCTAGACCAACATAATAACCAAAGAAGGGTATAGTAGATGGGTATAAGCCGACGCGAATTCTTCCGCGACTTGGGCCTCGCCGCCGGGGCCGCAACGCTATTAGGGCGCGAAGCATTGGGGGTCGACGAGGCTGTGTGGCCGTATGCTCCCTACAAAACAGCCGACGTAATAGTCTGCGAGGGCACGGCCTACAACACGCTGCTGACGCGCGCTTTCGACAAACTGGGCGGCCTTAAGAAATATATAAAAAGCGGCGACAGCGTTCTCGTAAAGCCGAACATCGCCTGGGACCGCGCCCCCGAGTACGGCGCCAACACCAACCCGTTCGTAGTCGCGGCGCTGGTCGAGCTTTGCCTGGGCACCGGCGCGGCCGAGGTTAAGGTGTACGACAACACGTGCGCTAACTGCCGACGCAGCTACGACTCGAGCGGCATCGCCGACGCGGCCCGCGACGCCGGCGCGAAAGTCTCGTACGTCGACACCGCACTGGGAAAAACCGTAAATATTCCAAACGGCGTCGCCGTCAAGAAGGCCGAAATTTACGCCGACGTCCTCAAGACCGACGTCATCGTCAACGTACCGATAGCCAAGGACCACTCCCTCTCCCGCCTTACGCTCGGGATGAAAAATCTCATGGGGATCCTGGTCGAGAACCGCGGCCGCTGGCACCAACGGATAAACCAAAAGCTCGTAGACCTGGCGCAGGTGGTGACGCCGACGCTTACCGTAATCGACGCCACGCGCGTTATGACCGCCAACGGTCCCTCCGGCGGCGGCTTAGGTTACGTGAAGCGCCTCGACAAGCTCATCGTTACGACGGACGTCACCGCCGCCGACGCCTACGCCACGACCCTCTTCGGCCTTGAGCCCACGGACCTCGGCGTCGTCAAAGAAGCGAAAAAGCGCGACTTCGGCACCGCGGACCTCGAGCGCATGAACGTCTCCAAGGTCGCGGCCTAAATATGCCCCCGGGCATCTGGAAATGGCTCCGCCGCTTGAGCCAGGTTACTTTCTTCGGCGCGGCGTGCGCCCTAATCGTCGCGACGGACTACCCCCTCGAAGCCGACCTCCCGTACGACATTATACCGCGCTTCTCACCCCTTTTGGCCGTCACGGCTATGGCCGCGAGCCGGGCGGTCGTCTCCGCGTTCTGGCCCGCGCTCATATTAGTGGCGCTAACGCTCCTGCTCGGCCGGGCTTTCTGCGGCTGGGTCTGCCCGGTGGGCGCGCTGCTGGACGCCGGCGACTTCGTCATAAACAAAGTTTTCCGCAGACGGAAGCGCGAGGGCGAAAGGGTCAGCCACCGGCGGTGGCGGATCCTCCTGCTCGTCGCGCTACTGGTATTCGCCGCGTTCGGCATCCCCCTGGCCGGGTGGTTCGACCCGCTCGCGCTATTCCCCCGCACCCTCGCGACGTCAATAATACCGTACGCCTCTATCGGCCTCGACAAGCTCACGTTACTCCTGTACGACGTACCAAGTCTGGAAGGAGTTGCGAGCGCCGTGCGGCAACGCGTCGTCCCCGAAAACGTCACGCTCATCCCGGGGCACATTCTAGTCGCCGCGGTTTTAACGGGCTTGATACTCCTCGGCTTCGTACGTCGCCGCTTCTACTGCCGATACATCTGCCCTACCGGCGCGTTACTCACCGTCGTCGGTTGGGCTTCGCCGTTCGGCCGTCGCGTCGTCGGCGCCGATTGTACCGAATGTAAGAGATGCCGAAACGAATGCCGGATGGGAGCCATCGGCGGTTGCGGCGAGAGCACCGAACAGGCCGAATGCAACTTGTGCATGGATTGCCTCCCCGCGTGCCGGCGGGGCGCGGTCTCCTTCGGCTTCGGCCGCGAAAGGCCCCCCGAAAACCCGACGACGTGGGCGCCCGCCCTTAAGCGCCGCGATTTCCTCGTAAGCGCCGGCGCGAGCCTGGCCACGGCCCCCGCCGTTCTCGTAACCGACGGCCGCGTCCACAGGGACTTATTCCTTATACGTCCCCCCGGCGCCCAGGAGGAAAGCGAGTTCCTCGCGCGCTGTCTGCGGTGTGGCGAGTGCATAAGGGTTTGCCTAACGCAGGGCCTGGCGCCGGTACATTTCGAAGCGGGGTTGACGGGCCTTTGGACGCCGCGACTGGTACCGCGCAAAGGATACTGCGAGTACCTCTGCACGCTGTGCACGCAAGTTTGCCCTACCGACGCCATAAGGCCGTTGACGGAAAGCGAAAAGAAAATCGAATTTATCGGCCTTGCGATCATTGACCGTACGCGCTGTCTCCCCTGGGTCGAGAACGAAGACTGCAACGTGTGCGAGGAGATGTGTCCCACTTCGCCCAAGGCGATAGAGCTGCGAGGCCGGGGTCGGTTGAAGCCGCACGTGATCCCAGACGAATGTGTAGGCTGCGGCATTTGCGAGTACGCTTGCCCGGTAGAAGGCGACGCCGCGATCGTCGTCGTCGGCGACCGGGACCGCGTCTACTTCGTAGGCGGCGGAGGCGGCGGCCGAGGTGGCGGCGGGGGTTACCGGGGCGGCCGCGGCGGCTAATACTACACCCGCGGCGGCGGACTCTCGGAGGCCTTGTCGAAAATGGTAACGGAAACGGAAAAAGGTGAGACGGCCAGGTTCGTCGTACAGGAGCACGACGCCCGCACCCACCATTACGATTTCCGGCTGGAGATGGACGGCGTCCTGAAATCCTGGGCGGTGCCGAAGGGCATATCGACCAAACCGGGCGAAAGGCGCCTCGCCGTCCAGGTCGAAGACCACGACGTCGATTATATAAATTTCGAAGGGGAAATCGAGGAAGGGGTATACGGCGCCGGGACCGTGTCAATATGGGACCGGGGCCGGTACGACCTCGTGGACCGGAAGGATTACAAACTAGTTATCAACTTACACGGGGAGAAACTGAAGGGCTCTTACGTTCTAGTCCATACCAAAGAAAAACTGTGGCTCATTATGAAGATGAAGAAGGAGACCGGCTAGCGCGCTACGGCTCCGCCAGTACTTTCGAGATCATTTCGTTTACCATCGTCGGATTGGCGCGCCCGTTCGTCTCCTTCATTATGTACCCTACAAGCGCCCGCCGCGCCTTCTCCTTTCCACTTTTGATATCTGCAACGGCCTTCGGGTTCGCAACGGCCGCTTCGCGGACGAGCTTTTCGATAACGTCGGCGTCGGATATTTGACGGAGCCCTTTGGCGTCCAGGATGTTCGCCGGCTCGCCGCCCGAGCTCATCAACACCGCCAGGACCTCGCGCGCCGCGGGGACGTTGACGTCGCCGGCGTCGAGCAGCCGCAACAGAGCGGCAAGCCCCGCCGGCGTCAGCTTTGTCCCGCCGAGGTCCTTACCGCGCTCCTTAAGCTCCCGCGTAACGTCGCCCACCAGCCAATTGACGACCGCGCGGTGCTCGCCGCCGTACGCTGCGGCCCCGGCCTTCAAGAAGTCTGGGTAGCCGGGCGTGAAGGCCAACATCTCGGCCTCCGCCGCCGTAGCCCCGTAACGCTCCCGCAACTCGCGCACGCGGGTCGCCGGGCCCGGGCCTAATTCTCGCCTCAACTCGTCGACATAGGAGGTAGTTATCTCGAGCGGCGGCAAATCCGGCTCGGCGAAATACCGGTAATCCGCCCGCAATTCCTTGACGCGCGTGGCCACCGTCTTGCTGGTGGCGTTGTCGTAATGCAACGTAACGCGCTCTACTCTTCCCCCGGCCCGCAGTACTCCCACCTGCCGCTCGAACTCGTACTCGAGCGCGCCCTCCATAGCCTTCAGCGAGTTCAAGTTCTTGATCTCCACCTGCTCGCCCAGCGCTTCCTGGTCGACTTTTTTAACGGAGATATTCGTATCGATGCGGAAGGCACCTTTCTCGAGGTCGCAGTCGGAAACCCCCACCTCAATAAGCGCGTACCGCAGGGCCACGATATAACGGCGCGCCTCCGCGGCCGATTTAATCACCGGGTTGGAAACAACCTCCATTAACGGGACGCCCGAGCGGTTGAAATCGAGTAACGTCTCTTCCGCCCGGACGTACGGCTCGGCGTGGACCGCTTTGGCCGTATCCTCCTCGAGGTGCACCCGCTCCACCGATACGACGCCGAAGCCCTCGTCGTCCCAATACTCGACTTCGCCGTCGAAACCCAACGCGCCGAAATGTTGGCTTATTTGGAAGCCCTTGGGCAGGTCCGGATAAAAATAATTTTTACGGTCGAAAGGCACCCTGGCCGGCATCGTGCACCCGAGCGCCAAAGCGGCCTTGAGGCCCAACCGAATCGCCTCGCCGTTTACGACCGGCAACGACCCCGGCAACCCCAAGCACACCGGGCACGTCAGCGTATTCGGCGGCGCGCCGAACTCGCTCGCGCACCCACAGAAGAGCTTCGAGCGAGTCTTCAACTGGACGTGGACCTCTAGGCCTATTGTAGCTTCGAGTTCGTCGTTTTCGGCCATTATGGAATATCCTTGTCGGCGACCGCGTACGGCTCCAGGCGCCGGGCGAGCTCCGGCGATACGTCGGCCACCACGCGAACGCGGCCGTCGCGGTAATCCCGCGTCAACACCCGCCCGCGCTCGTACACCTCCGTTAAAAGAGGGCCGGGGGAAAGTTCTGCCGCGACGCGGACACCCTCGCGGCCCAGAAAGTCTTCGATTAACGCGACTAATCGGTCGCACCCGTCGCCCGTGGTCGCCGAGATCGCCACGGGGTTCTCGAAACCGAGCTGCTCGTAACGGGCGACGTCGAAATCCGGCACCAGGTCGACCTTGTTGAATACGTCTACCCGCCGCTTCTCGCGCGCCCCCAATTCGCTTAAAAGGTCCTCTACTACTTCGGCCCGGCCTTCTATCTCCGCCGCGGTCACGTCGCGGACTACGAGTATTACGTCGGCCCGCCCTATCTCCTCCATCGTAGCCCGAAAGGCCGTAATAAGGTCGGGGGGGAGATTGGATATGAAGCCTACCGTATCCGCCAACAGTATGACCCGGCCCGACGGCAGCCGGGCCCGCTTTATAAACGGGTCAAGCGTAGCGAACGGCACGTCCGCGGCGTACGCTTCCGAACCAGCGAGCCGGTTGAGTAGCGTAGTCTTCCCGGAATTGGTATATCCTACGATGGCTGCTAACGGCAAGTCCGCCCGGCCCGCCCTTTCCAGCGAACGACGGCGGGCGATATCCTTGAGTTTACGCTTTAACGTCGATATCTTGCGCATTACGCGGCGGCGGTCGATCTCCAATTTCGTTTCGCCCGGGCCGCGGGTGCCGATACCGCCCGCGGTTCGACTCAGCTCGCCGCCCCAACCCCGCAACCGAGGAAGCTCATGTTCGAGCTGGGCCAGCTCTACTTGTAAACGGCCCTCGTTCGTCCGGGCCCGTTGCGCGAATATGTCCAAGATTACCGTCGGCCGGTCGACTACGCGTACGTCGAGTTTCTCTTCCAAGTTGCGTTGCTGCGCCGGCGTCAATGGCTCGTCGAAGACGACGAGATTCGCTTCCATTTCTTTGACTTCTGCCGCGACCGCTGCTACCTTACCGCGGCCTATTAAGAGCGCCGCATCGGCTTTGTTGCGCTTTTGCATAACGCCCCCCACCACGTCGGCGCCCGCCGCTCGTACCAGATTCTCAAGCTCGACGAGCGACTCCTCAGAGGTGAGGGCCGACGCCCGGCCCCAATCGCCGCCCACCAGAAAAGCGCGCTCGGGCGCGAACCGGTCCGCATCTTCCGGCCTAACCGGCACCGGGCCCCACTTCCTTGATCTCGCGGAGATACGCCGCCAAGCCCTCCTGCCACGGCGGCATCCCCTCGCCCGTCAACGCCGTATAGAGCGACGTTTCGAGCGCCGAATAGCGCGGCCGCCGCGCCGGTAAGTCGAGGTCGGCCGCGTAGGCCGTTTTCAACGGCACTTGGAGACCCGTTAAACGCAACACCTCGGCGGCGACGTCGTACCAGCTGGCCACGCCGCCGCCGGCGACGTGCACGATGCCGCGGAATTCCAAGCCGACTAGTTTCGCCAGCGCCGTAACCAGGTGGCCGGCGTACGTCGGCGACCCGCGCTCGTCGTCAACGACCTCTAACGCCTCGCCACTTTTCGCCCGGGCGAGCACCTTGGACACGAAATTAACGCCGCCGACGCCGAAAAGCCAGGCGGTGCGGACGATAATGTACTCCGCAACCGTGGCGACGACGTGTTTCTCCCCTTCGAACTTACTTTCGCCATATACCGAGAGCGGCCGAGGTTGGGCCCCCTCGCCGTACGGAACCTTCGCGTCGCCGTCGAACACATAATCCGAACTCATATGAACTATTAACGCGCCTATCGCCGCCGCTTCCCGCGCCACGTTCCCGGCACCCCGGACGTTGACGTCGAAGCACAAATCCCGATTGCTCTCGCAACCGTCTACGTCGGTAAAGGCCGCGCAGTTGATAACGACGTCCGGCCTCTCCCGCCCCAATACGGCGCGGACCCGGCCGGCGTCGGTGACGTCCATCTCGGCGACGTCGACGCCGACGACGTCAACGCCGCGCCGCGGGAGCTCGACGGTAAGCGCCCGCCCCAAGATGCCGCGATGCCCGGTAACTAAAACCTTCACGGCTTTAACGGCCGCCGTACTGGCGCCTGTAATATTCGTCGAAGGCCTCGCCCTTGAGCGGCCGCCACCAGTCTTCGTGCTCGCCGTACCACCCCACCGTCTCTTCGAGGCCGACGTCGAACGACGTTTGAGGATTCCACCCCAACGCCTTTATACGCTCGCAACTCAGCGCGTAACGGCGGTCGTGGGCGGGCCGGTCCTTGACGTACGTTATAAGGTCTTCGCCCTTGCCGAGTATCTTCAGTATGCGCTTCGTAACGTCTACGTTCTCGAGCTCACAACCGCCGGCGACGTTATAGACTACGCCCGGCTCGCCCCTCTCGAGCAGGAGGGCGAGCGCCTCGCAGTTGTCGCGCACGTGCAACCAGTCGCGCACCTGGCGACCGTCGCCGTAGACCGGCAAAGGTTTATCGTCCAGCGCGTTGGTGATGAACAGCGGTACGAGCTTTTCCGGGTACTGGTACGGGCCGTAGTTGTTGGTCGAACGCGCCACCAACGCAGGCGCGTCGAAAGTCTTGGCGTACGCGAGCGTCAGCAGGTCGCCGCCGGCCTTCGACGCCGAATACGGGCTCGAGGGCTCCAGCGCCGCTATCTCGTCAAACGCGCCCTCGTCGATCGAGCCGTAAACTTCATCCGTCGAAACCTGCACGAATTTACTCGCTCCCAACTCGCGCGCCACCTCGAGCAACGTGAACGTTCCGACGACGTCGGTCAGGACGAACTCCTTGGGAAAGAGTATGGACCGGTCCACGTGCGTCTCGGCGGCGAAATTTATCACGACGTCGCAGCCGTCCATCGCCCGCCGCACTACTTCCTCGTCGGCGATGTCACCTCTTATAAAGGCGAACCGAGGGTTGTCTCGAGCGCCTTGGAGGTTCTCGAGATTACCCGCGTACGTTAGTTTATCCAGGACGACGACGTGGGCGTCGCGCCAACGCTCCAACGCGTATAACACGAAATTCGAGCCGATAAAGCCCGCGCCGCCCGTTACGAGTATTCTATCCATAAATCAGTTCTCCCCGTTCCGCCGGCCGGCTGCCCACATACCGCGGCCGTTCCGCCGCGCCTCCTCTCGCGCACGTCGGAGCAGCGGCGCGTACTCCGTATTGGGCGGAATCTCCAACGTCGTAGCCCAGCCGGCCCGGACCAGTTCCTCGTTTACGAAAACCAAACGTCCGGCGTCGGTGCGCACGTAAACGTACGCCAACGTTCTCCCGTAGCGGTCGTACCGGTCGCGGCCGTAGGTGAGCGCCAATTTCCCCTGGGAAAGGAGTTGCTCGTTGTACCGCCGAGCCTCGTCGTAAAACGGTTCGTCCCGCTCGGGGGCGTCGACGCCGATATAACGGACGGGCCCCACGCTGGCCACCCTGATGGTATCGCCGTCGACGACGCCGTACCCGCCGGCGCCGAACAGTAAATCCAGCCAACGAAACTCGCGGCCGCTCCTGGAGACGACGACGGCCGCGGCCGTAACCGCCGCCACCGCCAACACCAGCGTCGCACTCAGCCGCTTTTTAGAAGAGCGCCGCATCGCCCGGCGACTCGAGCGCCACCCCCAGCATGTCCATCATCATCTCGGCGTTGGTAACCGCCTGCCCCAGCGGGTGGTTATTCATGAAAACGTACGTCTTCTCGGTTTTGGCCGCTACTTCCTTTACCCGCGGCACCCAGTCCTCCAATTCCCGTCGCGCGTACAAATAATCGTACCGCTCCGCCGCCTTTTCGTGCCGCCACCACTTCTTCGCGTTGCGGCCGTGGAAGCGGAAGTACCCCACGGCCGAGGTGGCCACGGCCGTAGCCGGTAACAACCCTTTGAGTTGGGGCTCGTCTACGTTGCAGAACCCGACCTTCATCTCCGACAATTGCCTGAATACGTCGTCGTCGGCCCAGGAATCGTTGCGGAACTCGGCGACGACGTTCAAATCGCCGAAGTGGCCGGCGATATTTTTCAATAACTCCATCGCCGCGGGCGTATACTTGAAGCGCCACGGGAACTGCGCCAGCAAACACCCCAGCACGCCGACGTCGGCCATCGGTTGGACGCCGCGTCGGTAATCGGCGGCCAACTCCTTCGTCAGCTTACCCTCGTGCGTTATGTCGCCGGTGAGTTTTACGGCGTAACTCAGGTGAGGAGCCTTGCGCGCGATGGCCGCTATGGTGCGGGCCGCCGGCAGCCGGTAATAGGTGAAGTTGATTTCGACAGTGGGAAAGCGCCGCGCGTAGAACGCCAGCATGTCGCGGTCTTTAATGTCGCCCGGATAAAAAGGGCCCTTCCAATCCTGGTAGGAGTACCCAGACGTCCCTATTAATATATTTTGCTTTTTCTCGGCCAAATGAATTAATTGGGCGTTACCTACGCCGCGCCCCTCTAGTGTTCGGCCGCCGTCGACCTACCGGTTAACGGGTCGACGCCGGCGGCCGCTAAAACCTCGGTGATCATAACGTCGTTTAATTTACCTACTACCGACGCCGCCGCGACCCAGCCGGTGTCCTCGTCGGCCGTTATAAAAGCGTTTGCCCACTCCGCGGGGAGTTCACCAAGGCCGAGCTCCTCGCGGCGCTTCTCGTGCCGTACTTTGGCCTGCTCGTCCAAGCCCGCCTTCTTGACCTCCTCCAGCTTGCCGACGTAGACAACGCGTTCCTCGACGAAGGCGGCGAGCTTCTCGTCCGGCACAGCGTCGCCGAAATCGACCCGCCTCTTCAGCGCCTTGACCAACTTCGCCGGGATCTCCTCCCGGGCGTAAAAAAGCGCGGTCTTACGGGCGTCGCGACTCGCCGTCTCACGCACAACATACGCCAATTCCTTCTCGTGCGTATAGACGGCCGAGAGGTCGAAGGGCGTCTCTACGATATCTTTAAACTTTTGGCGCCACTTCGCCGCGTCCGGGCTTTCGGCGCCGGCCAGCAGCTCGAGGTATTTTACCCCCCAGCCATAATCGAGCGGCGGTTTAGCGAGCGTCGCCTCCAGCTCGCGGCCCACTACCTCGTCCAACTTACGCTCCTCCACGACCGAACCGCGGGGGTACTCCGCAACGACCCGGGCCAGCCACGGATAGGCCTCGGTACGTTTACCTTCCGCCAGGTACGTCCTCGCCATCCCGAGGAGCGCTTCGTCGCAAGACTCGCCGCGGTGGTAGTCGACGACCGCGCGGTACGCGTCGCGCGCAAACGCGTACTTGCGCGCCGGCATAAGCTCTTCGTCCGCCACGGCCAAAACGCGTTCCGCCTCGCCGGCCGACATCTTGCCGAACGTGACGCGGCAGCTGAGGTCCGACGTTATTTTAACGGTTTTGACGTTGAGGGCTACGTAAAGGCCGCCGGCAACCGCCGCCACGGCCGCCGCTAGTACTAAAATCCCGTATAACTTCTTCTTGGTCAACTTCCCTTGAGCCGTTAGTTAGCCGGCTCGTCTTTGTTGGCGCCGGTTTCGGCGACGAGGTTCGACGCCCGGAGAAGCGACGGAAAGGTCCCGGCGTCGGTCCACCAACCGTCCAATACGGCGTACGTCATCTCCCCCCACGTCATGTATTGATTGTTGACGTCCGTTATCTCGAGTTCGCCCCGAGCGGACGGCTTCAGGCCCCTTATAACGTCGAAGACCCGCCCGTCGTATAGATAGATCCCGATTACGGCGAGGTCGGTGGGCGGCGACGCCGGCTTCTCGATTATCCGCGTCACGCGGTCGCCGTCGACGTCGGCCACGCCGAAGCGCCGAGGGTCATCGACCTTCTTCAAGAATATTTTAGCGCCCCGGCCGCCTTCGGCGAAGGCCGTGATCGAACGGTTCACGTTGCCTTCGATTATGGTATCGCCCAGGATAACAGCCACCGGCTCGCCGTCGGCGAAGTCCTCCGCCAGCGCGAGCGCCGCGGCGATGCCGCCCGAACCTTCCTGGTAGGCGTAGTGTAAACGTTTAAGCCCGAACTCGGCGCCGTTGCCCAAGAGCCGCAGGAAGTCGCCGGCGAACTCGCCACCCGTCACCAGCATGATGTCCTCGATACCCGCCTGCACGAGCGTCCGAAGCGGATAGTATATCATCGGCTTGTCGTACAACGGCAAGAGGTGTTTGTTGGTTATCTTCGTTATGGGCAGAAGCCTCGAGCCGGTCCCGCCCGCGGTAATTACGCCCTTCATAAGCTCGAACCTAAATTATTCAAAACCGAACCAAGAGTCAACGACGCCGCGGTCCCACGCGACACTACCCGCTCGCCGGGTCGGCCTCGCCCCAGTCGTACGGTATACCTGGGTCGTCGTACGGCCTCCGGAGTTCGTCGGGATCGTCGTAATTGTACAGTTCCGTCGGCACGTTTACTACGTGCGCCGGCGCGTCGCCGGTCGCCTTGAAGCCGTGGTAGATGCCCGGCGGCACGATTATTAACACCGGGTTATTCTCGCCCGCCACGATTTCAAGTACGTTGCCGCGCGTGGGCGAGCCGTCGCGGCCGTCGTAGAAGGCCAAGCACGCCTCGCCCGCTACTACCGCCAAATGGTCCGTCTGGCGTTCGTGGGCGTGCCACGCTTTGACGACGCCCGGCCGCGCGACGGTAACGTACACCTGGCCGAACTTTTGAAAATGCGGGTCGTCGCCCCGCAATATCTCCATAAGCCAACCCCGCTCGTCGCGCAAAAGGCGGAGCGGTTTCACGGTCAAGCCGTCGATAAGTTGTCCCAGTTCATCCGGCATAAGCTTCGCCGCCGCTACTCGACGACGGCCGCGGCCACGTACCCTACGACGCCGCCGCTCAGGTCGCCGGTTACGTCGCCGGAATTTTTGTATTCGAGCGCCACGGCCTCCGTCGCGCCCAGCGCTTCCCCGTACCAGAACGTCGCCGCCACCACGCCGGGAGCGTCGATCTCGAACTCCCCCGCCTCCTGGCCGACGAAGATCGCGGCCTCGTCGAAACGCTCAAACGCTTTGATGAACGCCCGGTCGAGCTTTACGGCCTCGTCGTACGGGTGGTAATGGCTTAGGTCGCACGTCGCCACTACCACGACGTCCGAACCCTTGGCCGTGACGGCTTCGGCCAGCGCCTTCCCGAAGCGCGCCGCCGCGGCGGCGGCGTGTTGGCAGAAGATAAACGGCGCCACGCG
Organism: Candidatus Zixiibacteriota bacterium; assembly: GCA_030613505.1. Classification (GTDB taxonomy): domain Bacteria; phylum RBG-13-66-14; class B26-G2; order WVWN01; family WVWN01; genus WVWN01. Next base: position 16,310 of record JAUWLW010000045.1, read on the forward strand.
GGCTTCGGGAAAAAGCGTCTGGACGAAGGGGAACTGGACCTCGAGGCAATGTTCCCGCGCGTAGGGCACGTCGCTATACGTCACGTCGGCGCAACCTTCGGCTACCGCGGCGACGAGCTCGACGTCCACCCGCACCACGCCCAACGGCGTTTCGTAGCCGTCGTACGTGCCGGCGGCGATGCCGGGCGAGGCGCAGTAGTGGCTCGGGCCGAGCAGGACGACCGTAGCCGGGCGGCGTCCCTCGAGCTGACGGAAGGCCGTCGCGGCGACGGCGCCGGAATACTCGTAGCCGGCGTGGGGCGTTATAATCGCTAGAACGTCGTCCGCGGGCAACGCTCCCTCGGCGTTCTCCAGCAACTCGTCCACGGTCGCCGCTAGCTCGTCCGCGTCGGCCGGGTAGAACATCCCGGCCACGTTGGCGTCCTTGACGAGCCCCTCCGCCGCCGGGCTTTCCGCGGCCTCCGACCTATCGGCAACGTCCTTTTTACACGACGCCGCGGCAAACGCCAGACTCGCCGCCAGCATGTAAGGCCACGCCTTTTTCACGTCGCACTCACGCTCCTAGAACGAGCTCTCGAGAGCTACCTTAAGGCCGGTGAACGACACCTCTGTCTGGCACACGCCGCTCGAGCACACCTGGCCTCCCCGTCTCGAGCCGTAACCGATCGTTAATACGTGGTTTTGGGAAACCTCGTTGTACCAGGACAGGCGAACCTCGCCCCACAGCCAGTGATTCTTGTACCGGTACACGGCAGGAATCTCGTTTAGGGGGTCGCCGGGGTCTATTAGTTCCTGAGTCGTCTGGTCCGTATCCTCGTAGCTCACGGTCAAACCGAGCCAAGAGGAATACGTATAACCGACGTCGGCGCGATTGTAGATAAATATCCGGCCGCCTACCGTGTAATCGGTCTTCTCTTCGCGCTCAAACTTCGTGGAGAACGAGTGAGCGTCCCAAGGCGTCCAGCTCACCGCCAGCGACGGCATACGCCTTATGTCGCCGAATATGTCCTCGCCCGAAATTTGTAATTTACCCAATTGCTCGTACTCGCCTTCCACGACGACGGGCCAGGGCAAATCGCAGCGGACATTGGCAAAGTATTGCTCAACCTCTTCGGCCTTGACGTCTTTTTCGCCTACTTTATCGTCCGCGTAGCTATAGCCGCCTCGTACCCTGACGTCGGTTACGGGATTGGCGGACGCTTGTACGTAGTAACCCCACTCGCCGCGACTCGGGCTACCCGGGCCCGTTATCATGTATTCGTCCACCGAAACGGGAGGCGGGTTGTTGTAGCGGTAGGCGAGGTCGTCGTAAAGTTTGTACTGGAATGAAATGCTTGAGCGCGGCGGGTACCCCGTAACGATACCGTAAAAGCCTTTCCCTTTTCTATCCTCCTGAAAAGAGGCTTCGTATTCGTATCCGTCGCGGACGGCGTACTCGCCGTACAGGTCGAAATATTGCCATCCGCCGCCCAGGCCGCCGGCGTAGAGCGTATTCTCCTCCATCTCATGGTTTTCCGTCTCTTCGTCCTCTACTTCCGCCCGGACCGCGGAACCCGTCAGATAGAAGAATTCCGCCGGCCTTATCGTCAGTTGGCCGCCGCCCACCCTGTCGTACTTCTCCTGCTGTTCCTCGTCGTGCTTGTTCCTGCCCCACAGCGCGGTGACGTCGCCCCACTCCCGCTCGCCGAAGGCGACGCACGCGTCCGCTACGCCGCCGTCGAGGCGCTGGTACACGCCGTAGTCGCGGTCCTCGTACGAGCGCAGCGTCAAACCCTTACCCAGCGTCTTATCGTAGTTACCCGCGCGAAGGTCGAAGATGTCGTCGCGGTAGCGGCCGTAGCGCTGCACTATCTCGTTGCCCTCGATATCGAGGTCGGTAGTCTCGTAAACCGGCCGGCGGGGGTGGTTAAATTCGGCCTCGACGCCGGCGGCGAACCGCCACGCCCAGACTTCAGTCTGGAGGGTGTCCCACGTCCAACGGTGGCCGTCCTCGCGCTGGCGCATATAGACGGCCTCGTTCGTGCCGTTTATCGATAGCCAATCCGTCACGTCGACCGCGCCGGCGCCGGCCGCGGCCGCCAAGACGAAGGCGATGATCTTTCTATACAAGTTTTATTCCTCCTCCGTGACGTCGTCGGGGCCGGGGCCGGGCTCCGGCTCGGGTGCGGCGAAATATTTCTCTATTTCCGCCTGCATCTTCTTCTCGTCGCCCTTACGGTAACCGCTATGTTCCCAGATAACCTCGCCCTTGGCGGTGACGAGCAACGCGTAGGGGTCGCCCGGGATGCCGAGGGCTTTTACCAGCTCGCCGTCCACGTCGAGGAGCGTATCGAACTTGAAACCCTGGCCCTTGAAATAGGGCTTAACCTGGGAAGAGGTACGGGCGCTGTCCGTCGACACCGCCACGACGCCGAACCCCTCGTAGTCACCGGCGAACTTGTTTATCTCGATTAGCTCATCCTTACACGGGGCGCACCCGGTGGACCAGAAGACGAAAGCCATAAGCTCGTACTTCTCCGCCAGGTCGTCGAAGGTAACCTTTTTGCCGTCTACGTTTTTGAGTCTGAACTTGGGGACCGTCTTCGCGGCCCAAGTGGGAGTCGCAATCGCAATTAAAAACAACGCCGTCATCAGAATGGCTACGGTCCTCATCGGTACCTCCTAAAAAAGCTATCGCACTATCTCTCTTTGAAATCCAACGAAGTTATCTCCCCGGTCCTCCTGAACACCGGATAGTCGAGAAGATAAAACTCGCGGCGTGGGAATATCTCGGCCAACTCGCGGTTCCGTTCGCCGTTGTCACGCGCGAACACGACGCGGTCGTCGAGAAACGGCGAGCCGGATAAGGACGTCATACAAGCGTCGCGTGGCCTTATTATTACCACCGCTCTGCCGGGTATGACCGCCGCGATGCGCCGACCTACGGTTCCGTCTTCCCACGGCGAAATAGCGACGCTGCGCGCCCTAAGTCCGTAATGCCAAGCGGCCCGGGGCAAGTACGCCGCCGCGTTTACGCATATCAAAGCCGCGAGAACAAAGGCCGCCAAACCCTCGCCGGCTCCTTTGAATCCCCGCTGCGCCTTAGCTGAAAGTATAACAAAAAACTGCGCCGTTATAAAGGTTAGGCAGAACCACGCCGGGTAATAACGGCCGGCGCCGTAGCCCGCCCCGGCGTCCCTCAACGGCAATTGCGCGACAACGTTTAACACGGCTGCGGCGTAGAGCGCTTTCTCGAAATCGCCCGGGCGCGGCTTCCAGAACAACCGCCATATCGCCGGGACCAGGCACAGCAGCGGCCAGCCGAAGGCGTCGGCCGACAACGCCACCAGGCCCCGCGCCGACGTCGAAAGGGCGTCCGTGAACGCATAACCGGCGCCGAAGCCTAAATACGGTGCGTCGGCGAAAAACCGCGGCGGCAGGAAGACGTTGCCCGTTTGGCGCCAATTATAAAACATCCACGCCGCGACGAAGGGCGCCAGGCCGGCGGCGAACCACGCCGGCCAATTAACGCGGCCGCCGCGGCCGCGCGTCCGCCGCCACATATACCATCCGAACGGCAGCGCGAGGTACAACGCGGTATATGCGGAAACGAGGAACGCCGCGCCCGCGGCGACGCCCAGGGCGAGCACGACTTTTTTCGAACCGGCCTCCCCAACCTCCCAACAAGCGTAGACCGCGAGCGCAAAAAGGCAGATGAACGTGGCCCCCGATGAATACGACGCCTGCGTGAAAATAAATAGGGGCGACGTCGCGGCCAGCACCGCGGCCAGCGCGCCGCCGAAGGGGCCTAACGCCCGCCGGCCTATAAGATAAATCGCGACCAACGTAATCGCCGCGGCTATTACGGGAATAAGCTTAGGCCAGCCCGTCGCTCTCCCCAGGCACAGCAGCGCCGGGTGGAGCGGCGCCGCCGCCGAAAACCAACGGCCGAAGCGTACTACTTCGTTTGGGGAGCGAAAGAACGCGTGCGCGAGGTCCGCCTCCGTGGGCGGCGCCGGCGCGGCCAGCTTGCCGCGACAGAATATCTTGCTCTGAAAGACGGAGGCCGATTCGTCGGCCGTAAGCGGCCCCTCCCCGAGTACGGCCGCCGCGACGTACGCGACCCCCACCGCCGACAAGGCGATAACGAGATAAACGAACCACGACTGCGCGAGCAGGCCGGCGACGCGGAGGCCGACGCGCGGGGCGAGCTTGGCGAACGCCACAGCCCACAAAACCGCCGGCGCCGCGAAACACAGCGCGTATTTAAGCCACAGGCCCGCGTCGCCCAAGGCTCCGAGTAATACGTTG
>JAUWLW010000094.1 GCA_030613505.1 Candidatus Zixiibacteriota bacterium
CGGCCCGAACTGCGCCTCGCCCAGCCGCCGCGCGATGCGGTCCCCCTCGTCGCCGAACCGCTTCACCAGCGCCCCCTGGACGTCGAGGTTGGTGGTGATTATCAGCGCGCCGCCGGCCTCGAACGATTTCAGGAAGCGCGCGTAGTGGTCCAACACCGTCCCCTCCGCCGGCCCCACCCGCTCGCTGCCGAAGTCGTCGAGGACGACTAGGTCGTGGCGGCGCAGGCCGTCGACGTAGCGGCGGACGTCGGCCACGCTGCAGCTGCGCTCGCGCACGTCGTCGCACAGCTCGGCGGAGGTGACGAAGGTGGCGCGCAGGCCGGCGTCGACGACGGCGCGCAGCGTCGCGACGGCTACGTACGTCTTGCCGGTACCGGTCTCGCCCGCCAGGACGAGTACGCCCCCCTCGCCGGCGACGACGCCCTCCACGAACGCCCGGGCGCGTGCCAGCGCCGCGGCCTTGTACGGCACGTGGCGGTGCACCCCCGCCAGCCGAGCAGACGCCAGCGGCCGCGGCAGTCCCCCCACCGCCTCGCGGGACCGGCGCTCGATCCCGCGGCGCGCGACGCACTCGCACGGCTCGGCCGTCGTCAACGGGACGCCCGAGGTCTCCGCTCGCTCGAGCCAACCCCGCTCCCGGCGCGTGAGGTCCTCCTCGGCTATGCCGAAATGTCGGCAGTACGAGGCCGCGTCCGCGAAGGCGCGCACTACGACGCCGGTGCCGAGGCAGCGCCGGCAGGTGGCGGCGGCGTCGCGCCAAAGCCAGCTCGGCGGCCGGGCGGGCCAGTTTCGGAGGAGGTCGACGTCGCCCAGTTTGACCGTCATTTGATGAACTTCCGGCCGTTGGGGTTGACGGCGCCGGTGTAGCTCGAGCCGGCCGCGCCACCCGCTCGAGGCCGTAGCGGCCCGGCGAGGAACTTGTCCACCTTGGCGCCCTCGCCGCGGGAGAGGAACTGGTCCAGCGACCAGCCGCGGCGGCTCTCGCGCCACTCCTGCCAGAACGGCTCGTCGGAGTCGCCGTAGTTTTGGATGGCCCGGGCGAGCTGCTCGACGGTGAAGTCGGCCAGCCGCGCGGCCACGGCGCAGCGCATGGCGCCGGTAAGGCGGCGATGTTTGGGGAATATTTTGGGATGAGAATTCCAGGCGTGAAAGACCTTCTTGTATAACCCTTCGTTACCTGCGTTACTTTCTTTCTTTAGTGTGTGACCCTTGTGCGAGGGTCGTGTTAAGGCCCTGTTGGACGGCGCGTTAACGTACGTTTGGATATCCTGGTAACGTTCGTAATTAAGGACAGTTATTACCGTAACGCCGTGTGTTACGGCGCGAGTCGCGAACTTATATTCCCCGAGTAAACGTAGCGCGGTACGCACGTTCTGAATAGATAACCCAAACTCCTCCGCCATCCGCCGGACCGACGACGCGTACTGACCCCTTTTTATTTTAATAACGGCGCCGTCGGGGGCGAGGAAGTCGCATTCGCGCCAGCGCGCGCGCAGCAACAGCAGCACCATGAACTTGAAGTGCTCGGCGCGGAGCTGGAACGGCCAGCCGTCGCGGGAGGCGAGCTTGCGCGCCAGCAGGATGAAGCCGTCGTCCGCCGGCGCTCGAGCGCTGTGGCCTTCGAGCGTCACGCTATTTAATTTGGGATGGTAGGGGGGGAGGGGGTTAACGACAGAGGAGCGCGACCAGCCACCGACCGGCGTGGTAGGCGCCGAGCCACGACGCCGCGGCGTACGCCGCCACCGCGAACCAGAAGATAACGCCTTGCCTCACGTTACGGCCCTCCCGGCCGGACGCCTGGCCGGTTTTTACGGTTGACATCGACGTCGTAAGGGATTATAAATAGTACGCGTAGAGAGACTCCCTACGCCCCTGTATAACATCGAATTCCGAAATGTCAATAACCGAGGGCGCGTAACAATAAAAAAGTTAAAAGATAGTCGGTCGTTCCTTGCGACGTTTTTACCGACGGCGCCCGGCGCCGGGAAGGAGGTCCGATGAAAGAGCGTTTCGACGCGTACTGCGGCCTGTACTGCGGCGCCTGCCCCATCCTGGTCGCGAATATGAAGGGGGAGGTGGAGAAGAAGGCCGCGGAATGGGATATGGCCGCGGAGGAAATCGTCTGCCGCGGCTGCAAGACCGAGGTAAACGCGGTGTATTGCGGCGACTGCGTCATGAGGCTGTGCGCGCGGGACCGCGGCCTCGAGTTCTGCGGGGAGTGCGAAGACTACCCGTGCAACACGTTCGAAACCTTCCAGCGCGACCGGTTCCCCCATCACACGCTCATAACGGAAAACCTGGGAGCGATCTGCGAGCGCGGCGCCGTGGTCTGGCTCGAGGAGCAGAAGAAACGGTGGAGCTGCCCCAAGTGCGGGGCGTCGTCCACCTGGTACGAGGAGAAGTGTCACGAGTGCGGCGGCGAGCTCTACGACGCCTGCGCCGAGGAGGACGACTGGGCCGAAGAAGAGGCCCGGGAGGCCAAGGGCACGCCGGACGGCGCCTACTGGAAGTTGCGTAAGCAACTCCGACGGTTCCGGTAGCGGCGCGGCGGGTAAAGGATAGGCCGCAACTTCTAACGAACGGCGACGCAGGGGGCGCCGTGGCGGAGCGGGAAAATAATTT
>JAUWLW010000023.1 GCA_030613505.1 Candidatus Zixiibacteriota bacterium
TATAGAGGAAACCCGGCCTCGCGGCCGGGTTTTTTCGTACTGATTCGGAATGGTGCGTTACCTATCTTTCCTTGGGACATTCCACCACGAAATACGAGAACCCGGAGCCGTCGAAGAACCCGGGCGAACCCTCGAACTTCCACGTTTCGGGGTCGTATATGATCTTCTCGGTGATTTCGCCGCCCTTTTCGTCCTGCGCCGTATCGTGGGCCACGTATAGTACGTATTTGCCGTTAGCCAGTCTGGCTATGCCGACCACCGCGGCGCAATGCCAGTCGCCGCATAACTCGACGTCCTGGCCGGCCTTGATCTCCTTTATGATCTCGTCGAAGTCTGTTATCTGGCGGGTAGTTACGCCGTAGCCTCTATCTTGCATATATTGATCTTTGGTTTTATACCATTCGTAGCCGCAACCCTTGGGGTCCCAACCGGTAGCCTCTCTCATCGTGGGGATGCTCATTTCCTCTTCGGTCAGGCCGAGTTTGTACTTCGCGTTGAGGAACTTGAGGCTGTTCGAGACGGCCGCCGGAACGCACTCGTTCAGGCTGGCGCCGGTATTCGGGAATTCGCCTTCGTGAAAGGCCGAATCGGCGACGCTGTCGCCGAACTCGGCGTCAGGCGGGTCCTGCAGGATGGGTGTTCCCTCTTGGAAGCCCGGGGCCACAACGACCAAGCGGTCGGTTACCGACGCCCGTTTGAAATCGCCGGGCATCGTCGTGAGGACGTTGGACGTCAGCTTGTAGGCGTACTCCAACGTCGTTACGTCGGTCCCTTTGGCCACGCCCAGGTCGAAACCGAACGTCCAGTGCGCGCGTTCTGTCGAGGGCGGAACCGGGACGTTCCGAACCACCCATCTTTTGTCTACGGCCAAGTTGAGATATAGGGTGGTGTGCGCGCGCTCATAACCTAGGGTAGCCGAACCCCAGGGCGTATTCGGTTCCTCGCGGTTGACCCAGAAGAACTCAAGTTGGTGAAACTCATACGACACGTTGTACGGGTTCTTGGTTTCTTCCTCGCAAGACGGTATAGCTAAAAGAACGGCGATAAAGAACGCGGTGGCGACGAACCTGTTTAAGCGTCCTCGTTTCATCTTCCATACCCCTTGGTCTGCCGTTCTGTGTGAGCTGAAATTGAATATTCCGATAACACAATGGGTATAGCAGGATTTCGCCCGAAGGCAAGTCGTACCGAAGGAACGAGTTATTTTAAAGCGGGTCAAGGGACTGAAATCGTTTGGTCCCCGGCGTTGCGGCCGGGCTTTATTGGCGGAAGAATGTGCCTGCTCAAAACCGTTGACATAATAGTTGGGTTACTTTATTATTGCGTATAAGAAAGAGGGGATATTATGAGAAAAGGTTTACAGGTATGCGCCGTTGTTATGGCTTTGGCTGCCTCGGCCTTCGCCGAACCCGGCGACGTTATTTGGTGGGGTAAGATCGCCGCGTCGGAGAATATCGTCATCGGCGGCCTGGCGTACGACCCGCAGGACGGCAAGATATGGGCCGCGGGGCCTATTTCCGGTACCAAGCGTCAATGCAGGTATTGCAAATTCGACCCCGAGACCCGCGAAGTAGTCAGGCCCTGGGCGTCTATGGCGTCGACGGTCGGCAGCTGCTTCGACGTAGGCTACGGCTACGAGTACGGGGGCGTCAGATGCCTCGTCGTCAACGACGACGTCGATTATTCGCCGTACACGAAAATTATCGACCCGCGCGACGGCTCGTATAAAGGGGGCCTTCCGGATTATTACAGCCGGCCGAGCTACACCGCCGGCTGCGCCGTGGACTGGAATACGAACGACGTGTACATCTCCAGCAATATGCGCACGCTCGACGGCGGTACCGACGACCCCCGCGTCGCTCGCTACGACGGTAGCTCGTGGAAGGTGTTCGCGACGGTAGGGGAGGCCAACGAGGGGCTGGCCGTGGGCTGGGGATACGTGTTTCTTTTAAGGATGTTCCCCTATTACGACATATACGTCTTCGACAAGGGCGGGGAATTGAAGGATACGATTCACCTAAAGAACCTCCCCGCCAATTTCGTCGCCGGCCTGAGCCTGGGGAGGGTGGACGCCGTCGGCACGAACGAGTCGATGTACGTCGGCATCAAGTCGGGCGACCATAGCGTCGTCGAGGTCGAGGTGAAAGATTACGCCGGCGTCGCCGTAGCGCCGACGTCGTTGGGGCGCGTTAAAGCGCTCTTCCGGTAGGACTCCACGTAGTTTTATAAATAAACCGGGCCGGGCGGCCGGGTTTTTATCGTTTCCCGCGAGCCGATTTTCAACTAACGTATTATAATTTTTCTCCCCTTACCCCAACGGTAGGCGGCTTCGATGGCGAACGCACTGCCGACCAGGCCGACGAGGACCCAGAGAGTGCGGGGCTCGAGCTTCGCCGTCTCCCATATTAGCGCACCCAGTGCCCCCAGACACAAGATGACTCCCAACGCAGGTAACCACGGCGTACTGCGCGTGTCCTTACGCAAGCGGATGTTGGCCGCGTTGACCGCGGCGAAGATGATTAGGAAGCCCGCGCTCCCGACGGTAGCGATGCGGGAAAGGTCGAAGAGGTTCGCTATAGCCAGCGTGAGAGCGGCCGAAATCAACAGCCCCGCGAGCGGTTTTCTCCAGATTTTCTTCTCCAATATGGCCGGGAGTTCGCCGTCCTTGGCGATGATATAGCTCATGCGGGTAACGCCGTAGAGCGTGGCGTTGATGGCCGAGGCGGTAGACGCCAGCGCCGCTATCGCTATAAGGGCGTAGCCCGGTTTTCCGAGAAACGGCTCGGCCGCTACGGCCAGAGCGTAGTCCTTGGCCGCCACGATCTTGGCGACCGGCAGGTTGCCCAACGTTACGAAGGCTATGACGATGTACAGAAAGATGACGAAGCCGACGGCGGCGAAGAGAGCGCGGGGGATTGTCCGGGCTGCATCCTTAGCGTCTCCGGCGGCGTTGGCGATAAGTTCGAAACCCTCGTACGCGACGAAGATGACCATGCCGCCGGCGACTATTTGCCGGGCGCCGACCCAGGTCGCGGGCGCGAAGCCGGCGCTGTTGATGCTCCAAATGCCAGCGACGGCGAAAACCGAAAGGATGGCTATTTTAAAGGCGACGATCCACACCTCGGCGTTACCTATAACTTGGGCGCCCATGACGTTCAAAGACGTCATCAAGATTACGACGGCGCTTATAAAAACGTGTTTGAACAAGGGCTGCGTGGAGGCCGAGAAGAGGCTCGCGCCGTAGCTGCCGAAGGCGTACGCGTACAGAGAGAGGGTGACGATGTAGCTCAGCCACAGTAGTACGTTCGCGGACCCGGTGAAGTACCCCGCGCCGAAAGCACGGTCCAGGTAGGCTACCGTCCCCACGCCGTGGGGATACGCGACCGCGAGCCGCGCGTAGGAATAGGCCGTTATTAGCGCGATGACGCCGGCCACCGCGAACGCGATGGGCGTCGCTCCACCCGCCATCTGGACCGCCAGGCCCAGGACCGCGAAGATGCCGCCGCCCACCATGCCGCCGACGCCGATGGCGACGACGGGCCAAAAACCGAGGGCTTTTTTTTCAGCCGTCAAAGGTCCTTCGACTAAGATAGTTTGCGTTTACTTTTTTACGTTGGATTTGAACGTTGCCGAAGCAATTGCTGTCCGGCGAACGGCCTCGCCGCCGACTTGAGGGTACGCTCTTTTTCAAATTTTTAAATCCGTCTTCGTCCGCACCTGGTGTTGCGTCTTGAAGTTGTCGGCGCCGTCGGGGCCGTACGCGAAGAGTACTTTGTGCGTCTGGCCCACGACGAGCTTGCGGTCGCGCTCGTCGCCCGAGTCGAGCGGGATAGTAAAACTTATCTCCGTAGCGCCGCCCTCCTCTTTCCCCCTCTTGTTCGTGACGTTGTCTTGGCCGCCCCCGTTCACGTCGGCGTCGTGGCCGAACAAGCCGTCGCCGTAGTCGTCCCGGATGAAGACCTGGCCGTCTTTGACGTAACCTATTATCAAGTTCGCGTCCTTCATGACGACGGCGGGGTCGAAGCCGACGGCGACCCAGCCGGTTGTCGGCGCTTTCACCGTCGCGTTCAGGTTTTTCCCCTCCGGCTTCCACGTGAAGGTTATTCTATCTATAGTTATGGAGCCGCCGTTGCCCGGGCCGACGGGCGACGTTTCGTCTTCGTCGCCGTTGCAACCGCACGTTAAGGCTGCCAACGCGAGCGCGGCCGACGCCGCGGCCGTAATTACGAGTTGATTATGCACATTCATTTTAAACCTCCTCGGGCGCGCGAAACCTATCGACTTTTAGATACCGAGTGCCAAGTCAATTCGATCTAGAGGTTCAAATACGGCGCGATTATAATTCAGTTACGATGCCATGTAAAGCGGAACGGCCGACGGCCCGTAGACGCGCGGCCACCAGGTACTATAGCAGGACAAGGCCTTCTTTTAGCGTCGCGTACGCAAGCGTGGGGACGAGCTCCGCCTTCATCCGCGACGTATCGCCGTAGTAATTCGCCATTCCTATCTTGATAAAGTCACATGTCAGCGGCGCCCGCGTCCCGAAGGCCGAGGCGAATAGTTCGACGGTACTTGCCGCGGCGTAGAAAGCCCACCGGGGGAGGCGGGGCGGCTGTGCATATCCCCAATGGTCCGCCGCGGCGTCCAGGAATCCTTGGAGCGTGAGCTCGTCGTCGTCGCCAAGATTGAAGACGCCCGCGACGCCCGGTTTTTCTATCGCCGCGGCGACGGCGGCCAGGAAATCCGGGAGCGCGAGAAGGTGGACCCAAGTCGGCTCCCGCCACACGGCGAGGAGGTGCCGTTTCAAAAGCCACCTCGCCGCCTCGATCATTAGAACGCCGCGGCTGTAGATCATCCCGGGCCGAAGGGCTATCGGCGCGGTAGAGGTACGCTCGCAAGAGGCGAAGAGATATTTTTCCGCCGCCAGCCGGGTCCGCGCGTGTACCGACGCTGGGTTTCCCGCGAGTATCCCGCGCGCGGGGCGTTCGGGCGAGGATTCACCTTCGACGTGCGGAAAGCTTACCAGGATTATTTTACCGACGCCGGCGGCCAAGGCCGCGTCCACGACGTTTTGAACGTACCGGACGTTGGTCGTCGGTAAAAATCTCTCCGGCCGAGGTTCGAAAAGGACGCCGGCCAAATGTACGACGGCGTCGACGCCCCGGAGCGGTTCGGCCAACGTCTCGGCGCGGGCGAGGTCCGCCCGGAAGGTGTGAACGTTAGGTCTTCGGGCGACGTCGGCGGGAACGGGTCTTCTATGTACGAGCAGATTTAGCTCGTGATTAGACGGGCCCATACGGCGCGCCAGAAACGAACCCAGATTGCCGGCAGCTCCCGTTATAAGGATTTTCATATATTTCGGGGAACGAACGACGGAGCCATTTTAAGCCCGGAAAGTACGCAATTTGTATTGTTGGGCACCACGCTGTAAGAATTACAGATGGTTATTAGGCACTACAATAGATATCCTTATTTTTTACGGGTATTTTCCGCTTTTGGAGCAACGCGCGGACGGCAAAAACCGCGAATACCGCCACGACCAGCCAGGCGAAGACGTCGCCGGCGCGCGGGTAGACGGCCCATACGCCGCGAGTCGGTAGATGGGCTACGACGACCGGGTCCTCGGCGGCGAAGTAGGGCGTCAGGTAGACGACGGCCGCCGCAACCGCGAATGCGACGTACTGGTAGACCGACATTATCACGTCGGTTATGCCGCGCCAGGCGAAGGAGTTCGCCGCCGCCGTGGCCAGGACGGCGAGAGGGAGGCCGACCGCGACGCGTTGGCCGCGCAGCCACCGCAACATAAAGACCGGCGCAAGCCACGCCGCGACGCCGACGACGTAGCGGCCGCCGGCGAAGAGCCAGAAGACGGCCGCAAACCCAAGCCATAACCAAGGGGTCGCCACGGAAAAGCGCGGTTTATGGGATCGAGGTATATCCATGATTGGTAGGGATTATAACAACGGCGCGCCCGGCGGTCAATTACGGCCACGGACGTTACCGTATTGGTACCTCGCCGGCGGGAGTTTATAGATAAGGTTTATTACGCCGAGGCCGTGAAAAATTGTTTAACCAATTGAGTATTATAAAGAAAAAGCCGCCCGGAGGGGGCGGCCTGCTTACTCCTTAATTTACGTTTAGCGGTAAAGGGCCCTGACTTTTCCGAGCGAGGCCGGCGCGACGCTAACCGTAGCCGGGCACGAGACGCGGTAGATAAAGCCGTTCGTACAGCCGATAAACAGGGCCGAGTTGTAATACGCCATGCCGTACGAGGTAGAGGGCGGCGCGAGGAACGAAGCGACGATCGACCCTCCGCCGGCGACGGAATAACCGAAAATGCTAGGTCCGTAAGCGCCCCATATCAGCCGATTCCGGTGGTCGTACGTGATGTCGCGGTAGTCGGAGTTGGGCATGGGGAAGGATGAGAGGACGCTGCCGGTCGACAAGTTGTGGCGCCAGGTGTAGCTCGGATCGCTGTCGCTCGCGAATAATGCGGTAGTACCGGCGCCGCCGTCGCCCGTTTGTTGCGGGGCGAGGCCGTACGGGTCGTGGTTTACACCCCAGGAACCTATCACCGACCCCGTCGTCCAATGGCAGTTGTAGACGGTGTCGTTGTTGTAGGAGCCGACCCAGACGTGGCCGGTGGTTGAGTACGCCAGGCCACGGTTGCTCGTACTGGACGGTACGGCCCACGAGCCCCGGACCGAACCGTTACCCGGGTTAAGGTTATAAACCGTGCGGGGGTGAACCAAGACGTGGAGGTACGTCCCGGAATGGGCGAGGCCTCGGATGCTGTTCGAGGGGGCTCGATAGGAGCCTAATATGTCGCCTAGCGCGGCGAGAGCCACGCCCGCGGCGCATAACGAAAGTACTAAGATACAAAACCAGCTTCTCGACATCGATATAGTCCTTTCCGTTAAGGGTGTGGGTGTTAGTATTTAGGTTATTAATATCATATATGACGTTATGAGTCAAATATATTTTGGTTTCGTCTATATTGCCTTTCAAAATACCTTATATTATACCGTCGAATCCGTTTTAGATAAGGATTTTATACGATAATAGGGGAAACCGCTTCGTTTTGGGTGTTTTTACGGGGAGAATGCGAGCGCTAAAAGTCCCAATCGGGTTTGGGGTCGGGGAGCCGAAGTACGGCGTCCAGCCGCTCTAAAAGTTCGTGCGGCCCGGCCAGATTGTCGGTAACGGCCAGGCCGGTCGCGGGCCTGACGCCGAGCCACATCCTAGTAAAGGCGTTTACCGAAGCCGAGAGCGTGGGTGGAGCGTCGTCGGAGCCTTGCTCCGCTCCAGACAAAGGCCCAGCGTTACGACGTAGTCGCCGGCGACGCAGCGCCACTGCGCGTCTTCGCCCAGCGCATCCTCAACCGGGTCGGTCAATTTTAGGTTGAAACGTACTTCCTCCCCGGGGAGGTGGGTCCGGGCGAGGCACCCGGGCAGGTCGCATATCCGCATCTGCCAGTATGCCGCGGCGCCCATTTTGTGTTCGAACCTGGACTTCGCCGTAAGGGTACGTAGTTGGAACGGCCGTAACGCACGAGAACGGTAAGTCCTCCTCCAGATAACGGATTTCTCCCAGGCACGTAGGGACCAGGCATTCGGCTTCGCCGCGGATGTCCGCGACGAGCGCCCGGCCGGCCCCAACGAAGAAGTCCATGCCTCCTCGTGTTCCGCTTTGCCGGGTTCGAGCCAGCCGGTTTCGCGCCAGATGCGGTGGGCTGCTTCTCTATCCCGCCCGCCGTCGTAAACGCGGTACTCCATTTTGGAATTCTCCTTCGCCCGCCTTCGTAAAAGTGTTGAGTAGAAAGGGCTTCGGCGTTTACGGTTCCTGATTATATCCCCCCGGGCCGGCGTGGCCAACCGAGGATTTACTTTAACGTACCTCCTCTCAGGTCGGGCGAAACTCGAAGCCGCGTCATCGTGGGTTACGCAAATAACGTTTTTAAACGATTTCGCCCTTTTTAGGCGCGCGAATTTTTTTCCCTAAAAAGGTCATTTTTTCCTTGACAACTATCCCCCGGTTTGATTTAATGTCCTTGGTGGTGAATTGTGGTGATTTGTGGTAGAACTAGTAGAACGTTCTCTTAAAAAATAAGTTATATGCCAGAATTCGACGACAAACAGGGCAGTGGCGTAGACTTCAGTCGTTGGTCATTCGGCTTCAACGGCCAATACCGCCACTCGCTCGACGAAAAAGGCCGGTTAAGCGTCCCTGCGAACTTCCGCCGCGACGCCGCCGGTAACGCGATCGGCCGATTCAAACTTACGGTCGGCTTCGAGCGGTGCCTTTTCCTTTTTCCCACGGAATACTGGCAAGCCGTAGTTGAGCCCCAACTACTTGAGCTACCCATTATGGAACGGGAGGCGCGGCTCGTGACGAGGATGTTGTTGAGCCGCGCGGCCGATTGCGAGCCGGACCGCCAAGGGCGCGTTATGGTCCCCGCGCCGTTGCGCGAGTACGCCGGCCTCGGCGGCGAGGGCATAATTAACGGCATGTTTAACCGCGTCGAAATTTGGAGCGTCGACCGGTGGTTGGCGTACGAGGCTGAGGCCGTCGCGGCGTTCGAGGATATGGCCGCCCGGTATAGGATTAAGTTCTAGCTATGGTTACCGTTTGGGAAGACGTCGCGTTTTCTTCGCCCGCCGTAGAGAGCCAGGGCGGTTACGCCGAGCCCCGCCACCAGGCCGTAATGGCGGCCGAGGTTGCAAAGGCGGTTATGCGGCGGTACGGCGGCGTATGCATCGACGCCACGGTAGACGGCGGCGGCCACGCCGCGAAACTTCTGGACGTTTTACCTTCGGATAATATCTACGTGGGTGTGGACGTCGACGCCGACGCGCTGGCGCGGGCACGACGGCGCCTTGCTCCCTTCGGCACGCGCGTGGTTTTACAGAACGTTTCTTTCGTGAAGCTCGCCGAAGTAGCGGCGCCGTACGCCGGCCGCGTTACCAACGTCCTGTTCGACCTCGGCCTCTCGAGCGAACAACTCGCGGACGAGACCCGGGGTTTTTCCTTCAACGCGGCCGGCCCCCTTAACATGCGCTTCGACGGCGACCCGTCGGAGTTGACCGCGGCCGAGGTAGTGAACACTTTCGACGAGGAGGAGTTGGCGGACATAATCCACGAGTTGGGCGAAGAGCGGCGTGCGCGCGCTATCGCCCGGGCCATCGTAAACCGGCGTGCGCGGGATTTATTCGCCGACGCCGCCGATCTCGCCGAAGTGGTTACCCGGGCCGCAGGCGGCCGGCGCGGCCGCATTCACCCCGCGACGCGGACGTTCCAGGCCTTGCGTATATTCGTAAACGACGAACTGGGCGCGCTCGAGGCGGCGTTACCCGAAGCGGCAGCGATAAGTACGCCCGGCGCGCGCTTGTTCGTGATTGCGTATCACTCGCTGGAGGACCGTATTGTTAAGAAGTTCTTCCGAGCGTCGGCCGCAGCGGGCGAATTACGGCTCGTAACCCCCAAACCGCAGCGGCCTTCCGCGGCGGAGGTACGGGGAAATCCGCGGAGCCGCAGCGCGCGCTTGCGCATAGCCGAAAAGGTTTAATATGGCGACGGTGCATTATCGCCCCCCGACTATCGACGTCGCGCGTCGCCCTAAACGGCGCCGGCGGTTATACGTTTGGGCCGTAGTCGTGACTTTTGGGGTTCTGCTGTTGGCGTTTTTATATTTGTGGCAGTGCGTATCGATCCTTGAGCTCAACTATGAGGTGGCGCGCCTCCAGCGCGAATTGGACGAGGCGTACCAGGAGAAGGTGACTTTGAAGGCCGACTTGTACCGGCGGCGTTCGATGGCCGAGATCGACGAGGTAGCGCACGAGAAACTCGGGTTGCGGCCACCGGCGCCCGGTCAGGTCATCATCATAGAGGACGGAAGTTGAGGTCCGCCCGCAAAATACGTTTCGCTACATTGTACTTTTTCTTCGTCGTCGTTTTCGGCGCCGTTCTTGCGCGCCTTTTGTGGATTCAAGTGTTGCACCACGATTTCTATGCCGAGGCGGCATTTAAACAACAATACGGAAGGAGTTACCTACCGGCGGCGCGGGGCGTTATCTACGACCGCAACATGAGCCCGCTGGCGATGAGCAGGCCGGTTTACGATATCTATTGTATACCGCGGCTCATCCAGGATGGTAAGGCCGTGGCGAGAGTGCTTGCGCCGGTGCTCGGCGCCGACGAAGCGGAGCTCGAGCGCAAATGCGCTTCGGAAGCGGAGAGTGAGTGGCTGGCCCGCGAGGTGGCCCGGGGCAAGGCGACGAAAGTGTTGGCGATGGGTTTAACGGGTGTGTTTGCCCGCCCTTGCGAGCGGCGGATCTATCCCGAGGGTGAGCTCGCGTGCCACGTACTGGGCTACGTCGGTCCTCGCGACGGCGCTCGCGCCGGCGCCGAGAGCACGCTCGACGTTTTCCTGGAGGGTTTGCCCGGCTACTTCGATGGGGGCGCCGACGCTGCGGGACGCGCTCTCCCGGACCTGACCGATAACTTTGTACCCCCGATGAATGGCTTGGGGTGCGTCCTGACCATCGATAAATGGTGCCAATATGTCGCCGAACGCGAGCTGAGAGCGAGTTGCGAACGATACGGCGCCGAAGCCGGTGCCGCGGTCGCCATGGACCCCCACAGCGGAGAAATACTCGCGCTGGCTTCCTATCCCGCGTACGACCCCAACGATTACGGCGAGTACCGGCCGGCCTGTTGGCGCAACAACGCCGTTACGTCGGCCCTCGAGCCCGGGTCGATCGTGAAACCTTTTCTCGTAGCCGCGGCGTTGGAGGAGCGGGTCGTATCGACGCGCGATATTTTCGATTGTTCGAAAGCTTTACGTCTGGGGCGTTTCGAGGTAACGGACGTCAAACCCCGTGCCGAGCCGCTCACGCCGTCGCAGATAATCGAGCGCTCCAGTAATATCGGCGCAGTCCTTATTGCCCAAAGGTTGGGTGGCCGTCGTTATTACGAGTATTTGCGCAGGTTCGGCTTCGGCGAGCGGACCGGCGTAAAGCTGCCGGCCGAGAACCCGGGTATCCTCCGTTACGACGAATTCAAAAGGCCGCTCGGCCGGGCGTTCGCCAGTTTCGGTCAGGGGCTCTCGGCCACCCCCCTGCAGCTCGCTACCGCAGCTTGCGTTCTCGCCAACGGCGGCAAGTTGGTCAAGCCGATGCTCGTCTCGGCCATAGTCGACGAGAACGGTCGAACGCTCCGGCGTTTCGCACCCGAGACTCAGCGGCGGGTGATCTCCGCCGAAACGGCGGCTGCGGTAAGACAGATGATGACGCTCGTCGTCGAGCGCGGCGGCGGCAAGTTGGCCCGGCTGCCCGGGTACCGCGTAGCCGGCAAGACCGGGACGTCGGAGATCGCTTCCCCCGGCGGCCGGGGATACGTGCTCGGCGCGTATCATTCGTCTTTTTTGGGGATTTTCCCGGCCGACGACCCCCGCGTCGTGATCTTCGTTACGATAAGGAAACCGCGGGGCGAAGTCTTCGGCGGCAAGGTAGCGGCGCCGGCGTGCGCCCGGGTTGCCGCGGATATCTTGCCGGCGCTAAATGTGCTTCCCGCCGGCGGCCGCACGCTGGATTTACCGGCTCCGCCCGCCGGTAATCGCGCCGCCGTCACGTTCCGGGATGTCGCCGCGTCGACGGCGATAAAACGCCTGACGGCGGCGGGTCTCCGCGCCCGTTTCGAGGGAAGGGGAAGCCGCGTTTTGTGGAGCTCGGCAGATGGCGGGACGCCCCCGGAGGCCGGCAGCGTCGTCCTATTGAAGTTGGGCGGCGGCGCCGGCGGCATGCCGAGCGTCGTCGGCCTTTCGGTCCGGGAGGCCATGAGGCGCTTGGGGCCTTCGGGCGTTACGGTTAAACTGCGCGGCGGCGGTGGTTGGGTAGTCGACCAGTTGCCGGCGCCGGGCGCGAAATTGGACGCTGAATGCACGCTAATGTTAGCGGAACGCCGGTCACCGCGGCCGAGGCTTTCTCCCGCCGCGGGGAAGCCGTCGCCGGCGACCGGGGCCGAAATAGCCGGGTGAGGCCGTGAGCGTTAATTGGACGCTGCGTGAGGTTGTCGATTTGCTCGGTGCCGAGGTCTCGGGCGACGGAGGCGTTCGCCTTGCGGGGGTGAGTACCGACAGTAGGTTAGTCCGCTCGGGAGACCTCTTCGTCGCCCTGCTCGGCGCCCGGCACGACGGCGCCGATTACGTAGCGGACGCGGCCGCGAGGGGTGCCGCGGCTGCGGTAGTCGCCCGCGAAGTGCCCGAAGCGATACCCCAAGTCTTGGTCGAGGATACTCTCGAGGCACTGCGGATTTTGGCCCGCGCCCGGCGGCACGAGTTCTCGGGGCCGGTGGTAGCCGTAACCGGCTCTTGCGGGAAGACGACGACCAAAGACTTGATAGAGGCCGTTTTGGCCCGCAAGTACCGCGTACGCGTCGCCCCCGGCAATTACAACAACGAGGTGGGCGTACCGGTTTCTATACTTGCGCTTGAGGACGACGACGAGGTGCTCGTGCTCGAGCTGGCCGTTAGCGCGCCCGGCGAGATGGCGCCGTTGGCCGACGCCGCGGCGCCGACGGTGGCCGTCATCACGAACGTCGCGCCGACGCATTTAGAATTTTTCGGCGACGTGGCTGCGGTGCGTCGCGAGAAGATGGCGCTGCTCAACTACGTCAAACCCGGCGGGACGGCGGCCTTGAACGCCGACGACCCGCTGGTGGTCTCTATGGCAGAAGAGCTCGTTAACGGCCTGAAGGTCGTTACTTTCGGAACGGCCGAGGATGCGGATGTACGGGCCGAGGATTTGGCCGCGGAAGGTTTCCGCGGTTCGACCTTTAAGCTCGCCGGCGGGGCGCGAGTCCGGTTGCCTCTCCCCGGCCAATACAACGTAATGAACGCGCTGGCCGCGGCGGCGGTAGGTTACGTTTTGGGCGTGCCGGAAGAAGATGTCGCGGTCGGCCTGACCGCTTACGCCGGCAGAGAACTCCGCTCCAAGGTGGTTGTCAACGGCCGAGGCGTAACTTTCTTCGTGGATTGTTACAACTCGTCGCCGCAGGCGGCGAGAGCCGCCATCGGTCTCGTGGCGGCCGCGCCGGCCGACGGTCGCCGCGTCGCCGTATTGGGCGATATGCTCGAGCTGGGGGCGACGGCGGAACAGGCCCATCGAGACGTAGGGAAATTCGCCGCCGAGGCGGGGCTCGACGTTGTCGTGGGCCTGGGCGGTGGGGGCCGTCTGATCGTGGAAGGCGCGCGCGCGGATGGGATGTCGCGCGAGGCCGCGCTCTCCTTCCAAGACCGGGACGAACTGGCCGACTTTCTGGCGGCGTGGTTGAAACCCGGCGACGTCATCTTAGTAAAGGCCAGCCGCGCCGTGCGGTTGGAAGGAGTTTTAGACAAGCTGGGCGTCGACGTCCAAGGAGGCTGACGGTTGCTCTACCTGCTACTGTATCCATTACATACCGAAATTTCGTGGCTCAACCTCTTTCGCTACGTCACTTTCCGCTCGGCCTACGCCGCCGTAACGGCGTTTTTGATAGCCGTCCTTTTGGGGCCGCCGCTCATTAGGTTCCTCAAGCGAAAGATGGTCGAAGAGATAATCCGCGAGGAGGTCCCGCGGCGCCACCTTCAGAAAGCCGGGACGCCGTCGATGGGCGGCCTGCTGATATTGGCGGCCATAGTCGTGCCGACAATCTTATGGGCCGACGTCACGAGCCGGTACGTCATCGCCATCCTCATAGTGACTATCTCCCTGGGTGCGATGGGTTTCGCCGACGACTATTTGAAACTGGTGGTCAAGAAACCGCTGGGCTTGCTCGCACGATGGAAGTTTTTCGGCCAGGCTTTACTGGCGCTGGCTATTGGCCTTTTCGTGTATTTCTTCCCGCTCGATAACGGCATGACCACCTGGCTTACGTTCCCCTTCCTCAAGAACGTAGTCGTCAACGTCGGCGCCTTCTATATCCTTTTGGTGATGATCACGGTCGTCGGTTCGACCAACGCCGTTAACCTGACCGACGGCCTCGACGGCCTCGCCGCGGGCGCGATGCTCTTCACGGGCGCGGCCTACGCGGTGATGTGTTACGTCGTAGGGAACGTCAATTTCGCCGGATACCTCCAGGTGATGTACGTATCGGGCGGCGCCGAGTTAACGGTATATATGGCCGCCATGGTAGGTGCGCTGCTGGGCTTTTTGTGGTTCAACAGCTACCCGGCCCAGGTGTTTATGGGCGATACGGGCGCGCTCCCGCTGGGCGGCGGCATCGGCACCGTCGCGATTCTTATTAAACAAGAGTTGTTGCTCGTCATAGTGGGCGGCGCTTTCGTGATCGAGACGTTGTCGGTTATTATCCAGGTACTGTATTTCAAGGCCACAGGCGGCAGGCGCGTCTTCAAGATGTCGCCGCTGCACCACCATTACGAGCTCAAGGGTTTGGCTGAGCCTAAGATAACGATCCGTTTCTGGTTGATTTCGGCGATATGCGCCGTCATCGGCCTTTCGACGTTGAAGATAAGGTGAGCACGTACGAGGAGAAACTGGAAGCCTTCCTCGGCCGCCGCGTCCTGGTGGTCGGATTGGGGCGTTCCGGCGTAGCGGCGGCCAGGGCGCTTGCGCCGGCGGCCGCTGAGGTCGTGGCCTGTGACGAAAAGCCGGCCGACGAACTGAGCAAGGAAGCCCGGGAGCTCGCCGGTGCCGGCGTGGAGCTCCGCGCGGGCGACCAAACGCCGGCGCTACTCGCGGGCGTGGACCTCCTTGTTCGTAGCCCCGGCGTTCCCTGGGAAGCGCCCCTTATAGTAGCCGCCCGCGAAAAGGGTATAGAGGTCGTAGGCGAGCTCGAGTTGGCGTACCGCCTGCTCGTGACGGAACGCGTCGTCGCCGTCACCGGGTCCAACGGGAAGTCGACGACGACGGTTCTTTTGGGCGAGATCTTCCGGCGGGCCGGCGAAGACGTGGTCGTCGCCGGCAACATAGGCGTCGCGTTGACCGCGGTGGGGGCGGAAATCCGACCGACGACCACGGTTGTGGCCGAGGTTTCATCGTTCCAGCTTGAGGACGCCGTGACGTTCAGGCCGCGCGTAGCCGTATTGCTCAACCTCGCGCCCGACCATTTGGACCGGCATGGCTCGCCGGCCGCGTACTATCGCACGAAGTGGCGCCTGTTCGAAAACCAGCGGCCCGAGGACTACGCGGTGTTGAACGCGGACGAAGAATCTTCCGGTAACCGGGACGAACTTCAGGCCGCGGTGTTGTTGTTCGGGCGCGGCGCGGCGCCGGGGCCCGGCGTGTGGCTCGCCGGCGACGACGTAGCGTACGATGTCCGTGTGCAGAAGGGGACGTTGTTGCCGAATCGCGATATACGGTTGCCCGGGCCCCATAACCTATCGAACGCGATGGCGGCGGCCTGCGCGGCGTTGGCGATGGACGTATCCCCCCGGGCGATAGCGGAAGCCCTCGTCGAATTCGAAGGGCTGCCGCACCGGTTGGAGTTCGTCGGGGAAGCGGGGGGCGTACGTTACGTGAACGATTCCAAGGCCACGAACGTGGCGAGCACGCTTACGGCACTCGCTACTTTCGAGGGGCCTATAATATTGATCGCAGGGGGCAAATCGAAGGGCGGCGATTTCGGGGCATTGGCGGCTGCGGCGCGCGGGAAAGTGCGGCTGGCGGTACTTTACGGCGCCGCGCGCGACGAGCTCGCCGCCGTTTTTGAAGGTGTCGTTCCTCTCGAGCGAGTGGATACCGTGGGGGGAGCGGTGGCCAGGGCCGCGGCGTCGGCCCGGCGCGGCGACGTCGTACTTCTCTCACCCGCTTGCACGTCGTGGGACCAGTACCGCGATTTCGAAGAACGGGGCGACGATTTCAAAAGAGCCGTGGCCGAGTTGAGCCGGGAGGCCAGTTAAAGAATGCCGCGTTCACTCGTCATTACGTTGATAGCCGTATCGCTTATGCTGGCGACGGCGGGCGTGCTCATGGTTTTCTCGTCGAGCGCGGCCCTGGCGTACGTGAAGTACGACGGCGATAGCATGTACTTCCTGAAACGTCACTTGATCAATTTGGCGGTGGCCTTGGCCGTGGGCGCGTTTTGCGCGTTTGCCGATTATCATCTGTGGCGACGGCTCGCCTGGCCCGCGGTGATCGTCGCGGTTTCGCTACTGGTTTTAACGTTGGCCTTCGGCGTCGGGAGTTACGCCGCGCCGGTTCACCGTTGGCTGAAATTGGGGCGATTCTATCTCCAACCCTCGGAACTAGCGAAATTGGCGACGGTTTTCGTGTTGGCGAAGTACATCGCCCGACGCGGCCAGCTCGAAAACGCGTATGAGAAGTGGCTTCCCCTCGGCGCGGTAGTCGTGATGTTCGCGGCGGTGGCGGTGCAACCCGATTTCAGCATGGCTTTTCTCATCGCCGCTTCGGCGTTCGTGATGCTCTTTCTGGCGGGCGTCCGGTTCCGGTACATCGTCGGCGCCGGGGCGTTAGTGGTGCCGCTCTTGGCGATAATGATATCCGCGCAGAAGTACCAAATTTCGCGGCTGATATCTTACGTCGACCCGTGGCGTTACGCACGCGGCAGCGGCTACCAGGTAATACAATCTTTGATCGCGCTCGGTTCGGGCGGCCTTTTAGGCAGAGGCCTCGGCGCTAGCAACCAGAAACTATTCTACTTGCCCCAAGCCCATACCGACTTCGTGTACGCTATTTTAGGCGAGGAGTTCGGTTTCGTGGGTGCGGCGGCGGCGCTGGCGGCGTTCGCGATCCTGGTTGCGGCCGGCTTCAAGACCGCGGCGCGGGCGAGCGACGCCTTCGGCAGATACTTGGCGGCGGGGTTGACTGCCGTCGTGGGCCTTTGCGCCGCGGTGAACCTTTGCGTCGTCACCGGTTTAATACCCACAACCGGCATCCCGCTGCCGTTTATATCTTACGGCGGCACGTCGCTCGTCGCCACGTTCGCCGCGGTCGGGATATTAATAAGTATCGCCCGGCGTTCCGGCGTCGACAGCGCTTTCGGGTACGCCCGCCGCGAGATGCCGTCGGCGTCGCTGAACGGCACGTTCGTCGACTACGTTTAAAACGATGACGTCGAACAAAGAGATACTTCGGATCGTTATCGCGGGCGGTGGGACCGGCGGCCACCTCTTCCCGGGGCTCGCCGCTGCTGACGCAATAACGACCGCGGCGCCCCGGGCCGGTATAACTTTCGTCGGTACCGGGCGGCCGGTAGAGGAGCGGGCGCTGGCGGCAAAGCCGTACGGGTATCGTGTTTTGCGGGCGCCGCGCCTCGAGCGTAGTCTGCACCCGCTCAACCTCCTGATGCCCGTTCGGTTCGCTTGCGCCGCGGCGCGGGCGCGTAAGCTGCTTCGCGAGCTTAAACCCGCGCTCGTGATAGGGACCGGCGGGTACGGCAGCGCGCCGGTGGTCGTTGCGGCGCGGCTTCGTCGGACGCCGACGGCAATACTGGAGCAGAACATAATACCGGGGCTGACCAACAGGTTATTATCCCGCGTCGCGGACTTAGCGTGCGTAGCGTTCGAGCCGTCGCGCGATTGGCTCGCCGACCGCGTCAAGGTCGTCGTGACGGGTAACCCCGTGCGCGACGTCCGCGACGCCGACGACGTGGAGGGGGCGCGCGCCAGGCTCGGCCTTGACGCCAGGACTTTTACCGTCTTCGTATTCGGCGGCAGCCAGGGCGCGCAGCGCCTCGTTAGCGCGACGGCGGCCGCGTTGGACGAGCTCGTCGACCGGGATGTACAACTCGTCGTCCAGACGGGCGACGCCGCGACGCTCGACGTACCCGCGCCTTGGCGAGGGCGCCTCGTTGTGCGGCCGTTCTTCGACGAAATATACGACTGTTACCGGGCCGCCGACTTAGTGGTATGCCGCGCCGGCGGCGGCGTGGCGGAAGTCCTCGCTTTCGGCCGGCCGATGGTCCTGGTGCCTTATCCCTTCGCGGCCCACGGCCACCAACAACGCAACGCGGCGTACGTGGAACAAGAGGGCGCGGCCGTCGTCGTCGAAGACGAGGATCTGGACGGCGCCAAACTGGCGGCGCTTATCTTGGAACTTCAAAACGACGACGGACGACGGGGGGCGATGGCGCGCGCGGGCCGTGAGCTAGGCCGCCCCGACGCGGCCCAACAGGTCGCGCGCGCGGCGTTGGCCCTTATAGGGGTTGGGACGTGACCGATTTCGGGCCCATAAAGAAGATCCACTTCGTCGGCGTCGGCGGCGCCGGGATGTGCGGCCTGGCCGAGATACTTAACAACTTGGGTTTCGACGTGTCCGGATCGGACGCTAGGCCGAGCGAGGTTACGGCGCGCCTTAGCGAGCTGGGCGTAAAGGTCTACGAGGGCCACGCCGCGGGAAACCTGGGCGACGCCGAGGTAGTCGTCGTCTCCGCGGCCATACCGGCCGACAACGCCGAAGTGATGGAGGCCCGGGCGCGGCGCGTTCCGGTTATTCCGCGAGCCGAGATGTTGGCGGAGCTGATGAGATTAAAGAAAGGGGTCGCGGTCTGCGGCACGCACGGTAAGACGACGACGACGTCGATTTTGGCGACGCTTCTGGCCGAGGGGGGCCTCGAACCTACTTTCGTCGTCGGCGGCCGTTTGAACAGCGTGGGCACCCACGCCAAATTGGGCGAGGGGGATTACTTCGTCGCGGAGGCCGATGAGAGCGACGGCTCGTTTTTAAAACTCTCGCCCATATACGCCATATGCACCAACGTCGACGAAGACCACCTGGACTACTACGGAACCTTCGAGCGGTTGCAGGAGGCCTTCGTCGAGTTTTTGAACAAGGTGCCTTTTTACGGCCTGAACCTGGTATGCGCCGACGACCCGGGCGTCGCCGCCGTTCTCGAGCGCATCTCGAAGCCGACGATGACGTACGGTACTTCGCCCGAATGCGACGTCGTCGTTTCCAATATCGTAGCCGAAGGTCTTAAAACGTCGTTCGAGCTGGCGTTCAAGGGCGAACGGTTCGGCCGGCTGACGGTTAACCTTCCCGGCGAACACAGCGCCTTGAACGCCGCGGCGGCCGCGGCCCTCGCCGTCGTCGTCGGCGTAAGCTTCGACACCGTTCAAAAGACGTTGGAGGAATTCGAAGGAGTCGAAATGCGATTCCAACGGTTGGGCCAAGTGCAGGGTTCGGTAACGGTGATGCACGACTACGCGCACCACCCGCGTGAAATCGAGACGATGTTGGCCGCGCTCCGCCAGGCTTACCCGGGAAGGCGTTTGGTGGCGGTGTTTCAGCCGCACCGTTATACGCGGACGCGCGACCAGATGAAGAAATTCCCCGGCGCGTTGGCGGCGGCCGACGTCATCATCGTTACCGGGATTTACGGCGCAGGAGAGGCCGCTATCGTGGGCGTCTCGGAAGAAGGTATCGTCGCCGGCCTGGTTCGCCAAGGCCACGGCGACGTATATCACATACCGGATAAGGCCGACGTTCCGGCGCGCGTGGCCGCGGTAATGCGGCCGGGTGACGTAATCGTACACGTAGGCGCGGGAGACGCGTGGAAGGTCGCGGAAGATGTATTGCGTTTTCTTACCGATTAACGGCGGTTCGTCGAGCCGGTGGCAGGACCGCATAGAGGGGTCGGTCGCGGAGGGCGCGGCGCTCGCGCGTCATACGACGTACCGGGTAGGCGGGCCGGCCAAGTATCTGGTCGTACCGGCGACGACCGACGACGTACGTGAGGTTTTCGTCTCGGGCGAGGATACTTTCGTGATGGGTGCCGGGAGCAACGTGCTCGTCGCGGACGCCGGTTTCGACGGCGTCGTCCTCAAAATATGCAATACCATGGCGCATATCTCGGTGCAAGACGGCGAAGTCGTCGTGGGCGCGGGACGGTTGTTGCCGTCGCTCGTAAATAGTTGTGTCGAGATGGGGTTGTCCGGCATGGAGTGGGCGGTAGGTATTCCCGGCACGGTGGGGGGAGCGGTTTGCGCCAACGCCGGCGCGTTCGGCTCCGCGACGTGGGATTGCGTCGATTACGTTGGAGTTGTAACGGCCGACGGCTCGTGTCAACGGCTGGGGGCGGCGGATGTCGAGCACGGATACCGCTTCGCCGATTTTCCCGTCGTCGGGCCGTTCGCCGTTACTGAGGTGGCGTTCCGCCTTGCGGGATCGGACGTGGGGCGGGTACATGCGCTAACCGAGGAGTACAAGGCCCGGCGCGGCGCGACTCAACCTTTTGGCGCGGCGTCGGCGGGATGCGTTTTTAAGAACCCTACCGAGGGTCCCGCCGCCGGGGAGTTAATTGATAAGGCGGGGCTGAAAGGATTGACGCGGGATGGCGCAGTCGTCTCGGCCAAGCACGCTAATTTTATCGTTAACGAAGGCGGCGCTGCCGCCGCCGATATATACGACCTTATCGAGGAAATCCGCGAAGCCGTAAGAGAAAAATTCGGCGTGACGTTGGAACTCGAGATCAAACTAGTAGGAGATTTCCACCGTGGCTGAGGTCCGGGACGAAGGGCGGACGTTGGGAGTTAGGCCGGCGCGCCGGCGGAGGCGCCGACCGTCCGCGAGCGCCATAGGAAAGCGTCTGGCGGCGGCGGCGGTCGTCTCGGCTGCTGTCTTCTTGGCGGCGTTCCTCGTTTACGCGTCCGTTACGTCCGCGCCGTGGCGCCTGGGTCGATATACGGTTCGCGGCGCGTCGTATTTAACATCTACCGAGGTTTTGACGGCGGCGGATTTGGAGGCCGGCGACAACCTATTCTGGGTCGACCTCGAGAAGGCGGAAGAAAAGCTTTGCCGGCACCCTCGCATCAGATGCGCGGAAATCCGGCGCCGGCTGCCGGCGGAAGTATTGGTAGAGGTCGACGAACGGCCGGCGGCTGCGGCGGTAATAATAAACGGTGCGTTGTATAAAATCTCGTCCGACGGCGTCGTGCTCGAGCCGATGGCGGCCGGGTACGAGGATGTTCCCGTTCTGGTCGGTATGCGCTTCCGCGCGTCGGGCGGAGTTACCGGTAAAAGGGTGACCCGCGGCGACGTAATGGATGCGCTGGCGACGGCGGAGGCGCTGGGCGGCGTCGACCCGGCGTGGGCCGCCGCGGTAGAATACGTCGACGTCGGCGAGCGGGTCGTCGTGTTGGCCGCGGGCCGATATAAGGTGAAGTACGCCGCGGGTTTCGACGAGTCGGCGGCCCGGCGTCTCCGGCGAGTTTTCGAGGCCACGCGGGCGAATAGCGGCGCCTTAATAACGTACGATACCCGTTTCGGCACGGACGTTATAGTGACGGGCGGAAGTCGCGGCGTCGGCGGCGCCGCGGGAGGTGGTTCGGCGGATGACGGAGCGATTTAACATAGTCGCCGGCCTGGACGTCGGCACGACCAAGGTTTGTTGTGTGATAGCCAAACGAGACGGCGGCCCCGCGGTCGAGGTTTTGGGCACGGGGCTCGCGCCCTCGTTGGGCAGCAAACGCGGCATGGTCGTGAATATCGAGAGCACGGTCCAGTCGGTGGTGGAGGCGGTTCGCGAAGCGGAGCAGATGGCTGGGGTCGAGGTCGGCGAAGTGAACGTGGGCATTGCCGGCGGCCACATCAAGAGTATGAACAGCAAAGGCATCGTCGCCATCTCGAGCGCCGACCGCGAGATAACGCAGAAAGACATCGAGAGGTGCATCGAACAAGCTAAGGCCATCGCGCTACCGGTGGATCGGGAGGTCCTACACGTCCTTCCCAAGGAATTCGCGGTTGACGATCAACGCGCCATACGGGACCCGCGCGGGATGGTCGCGACGCGCCTCGAGGCGGACGTACATATCGTAACGGGCGCGATAACGTCGGCGCAGAATCTGGTGCGAAGCGTAAACCGGGCGGACCTGAAAGTCGCCAGGTTAGTTTTGGAGCCACTGGCGTCGGCGCGCGCCGTCCTTACTCCCGACGAAATGGAGCTGGGCGTGGCTTTGGTGGACATGGGCGGCGGTACGACCGACGTAGCCGTCTTCCACGAGGGTTCGGTCCGGCATACGTCGGTATTGGCGGTAGGCGGCGACCAGATCACGCGCGACTTGGCCGTGGGGTTGCGTACGCCCCGCCTGGCCGCGGAGCAGATAAAGCAGAAGTACGCGTTGGCCATGGCGTCGCTCGTGGACGAGGACGGCGTTGTCGAGGTGGTCGACGTAGGCGGCCGGCGCGCTCGGATGATAGACCGTAGTTATATAGCCGAGATCGTCCAAGCCCGGTTGGAGGAGATAATCACGCTTCTGAAGCGCGAGATAAACGAATCGGGATACGCGGACCATCTCGCGGCGGGCGTCGTGCTCACCGGCGGTTGCGCCAATTTGGAGGGCATAGCCGAGCTCGGCGAGCAGATATTCAATATGCCTACTCGCATCGGCGTTCCGCTCGGCGTCACCGGCCTGTCAGATTCGGTAGCCGACCCCATCTTCGCCACCGGCGTCGGCCTGATCCTATACGACTTGCCGGAAGGGGGCCGGTTCCACGAAGGCTCTGACAACGACGCGGTTATATTCCATAAGATCTTTTCCCAAATGAAATCCTGGATGGAAAACATCTTTTAACGGAGGTAATAAAATGCTCGAGTTCACGCCGGAATACGAACATTTCGCCACCATAAAGGTGATGGGGATCGGCGGCGGCGGCGGAAATGCCGTGAACCGGATGATCGACGCCAAGATCCGGGGCGTGGAGTTTATCGTCGCCAACACCGACGCCCAAGTACTGCGTCAATCGAAGGCCCTTCAAAAGATTCAGATCGGTTCCCGCCTCACCAACGGCCTGGGAGCCGGCGGGAAACCGGACGTCGGTCGCCTCGCCGCGGAGGAGGACCGCGAAGCGCTGTACCGCGCCCTCGACGGGTCCGACATGGTCTTCATAACGGCCGGGATGGGCGGCGGCACCGGTACCGGCGCGGGTCCAATAATCGCGGAGATCGCAGGTGAGATCGGTGCGTTAACGGTAGCGGTGGTGACCAGGCCTTTCCATTTCGAGGGGCCGCGGCGTCTCAAGATTGCCGAAGTCGCCCTGGCGGAGTTGGCGGACCGGGTGGACACGCTCATCGTAGTCCCCAACGAGAAACTCCTTAAGATCGTAGCACGCGAGACCACCATCACGGAGTCCTTCCGGTTAGCCGACGACGTCCTAGTGCAGGCGGTCCGCGGGATATCGGACCTCATCACGGTTCCGGGTCTTATAAACGTAGACTTCGCGGATGTCCGCGCCGTAATGTCGGAAGCCGGCGGGAGCGCTATAATGGGCACCGGCGTCGGCGTGGGCGAGGACCGGGCCGCGGCCGCGGCGCAGAACGTCATCTCCAGCCCCTTGCTCGACGGTATGAATATCAAGGGTGCGCGCGGGATCCTCATCAACGTAACCGGCGGGGTCGACATGTCGCTCCACGAGATAAACGAGGCGGTAAGCATTGTCAACGAGGTCGCCGACGACGACGCGAACATCATCGTCGGCGCGGTGGTGGAAGAGAGTTTGGATGAATTCCGCGTAACTGTCATCGCGACGGGTTTCGAGGCGCCCCCGGTGCAAGAGGTGAGCGTGTTTGGCGAGACTCAGATCCCGGCGTCAATGGTCCACGCGGCACCGCTTCCTCCCGCGCCCCCCGATGGCGTAGAAATAGATTTCGACGATGCTCTCCTGAGTTCGGAATTCGACATCCCGGCGTTCATCCGTCAACGTTCGCGCAGTGACGATATTAAAAACTAGGGCCGAATACAGAACGCAAAGCCCCGGCTCAGGCCGGGGCTTTTTTCGTCGGTAAAGGGGGCCGTCTAGCGAGTGTGGGCTTTATTGCGCAGGATGGTTTTATAGTCGATTCCCGCGGCGCCGATGGCGTCGCCCCACGAGCCGAAGCGCCTGAAAGCCGCGGAGAAGAGGCTGGGGTCGTGGCGCTGCATGTACCCGCTGGCCAGCTTCCCGCCCGAGTGATATCTCTCTTGGATCTCTTCGATTATGCGCTCGGGCGTCCACTTCCGGTTCTTGAAACTCTTCTTGACGAGTTCTTCCGGCAAACCCGCGGCGCGCAACGCGTTTTGCCAATTTCCGAACCTGCGGTACGCCGCAGAATAGAGGAGCAAGTTCTCTTTGGTCATGTTGCCGTAGGAAAGGCGATCCGGAGGTAATTCGCGGATCATTTTTACTATTTTTTCCCTGGTCCATGACGTGTAACGCGTACCCGCCGCTTTATTTACCTCGTCGTAGTCGTAGCCCGCGGCCTCCAGCGCCTTGCGCCACGAACCGAATTCCCGGCGCGCTGCCGAATGGAGGGCGACGTTGTTTTTGTACACGTACCAGAGTTTGTCGAATGGGACCTTTTTTACCTCCGCCAGGACGCGCGCGCGGTCCCATTTGGTAATCTTCTTCACCGCTTCGCGCCGGCTTTCCTTCTTAATCGAATCGTAATCGATGCCGGCGGCTTTTACGGCGTCGCTCCAGCTCCTGTAATACCGCAGCGCGGCGCTATAGAGGGCGGAGTGTTCCCGGGAGACGTTTTTGACAGTGAGCCGCACGCCTTTGTCTGACAGTTGTTTTATTTCGGCGGCGATCTTTTCGCGATTCCACCGGCTTTTCTTGGGGGACATAGGCTATCGAGATCCTCCTCGTGTTGTAACGTTTGCCATTTTAAGACAGTTTCTTGGGGATCGTTAACTTTAATTCGGCGCCGGTCGATACGTCGCCCGGCTCGAGTCGGCCGCCCAAAGATTCGGCGATGGCGCGCGCCGTAGGCAAACCCAAGCCGGACCCTTCCGGTTTCGTTGAATAGAACGGTTCGAATGCTCGAGCGGGTTCGGCTAAGCCAGGGCCGTCGTCACGTACGGTTACGACTACGTTGTCGCCACGGTCTTCGGCGACTACGTCGACGCGGCTGGCGCCGGCCTCGAAAGAATTTAAAATAACGTTTAATAACGCTTGCTTTAAAAGGTCCGGGTCCGTTTTGACGGCGACGTCGGAGCCCGGTCCGAATTCTAACGTCACGCCGCTCGTAGCCGCCACCGGCGCGATAAACGTTTTCAGGTCGGCCAATACGTGGCCGAGCTTCAGCTCTTGCGTTTTGGGTACTTTGGGGCGGGCAAACCGGAGGAAAGCGGTCAACAGCTCGTCGAGCCGCCGGACCTCTCGTAAGGCGGCGTCCAGTTTATCGGCGCCCGGGCCGTTGCCTATTTGCCGCGAAAGCAAATTGAGGTTAATCGATAACGCGTTGAGTGGGTTGCGGATTTCGTGGGCGAGCGAGTTCACGAGCGTAAAGTAATAATCGTTACGCTCACCCGCGCCGCCCTCGTCGGCGTTACCGGGTGCCGCGCATTCGGGGGCGTTATTCAAGGCTATTTCGTTTTGTGTCGTCCGATTCAAAATATGCGATTTGGGAATTACCTCGGCGCCGCGGGTTTATTTGGTCACCGCGGGCGCTCGGCGCGCACGAGTTGTGCGGCTAAATTTACGGCGTTCTTCAAGCTATCTACTTTGGCTACCCCTCGCCCTGCGATATCCAAGCCGACGCCGTGGCCGACCGACGTCCTGACGAAGGGGAGCCCCAGCGTAACGTTTACGGTTTTGTGGGGTTTCAGAACTTTGAGCGGGACCAGGCCCTGGTCGTGGTACATAGCGACCACGCCGTCGTACTTGCCCGCCAGGTGTTTGATAAACGCGGCCTCGGCGCTTACGGGCCCGTCCAGGTTTATATCCATGGCCCGGCAGGCTTCTATGGCGGGTTCAATTTCGTTGATTTCTTCGGTGCCCAACAGGCCGCTTTCGCCGGCGTGCGGGTTCAAGCCGGTCACGACGATGCGGGGCTTTTTTACGGCAATGGTACGCAGGAATTCGTCGAAGAGGGATACGGTCCTGACGACGCGCGCCAGCTTTACTTTGGAATGGACCTTGCGTAGAGCGTAGTGTGCCGTTGCCAGGGCGACTCTTAACGAGTCGCCGAGGAAACACATGGCGTATTTAGAAGTATTCGTACGGTTGGCAAGGTAGTCTGTGTGGCCGGCGAAATAGTACCCGGCTTCGTTGATCGCCTTCTTCGATATAGGAGCGGTCACTACGGCGTCCACTTGGTGAAGCATTACGAGGTCGGTGGCTTTTTCTACGAAGGCCATCGCTGCGCGGCCTGTCTTCGCCGTCGGCTTACCGGCCTCGACGTCTTTGGGGTTCACGGCTTTTAACGACGTGAAGTTGGGGGCGTCCGGTACGAATTTCTCGCGGCTCGGCCTCGACACTACGTTGAGTTTACGGATTTTCAATTTAAATTTCGCCGCCGCGTCCTGCAACAGCCGCTGGTCGCCAACGACGACTAAGGTAAAGTCGGTCCTCTTTAGGGCGGCGACGTACTTGGCAACTATTTCGGGGCCTATCCCGGCGGGCTCCCCCATGGTCAACGCGATTACCGGTTGTTCGTTAACTGGCATGGGCGGCTCTTTCCACGCAGCCGTGAAGAAATGATTTGACGCCGGGTGTTAAGATTCGTTTAAAGTGCTGCGCGCGACTTCGACCAACGAACGGAAGGCGCCGGGCGATCGCGCCGCCGTTTCGGCTAACATTTTTCTGTTGAGGTTGACGCCCGCTTTCTTAAGGCCGCACATGAAGCGATTGTAAGGTAGGTCGAAAGGCCTGACGGCGGCGTTGATGCGTGTTATCCACAAGCGTCTTAAGATGCGCCGACGGCGCCGGCGGTCGGCGTACGCGTGTTGCCGGGCTTTAAAGGCCGCGTTACGCGCGACCCGGTAGAGGTTTTTACGCGCGCCGCGAAAGCCTTTGGCCCGTTGTAGTACTTTTTTACGCCGACGGCGCCGATGAGGCGCGTTGGTAGCCCTTACCATCGGAACCCTTCTTTTTGTTAGGTTAACGTTTGCGCCGCGCGTAGGGGAGTAACTTCTTTACTCCTTTACGGTCGACCCGGGAGACGGCGGTTTTTCGGCGGAGCCGCCGTCGCCGCCGCGGCGATTTGCCGGTCATGAGGTGGCCGCCGTACGAACGGTCCCTTATAAATTTCCCGCGTGCGGTGCGCCGGAAGCGCTTGGCGGCGCCCCGGTTGGTTTTCATCTTGGGCATGTAACTACCTTTCTAACCCGGCGCGTCGTTAATCGCCACGGGGGGGCGATCGTTTTTGGGCGGGCGCGAGCAGCATCGTCATATGCCTACCGTCGAGAGAAGGCGGGTTTTCGACTGCGGCGTAGCCGTCGAGCGCGGATATGATATTAGCCAATAATTCGCGGCCGCGCTCGGAGTGTGATACTTCTCGGCCCCTGAAAACAACCGTTACTTTGACGCGGTTTTTTTGCTCGAGGAATTTCTTAATGTGTTTTAATTTAAAATCTATATCGTGAGCTCCGATTTTTGAACTTATCTTTATCTCTTTGACGAGGCCGCCGGTTTGTCCTTTACGGGCTTCGCGCGACCGCTTTCGTTGCTCGTAGAGGTATTTACCGTAATCCATTATTCGGCATACGGGCGGTCTAGCTTGTGCCGCGACCTCGACTAAGTCGAGGCCTTTCTCTTCGGCTTGGGCCAACGCTTCGCGAGTGGGGATTACGCCGACCTGCCCTCCTTCCTCGTCTATAAGGCGAACCTCCGGAACTCGTATCCGCCGGTTCACCCGGGCCCTCTTTTCTACGATATCGAGTTACCTCCTAGTTAATTGTGTCGACCTTGGTTGAAGTTATGCCTTATACCATACTTTCGCGCATTTGTAAAGCTAATTTTAGCTGACGAAAATGAACATTTTATCTCTCACGTTTCGATACAGGGCCGTCGGGTTAGATTTCGGCGGCGCCGTGGATAAAACAGGGATTCCATTAGGCCGGCGTCCTTTCTACTAGGCCCCTTCCATAGGGCCCCAAGCGCCAGCTAATATTATACGAATATGCATTGTAAAGCAAGGATTTCCCGTGCGAGAGCGTTGACGGTTACCCTCCGGGGTATCCGGCGAACCGCCAGTTACGCGCAGGTCTTTTAACGAACGTGAGAAGCCCCCTTGGCCGTTCGTTCCCGCCGTCCTTGCAGTCGTATATTAGATATGGTAGATTTACGGCGATGGTCCGGCCTTTCTTGTTCCGAGGGATAGGACGTACGTACCGGCACGCGGTGCGGCTGCGGCAGATTCTGGAAGTTTTACTAGCCGAAGGTTTCGGCTTCGTCGTCGTCCGGATGAACCTGCATAAGCTCATCCGCTTGCCGAAGCGCCTTCGCCGCTCTTTGACCGCGGCCCCGTCCGCCGTAACGTTCCCCGAGCAAATCCGCCGCGTCGTCGAGGAGCTGGGCCCTACTTTTATAAAATTCGGCCAGATGTTGGCGACCCGGCCCGACGTTTTACCGGCGACGTACGTCCGCGAATTCAGCCAGCTGCAGGACCACGTAGCGCCGCTGGCGTTTAACGATATCAAACCGGTCTTGGAAGCCGAGCTCGGCCGGCCGTTCGACGAAGCCTTCGCGTCGTTCGACCCGGAGCCGTTGGCGTCGGCCTCGTTGGCGCAGGTTTACGCGGCGGTTCTCCACGGCGGCGAGGCCGTGGTAGTAAAAGTCCAACGGCCCGGCATACGGGAAGTAGTCAGGACCGACGTGGAGATTCTGCGTTACCTGGCCGTCAAACTCGACGAGCGGTTTCCGGAGCTCAGGCCAATCCAACCGCGCGAACTCGTCGGCGAATTCGCCGTCACGATTAAGCGGGAGCTCGACTTCTCGAGCGAGGCCGGGAATACGGACCGCCTGCGAAAGAACCTGGAATCGTTTGAGGGGGCGCGGGCGCCGCGTGTTTTTTGGGAATACACCACCGACCGCCTTCTCGTCGTCGAGCGGTTCGAGGGCGTCCGCGCCGACGACGTACGGGCCATAGAGGACGCGGGGCTTGAGCGCGCCGCGTTAGCGCGCCGGCTGGTCGAGTGTTTTATGAAGCAAGTGTTCGTGGACGGGTTCTACCACGCCGACCCCCATCCCGGGAACGTCCTCGTCGCGCCGGGGGGCGAAATCCTGCTCGTGGATTGTGGCGCTATGGGGTACCTGACCGCGGACCACTTGAATTCGCTCGGCGGGTTCCTTCTCGCTTTTAGCGAAGGAAATTACGAACGCGTCGCGACGGAAGTACTCCGGCTTGGCGGCGCCGACGAGTTGCTCGATATCAACAGGTTTAAGAGCGACGCCGCCGCAGTGGTGGCTCGGTATTACGCGATGCCGCTCCGCTACATGCGGATAGGGACGATGATCGAGGAGATTACGGTGCTCGCGTATCGCAACGGCGTCCGGTTGCCCCGCGAGCTTGTTCTCCTAGCCAAGACCATCGTTCTTATCGAAAACCTTGCCCGCACCCTAGACCCTAACCTCCGACTGGTTGATATCGCGGCGCCGTTCGCTCGCGACCTCGTAAAAAAGCGCTATTCCCCCGTAAGCCTCACGAAGAGTTTCGCGTACGGCGTATCCGACTTAAACTATTACCTGAACGAAGTGCCCCGCGACGTCAGCGTTTTAATCAAAAAGCTACTGCGCGGTAACGTCAAGTTTGGCCTCGATCACCTTGGCCTTTCCGATGCAATAGGGGAGTTGGACCGGTCGATGAATCGGCTGTCCTTCGCCGTCGTCGTCGCGTCCATCGTCGTAGGCTCGGCGCTGATCTTCGCCTCGGGGATAGGGCCGCACGCGTACGGCTACCCGATATTAGGCGTCGTCGGTTTCGTATTCGCCGGCCTTCTCGGTTTGTCGCTCGTGTTCGCGATACTGCGCTCGGGGCGTTTATAGAAGTGGCGCGTAAGAATATGAGGACTAAGTGCGAAGGGTTTGTGGTATGGTTCTGCCTCGCCGCGTTGTTTGTGGCCGGGGGGGCCTGTAAAAGAAAGGAGCCGGTTAAAGTGAGCCCGCCGGAGAGCGCTGAAGTCCCGCGCGAAGAGGGAACGCCGGCAACAACGCCGGTCGAGAAGGAGCTTTTAAGAATTGCCCGCGAGACGTTGCGCGCCGCGGTGGAAGAGGGCCGGACGTACGAGCCGCCCCGGCCTGAATCGGCGGAGCTACTCGAGGAACGCGGCGTCTTCGTGACGTTGAAAAGCCGCGGCATGTTACGCGGCTGCATCGGCTACGTCCTGCCGACGGTGCCGCTCTACCTCGCCGTCCGCGATATGGCCATAAACTCGGCGCTGCGCGACCCGCGCTTCCCGCCCGTGGCCCCGGCCGAACTACCAGGACTATATATCGAGATATCGATTATGACCCTCCTCCAACCGGTAGAAGATCCGAACGAGATCGTCGTCGGCGAGGACGGCCTGGTCATCGAAGCGGGAGGCCGCAGCGGCCTATTGTTGCCCCAGGTGGCGCCGGAGCAGGGGTGGAACCGCGAACAGTTTCTGGAGGGCATTTGTATGAAAGCGGGCCTCCCGCCCGACGCCTACACGCGGGAAGACGCCAAACTTCAAAAATTCCAGGCCCATATCTTCGGCGGCCCGTACCTCGAGCCGGCGGCGTAATATGCCCACCTTTTTTACCCGATAGAGGAGAAGCGCGATGAAAAACCTATGTTTTATACTACTATTTTTTGCCGGCGTCTTAGCCTGGGCCGCTCAGCCGTTCACCATACTCTTCTTCAACGACTTCCACGCGCACCTCGAGCCGTTCGAGGTCCCGGGAACGGAAGGAGAGGTGGGGGGCCTTGCGCGCCTTGCCGGCCTGGCGGACGAAGTCCGCGCCGAAAATGAAGTTGCCGGCGTGCCGACCTTCCTCTTGATCGCCGGCGACGCGCTGCAGGGGACGCCGTACTCGACGGTTTACCGCGGCGAGGTCGAATTCGCGTGCTTGAACGAGATGGCGGTGAGCGCGATGTGCCTCGGCAACCACGAGTTCGACTACGGCCAGGAGAACCTGCGCCACCTCATAGAGTTGGCGGATTTCCCCGTGATTAGCGCCAACGTTTCGGCGGCGGAGGAGGCCGGGAACGCGGCTTTTACGAAAGGGTTCACGTGGCTCGAGGCGGGCGATAAAAGGGTTCTCGTGATAGGTCTAACCACGGCCGAGACGCCCATCACGACGGCGCCGCGCAACGTCGTCGGCCTGGCGTTCGCCGACCCGGCGGCGACGGCGAAGGCCGTGATAAGTGAGTACGGCGAAGACGCTGACGCGATAGTGGCGCTTACGCACCTCGGCTTCGAGAACGACCTCGCCCTCGCCGGCGACGTACCCGAGTTGGACGTGATCGTCGGCGGCCATACTCACACGAAAGTCGACGAGCCGGCCAAAGTCGGCAAGACGCTCGTCTGTTCCGCGTACGAGTACGGGATATACTTAGGCCGGATGGACTTGGGGGTGGGCGACGACGGCGAGCTTAGTTTGATGGGTTATGAACTTATGCCCGTCACCGGGGCGGCGCCGTCGGACGAAGCCGTTGCGGCTGTCATCGAGGAATACAAGAAGGGCCTTTCGGAGAAGCTCGACGTCGTCGTCGGCACCGTAGATACCGTCCTAAATCGGAAGGCGGTTACGGAAAAGGAGACCAACTTCGGCGACTTCGTCGCGGACCTGATGCGCGAGGCGACGGGGGCGGACGTAGCGCTGGTGAACGGCGGCGGCGTCCGTGCGGATTTGGGCCCGGGCGAGATTACGTTGGGCGACGTCCTGACCGCGCTACCGTTCGGCAACGAGGTCGTCGTTCTCGACGTGCCGGGGGCTACGCTGCGCCAGGCTTTCGAGTTGTGCGCCCGGGAGAAAGTGGGCGAAGGCGGCTTTTTACAGGTCTCGGGTTGTGAATACGCCGTCGGCCCGGGTAGTATACTGGCGGCCGTGAACGTGGGTGGGGGACCGCTCGACGACGGCGTCACCTACAAGGTTGCGATGCCGGACTTCCTTGCTGAGGGTGGTGACGGGTACGGGATGTTTGCGTCGCTCGAGCCGGCATATAAGACCGGCCTCGTCCTCTACGACGTCGTAGCCTCAGGCCTGCGCGAAGGCCGGGCCGTCCCGGAACTGCCGGCGGGAAGGATAGAGTTTGTAGGCGAATGAAGGTAGTCGTCGACGGCAGCGAGCTACAGGTACGGGCCGGCGCGCCCGTCGAGAGCGTATTGTCCGAAGGGCAAAGGCGGGCCGCCGGCGATGGCGCTTTATACGTCGTGGACGCCCGGGGCCAGCGCGTCGGCCTTAAGGGCGCTCTAACCGACGGCGGCGCGTATTTTACGGTAACGGTCGGCGCCAGGCCGCCGTCGGTCAACGCGTGCCTCGAGGCGTGGGAATCGCTTGAGGACGCGGCCCCGCTTCCGGCCGACCTGGTCAAATTCCTCGTCAGGCGTGCCGTAGCGACGGTTGGGAAGGCCGGCGGCGCCGCTTCCGTAGAGGGCACGGCGGCGTTCGCAGCCGCGACGGCGTTGCGCGAGGACGCCCCGGCGGTGTGGGCGTACGTCGCGGGCGAGGACGCTGCCGTAGCCGTCTATGCCGGCGGCAAAGCGCGCGTACGGGACGCGGCGCGGGATGTCGGCGCCGCGGTGGTCGCGACGCGCGACATCTTTACGTTTCGATCGGGCGCAACGACTTTCGATTACCTCGAAGGCGTGAACGTCGTAGAGGTCGGGACGACGAACAAAGTCAAATTAGCCGATTACGAAAGTAAATTCGCCGATGTCGACGCCGTCGTTGCTTGCCGGGCCGGTGATTTCGCGATAGAGGGATTTGTGGCGTCGCCCGATCCAGACGAATTGGCGGCGGCCGCGGCGGCGGCGGGCGTCGCTTTCGTAATTATATCGGCCGACGACGCGCTCTTCGACGAGCGCGGCGCGCCGCGGCGCTTGGCCGGCGACGTCGTCGTGTGGGCTACGCCGCGGGAAGCGCGGCCTTACGACCTCGTCTTCGCGGGCGGGGCCGGGTTCGTTAGTACAGCGGGCGACGCGGCTTTGTACGACGAGGCCGCGGCGGCGTTGTGGGCTTATTTAAAACAGAGGTAAATAAAAAACCAGCCGGCGAGGCCGGCGCGCGTTTCCGCGGAACGAAAGGGGTCTTATGACCGTTTATAGCGATTCATTCGAACTTTCGTGTAAGGGCGACGCCGAAATCCACGACGTTACGGCCGAGGTAGTGCGACTCGTCGCGGCCTCGGGGATAAAGGATGGTATCGGCCTCGTGGCGTCGCCCGGGTCGACGGTCGGGATTACGACCGTCGAATACGAACCCGGGTTGGTGTCGGACCTAAAAAACCTTTTCGAAAAGTTCGCGCCCAAGGGCGAGCGGTACGGCCACGACGCCCGTTGGGGCGACGGCAACGGCCACTCGCACGTACGCTCGTCGCTTCTGGGGCCGACGTTCGCGTTCCCGGTCGCCGGCGGCGGGCCGGCCTTGGGTACTTGGCAGCAGATAGTTTTCATCGATTTCGACAATAAAAAACGGCGCCGGGAAATCACGGTAACCGTCGTCGGCGACTAGGTTCCGGAGGAAAATATGGCCCAAGAGCCAGGTAACGCGCCGCGGTTGGCGGAGCTTAATTGGAAAGAATTCAGGAACATGGTGCCGGCCACGTACGACGGCGTCGTAATCCCCATAGGCACCGTCGAGGCGCACGGCGGCATCCCGCTCGGGACCGATATCATAATACCAGAGTACCTCGCCGAACGACTCGCCGCGCGGCTGAGTTTGATAATAGCGCCCACCGTAAACTACGGCGTTACGCGAAGCCTGCTGCCTTATCCCGGCTCACATACCGTTACGTCGGCGACGTTTAGGCAATACGTGACCGAAACGTTCGCGGGCTTCGGCCGGATGGGGTTCCGTAAGCTCGTCGTCGTGAACGGCCACGGCGGCCATATTAACGAGCTGAAAGAAGCCGCACAAGCCGCGTACGGCGACGCCGGCCTATTCAGCATCGTCCTTCATTGGTGGCTAATGGCGCCCGAGGCTAGCGAGGAGGTGTTCGGCGCCGAGGGTGGCCACGCCGCTGTGGAAGAGACCGCGGGCGTAGTCGCCGCGAGGCCCGATTTGGTGAAGGCCGCCACGCTCGACGGTTTAAAGGCCGCTACGTACGACAAAGGGGTATTCCGGATGCCGTTCCCGCGGTCGGTAGGGGTGCGCGAGTCCGGCAAGGGGATGCCGTCGACCGACGTTAAGAAAGCGGAACGATATATGGCGCTGGTCGAAGAGCGCTGCGCCGAGGCGGTCGAAGAAGCGTTCGCCGGTTGGCGCGAAGAACTCGGAAAATAAGAGCTAATAAACTATAAAGGCGTTAGGAGGTTTCGTTCGTATGGCCGAAATAATCGAATGCGTTCCCAACATCAGCGAAGGTACGAAACTGGAAGTTGTCGAAAAAGTAGCCGACCGGATACGGGCGGTGGATGGCGTGCGGCTCTTGAACGTCGCCCCCGACGCGACCCAGAACCGCACCGTCTTTACGATGGTCGGCGACCGGAGCTCGCTCAAGGCGGCGGTGGAGGGGCTCTTCGACGAGACGCTTAAACACGTCGACCTCACCAAGCACAAGGGCGAACATCCCCGGATGGGCGCGGTGGACGTCGTGCCGTTCGTCCCCATCGTGGGGGCGACCACCGACGATTGCGTTGAACTCTCGCGCGAAGTGGGCGAGATGATAGCGACTAAGTTCAACGTTCCCGTCTATTTATACGAAGATAGCGCGACTGCGCCTGGCCGTAAGAACCTGGCGAAAGTACGCAAAGGTCAATTCGAAGGTTTCTTTGAGAAGATCAAAGACCCGGCATGGAAGCCCGACTTCGGCCCCGCCGAAGTGCATCCCACGGCCGGTTGCACCGCGGTTAGCGCGAGGGCGTTCCTTATCGCTTTTAACGTCAACTTAGGTACGAATCGGTTAGAAGTAGCGGAGAAGATCGCTAACGAGGTGCGCTTCCTCGGCGGCGGCCTTCGATTCATCAAGGCCAAAGGTTTCGCAACCGACGACCCCAACGTGGCGCAGGTTTCGATGAACCTCACCAATTACGAAAAAACGCCCATCTTCCGCGTAGTGGAACTGATACGACGTGAGGCGGCGCGTTACGGCGTATCCATTGTCAACACCGAACTTATAGGTATGTCGCCGTTGCAGGCGCTGCTCGATTGCGCGGCTTGGTACTTGCAGATGGACGACTTCAAGCGTGAGCAGGTCCTCGAAGCTCAAATATTCGAAGGGTCGTCGGATTAGAGGCGTATCGTTGCGGTTATGCTGTGTCCTTCGTGCCATGCTACGGTAGGGGCCGACGCCAACTTTTGCCCCGCGTGCGGCGCCCCTACGGGGGGCGCCCGCGGTTACGGCGTCGAGTTGCGCGAGGTCGCTTGCCTGGCGGGTGACGTTCAAGGATTGGCGAAACTCGTGGGTAGGATACCTACGCCGCAAGTTTCCGGGTATGTGGCCGAGTGTATGGGAACCCTTGACGACACGTGCGCGGCGCACGGGGGTACGGTGATTAGCAGGCACAGCGCGGGCCTTACGGCTATTTTCGGCGCGCCCGTGGCCAGGGAGCGGGAAGTGGAGCTTGCCGTGCGTGCCGCCTTTGCGTCGCGCGATTGCATAGCCAACATCTCGGAGCGGTTATACGCCGCTTCCGGCCAAAACGTCGCTGGCCGGTTCGCGATAGATTTCGGCGTCGTAAGAGTGGGCGCCAACGTCGCCGCCACGGATTACGTGGCCTTGGGTTCGACGGTAGAAAATGCCGCGCGCTTGCGAAACAACGCTCGGCCGAATACGGTTTTATTGAGTGCCGCGGCGGCGGATCAGGTGCGGCGGTTGTTTACGATGAAGCCGGTGGCGCTCGGCGCGACTACCGCCGAAGGCCTTACCGAAACCGGTTTTATCGTTGAAGGGTTCGCGGATTCGCTTGCGGGCGTAGCGCCGTCGCGTAAAGTATTCGTCGGCCGGCGCGAGGAATTGTCGGAATTGCGCCACGCTTTGGATGAACTCCGGGCGGGGCGCGGCGCGGCGGTGGGTATTTCGGGCGGCCCGGGGATAGGCAAAACGCGCCTCGTGTTGGAGGCGTTGGCCGGCGTCGAAGACGTACGCGTCTTCGTGGGTAAATGTTTACCCGTAACGGTCGAGGTTTCGTACGCCGCGTTTCGGGGTCCGTTGAGCGACGCGCTGTCGCGCTACTCCGGCAAGAGCCACCTCGAACGGGCCGAGAGCCTCCTCCGCGCCGCCAAGCCGGAGCTGTTAGAGGCGGCACCTCTCTTGAGCGCGGTCCTGGAGCGACAGCCTCTGGAGTCCTCTATTACGGAGCAGCTTAGGGGCGTAGCGCGGTTCGAACGACTTTACGAGTTATTCGAAGCTGTTTGGGTCGATGTGGCCGCGAGCGCGCCTACGGTATTGGTGCTCGAAGACGCCCAATGGGCGTCGAATGCTGATTTCCTACTCCTCTCGCGTTTCGCCTCGCGCGTCCGTAAGCTTCCGTTATTGTTAATCATAACGGCGCGCGAGCCGGAGGTTCTGCGGCGCGTTACCGCGGACGTCGTCGAGTTGCCGCCGTTGGCGGACGCCGACGTTGCAGAGCTGGTTCGCGCTTTAATTCCGCGCGAGCGCCTGGCTCCGGAGTTGCTGCAGCGTATAATCACGTGGGCGAAGGGCAACCCTCTTTACTGCGAGGAAGTAGCGGCGGCGTTTTTAACCCGCGGCGCGGGGGAGGCCTTCAAGCCGCCGGCATCGGTTAAGGCCGCGGCCCGGGCGCGCGCCGATAGGTTGAGCCCGGAAGCTTTGAAGGTGGGGAAGATAGCGACTTGCGCCGGGTTGGAGGGCGAGCTGGCGTTGGTGCGCGACGTGGCGCCCGCGGAAATCGCCGAAGTCGTGGACGAGCTGATCGCCGAGCTTGAGCGAAGCGGGATACTAACCGTTTCGGGGGGAAGTTTCTCGTTCGTCCACGACGTTACGCGAGAGGTTTTATACGAGTCTCTGGTTAAGAAGGAACGGACCGCGATCTTTTCCGCTATCGCGCGCGCGACCGAAAGAAGGGGTGCCGAGCCGGGTATGGTGGCGCACTACCTTTTGGAGGCCGGCCGGAATCGGGAAGCGGTCGAGCATCTCAAGGAAGCGGGAGATAGGGCGGCGGGAGCTTACGCGTTGTTGGAAGCGATATCCCATTATCAACGTGCGTTCGATTGTCTTCGCGACGTGAGCCCGGCCGACGCCGCTTTGAGGATGGAGTTAATAGAGGGGTTTTCTTCTTGTCTTCTAGACTACGCCGACCCCAGGCGTGCCCTTGAGCTAATCGAGGAAGAGCTGAAGTATGCCGAAACACCGGTTGCGAGGGCGAAATTATTATGCTTGGCCGGAAAAGGTTATAGCGACTTGGGGGAGAACCGCAAAGCGCGGCTATACCTGGAGGACGCGCGTAATATCTATAACGCTTTGAACGAGCCCCTTATGGAAGCGGAGACGCTCCATTCGCTGGTTAAGGTTTTAGTTTTTTTAGGCGACGAAGGGGCGCGCCGTCGGGCGATAGCCGAGGCGTTGGCGCG
Source organism: Candidatus Zixiibacteriota bacterium (assembly GCA_030613505.1). Lineage (GTDB taxonomy): Bacteria > RBG-13-66-14 > B26-G2 > WVWN01 > WVWN01 > WVWN01. Next base: position 37,372 of record JAUWLW010000023.1, read on the forward strand.
GTTCACCGAGGCCGGCGACGACGTCGGCATAGCGCGCTGTTATAATATTATAGGGTCCGACTATTTGAACGCCGATGAGCCGGAGCGGGCGTTGGAGTATTTCCAAGATGCGCTTTATATTTGGCAACAGGGCGGCGACCTCCCGGGCCAGGCTATCGCTTTGACCAACTTGGGGTTCGCCCATTACCTTTTGGGGCGTTATCACGACGCAGTAGGGTTTGCCGAACGGGCGTTGGAGATAACGCGGCGTATCGGCACGCGCCGGACGCAGGCGGCCGCAGTATGCAATCTCGTCGCTTATTATATGTACCTCGAGCCGTCAAAGGCCGACGAATACGGCCGGGAGGCCGTAGCGTTAGCCGTGGATATCCCCGACTACGAGATTTTGTCCGGGGCGCATATTAACTTGGGTGAGCTCGAGCGCTGCCGCGGCCGGTGGGAAGCGGCTCGCGGGCACGTAACGGAGGCGTTGGAAGCGGCCCGTAAGATCGAGTCGACGCCGCATAAGTTTTACGCCGAATTGTTGGGGGCAAAGGCGGAATTAGACGCCGGCGCGCACGACTCGGAGGAATTCCGGCGTCATTACGAGGCGGTTTTCACGCTCGAGCCTCCGTCCCGGGAGACTGCCGCGCTCGTACGGGCCAACCTCGACGCCGACCTGGCGTTGGCGCGGCAGGACGCCGAACGCGCGGCGGAACTGGTAGGCGAGCTGGCGGCGACGGTGGCCGCGGCGAAAAAAGCCGAAGAGGTGCATGAGGGCCGCTTGCGGCTCGGCGAGCTTAAACTATTTCTGGGGGACGCGGCCGCCGCAGCGGCCGAATTCGAATGGGTAATGCGGCAGACGGACGGCCGGGATTTCTTACATTGGCCGCGCGCCGCCTTCCGTTTGGCGCAGGCCTGCGTCGCATCGGGGCGCCGCGGCGACGCCGCCAACTACCTCGAGTTGGCTGAAAGTGTATTTCGTAAATACGATTGGTTATATTGGTCGGATCGCGTGACCCGTTTCCGGGAAGAAGCAGAGCTTTAAGGAGCGCGCTAAATATGAAGATTTTCATTACAGCATTCGGTTTGATATTACTTGCCGAACTCGGCGACAAAACGCAACTTGCGGCTATAATGATGGCTTCGCAAACCGGTAAGCCGTAGCACGTATTTTTCGGCGCCGCGTTGGCTATGGCGGCGGTGACGTTCATCGGCGTCTTCCTGGGAGTGGGTTTAGCCAAGGTAGTCCCGACGGCGATTATCCAGAGAGCGGCCGGCGTTCTCTTCGTCGCCGTCGGCGCTTTGATTTTTTTCGGTAAGTTTTAAGTGGATGCTGGGAAAATGAGAAGGCGGCCTCGCGGCCGCCTTTCTTTTTTATGTGGGCGGGTCACTTCCGCTGGACGAGGTAGGGCCCCAACGCCAGCGCGTCCAGGCTGGAGCGGAGGAAAACCTCCACCGCTTCCTCCGGCTTGTAGACGATGGGGTAGCCGTGGAGATTAAAAGACGTATTGAGGATTATACCGCGGCCGGTCGCTTCCTCGAAGGACTTGAGCACGCGGTAGTAACGCGCGTTCCAATCTTCGAATACTTCCTGCGGCCGCGTTGTTTTGTCGTACGGATGGGTGGCCGCGCGGTACTCGTCGCGTCGGGCGGTGGAGTCGAAGGCCATGATCATATACGGTGCCGCCATAGCTTTGGGTTTAACGGCGTACTCCTCGGCTCGTTCGGCTAAAACCGACGGCGCGAACGGCATCCAGAAGTCGCGGCTTTTTATCATATCGTTTATTTTGGGAATGACGGCCATGTCGGTGGGGTCGGCCAGGATGGAACGATTACCGAGTGCGCGGGCGCCGAACTCCATCCGGCCGGCGTAGCGCGCCGCGATTTTTCCCGCTCCCACCAGCCGGCCCAATTCCCAATCTATGTCTTCCGGTTCGGAGACCGTCACGTTGTCGGCGCGCTTTACTGCGACGAGGGCGCGCTCGCAATCCACGTCGCCGAATTCGCCGCCGAAGTAGATCGGTCCGAGGTATGGAATGTCGGTGGCCAGACCGGCGCGGCGCCGCTCCTCGTCGTATACGGCGTAACAGGCCCCGATAGTATTGGATTCGTCGCCGCACGACGGCATTACGAAAAGCTCCTCCACTTCCGGAAGGTCGTAAACGACTTTGTTCACCTTCACGTTCATGAAGACGCCGCCGGAGAGCGCGATTCGTTTTATACCCGTTTCGCGGATGCAGTTCGCGACCCATTCCGCGAGTGCTTTTTCTGCAAGGAGTTGGATGGACGCGCTGGCGTTGTCGAAGCGCGTAAGGCCCAGGCGTCTCTTCATGTATTTGAAGGATTGGTAGGCGTCGGGCAGGCCGTCGGCGCGCTCCCACGTCACGCCGTGTACGTTGAGGAGGCCGGCGAAGCAGTCTTCCTCGGGGCGGGAGGTGACGCGGCGCTGGCCGTAGGGGGCCATCCCCATAACTTTATGCTCGTCTTCCAACGGCATCATGCCCAGAAGCGTCGTCGCCATGGCATATATAATGCCTAGTGAGTTGGTCTCATGGACGGCGGCGATACGTTCGATCTTGCCGTCTTGGCCTACGTTGACGGTGGCGCATAGGTCGTCGCCGGAACCGTCGCAGGTCAGGATAAGAACGGGCCCCTCTCGCCACGGCGAGCACCAATAAGCCGCGTATGCGTGCGAGCTGTGGTGTTCAACGAAGCGGACTTGTTTCTCGTCGAAGCCGAGGCGTACGGCGTCCGCGACTCGGGCGGCGCGCCGGCGCTTGCGGAAGTATCTGTTTACGGGCGTACGCCTAAGGAATTTCCTGACCGCGGCGCGGGGACTCGATGCTTGGCGGAACGAGGCCATGAGTTCTCCCCGCGTACGGGAGTAGGGTTGGTGTTCGCCGTTGAAGGCTACGACGTCGACGTCATTCTCGGAGCAGCCGGCTATTCTAAGGCACTCGGCTATCGCGCTTTCGGGGAAACAATCTATATTTTTAACGCGGACGAGCCTTTCTTCGGATATCGCCGCGACGACGCGGCCATCTTCGACGAGCGCCGCGGTAGCGTTATGGCCGTCGTGTATACCTAATACCTTCATATCTTCTCCGGTTGCGGTGATTTTTAACGTTGAAAATAACATAGGCGGCGCCTTTAGTCAATTGATGTTTGGGTTTCGGCTTGGCGCGTCGCGGCGCGCGTTTTTTATTGCCGCTTATCGGTGTTTGTCGTATGCTGGAGACGTGCGGGCCCGGAGTTTGGCGGAAGTATTGCGACGAGTGGAGAGGACGCGCGTCGTCGTCGCGGGCGACCCGTGCTTGGACGCGAACGTTTACGGCCGGGCGGGATCGGTTGCGAAGGAAGCGCCGGTCGTAGCGCTCGAGGCGGACGAAAAGGTCTTCGCCCCCGGGCAGGCGACTAACGTCGCCGCCAACGCCGCGACGTTGGGAGCCCGCGTTTTTTTTATCGGCGTCGCGGGCGACGACGAACGGCGCGCCCGGTTGGCCGGCCTGTTAAACGAATTAGGCGTGGACGCGGGCGGCCTCGTCGCCGAGGTCGGCCGGCCTACGACATATAAGATTAAATACGTAACGCGCGAAGCGCAGCGGCACGACCAGCACCTTTTCCACGCATACTGGCAGGAAGGAAGGCCGGCCGCACGCGGGACCGTCCGGCGGATGCGGGCGTTGGCGGCGGAGGCATTAAAAAACGCCCGGGCGTTGGTGCTCTCCGATTACGGTAACGGCACGCTTACCGCCGGCTTCGCGAAATGGCTTGTCGAGGAGAGCGCGCGACGGCGGGTCGTATCGGTTGCGAACGCGCGCGGCGACTTGAAGAAGTTTCGCGGCGCGACGGCCGCGGTGGCCAATATGGAAGAGCTTGCGGCTCTCGCCGGGCCGCGCGCGCTGGCCGGGGGCGACCTCGCGGCCGCTATGGACGCCGCGGCCCGAAGACTTAACGTCCGCTATTTAGTAATTACCGCCGGTGGAGAGGGAATGTACGTATGGCCGGTGCGGGGCCGCGCTCGACATTTTCCTCCGGCGGCGCGCGAAGTGGTCGACGTGACGGGGGCGGGCGATACCGTTACCGCGGCGCTTGCGGTCGCGCTGGGGGCCGGTTTTGGGCTATCGGCGGCGGGAACGCTTGCGAACCTGGCCGCGGCGGCCGTTGTGGGCCGGGAGGGGACGTCCGTTGCCCGAGCGGTTGAACTGCGGCATTTCTTGTAGCGCGGCGTTACCGTTTTGACAAGAAGCCGGCGGCGTGTTAGAATAAACGCCAGGGAAGGGAAACGCGTCTAAAATTATGTAATGAAATAAAGAATGCTTACCCTTGGCGAAAAGATAAAAAAGTTGAGAACGGCGCGCGGCTATACGCAGAGCGCCTTCGCCCGCGAGCTCGATATTTCGCCCGGCTACCTCAGCCAGCTCGAGATGGGGTTGCGAAAGCCGTCTCGAGACCTTATCGGAAGGATGGCGGACACTCTGGACGCTTCTTTAGATTACTTACTACGTGATGAAAAGGGCCCTTCGGTAGAAGGCGTCCCCGAGGAGATCGTCGAGTTTTTCCGCAGCGAGCACGTGACGGCTACGGACCGCGAAGAGCTGCTGTCCTTTTTCAGTTGGTGGCGCCGCGAGCGCGGGCGGCGGGGCCGGGCGGCGAAAGCCAAGAAGACAAAGGGCGCTTAATATTCGCAGGAGGTCGGAATGGTTAGCAGGTCAATTTGGACCGCGACGTTGATTCTGGTATCGGCGGCGCTGGCGGCTGCCGCTAACGTAGAGCTCAAGCTATCTGCACCGCTGGCGGCGACGTTGAACGAAGCTTTCTGTTTGCACGAATCGCCCGACGGCGACTCGGATATTATTATGTGCCTGAACGCGGGCGCGCCGTTGACGCTCGTCGCCCGGCTTAAGGATAACGGGGTTTTGGAAGGCGAAGAGGGTCACTGGTATAAGGCCGAGGTCGCGGGCGGCGCGGAAGGCTGGGTTTTCAGCGCCTATCTCGACATCCAACCGGCCGGCGAAGGAGATGCGACGGTCGACCCCGCCAACTCGCCGGAGGGGGATTGAAGTACTCCATCGGTTAGGCTATGAAGCAGCGGGACGGAGGGTCGGCTGATGCAGAAAGGAGGGCCCAAGAGGTCGTCGACCGTTTCGGCTTGAAGGGGCCGCCGGTATCGCCGGGCGAAATATGTCGGGCTTTAGGGATTACCGTACGCGTCCGGCCGTTCGATTACGTAGCGGGTTTATTCATAAACGACGACGTCTTTCCCGTAATAGTCGTTAATTCGCGCGAACGGCGCGTAAGGCAACGTTTCACCATCGCCCACGAGTTGGGCCATTATTTTTTGGGTCACGGCCGAAAATCCTTCGCGGAACCCGGAGGGCGAGGCCGTCGGGAACGGGACGCCGAGCGCTTCGCAGCCTGTTTGCTGATGCCCGCGGCCTGGGTGCGCCGTCAATGGAAGGCGTACGCAGCCAATTACGAAAACCGCCTGGCCATACTCGCCGACTTGTTTCAGGTGTCGTCCGCGGCTTTGAAGCGCCGCGTCAAGGAATTGGGTTTAAAGGGGCCGGCCCGGTTGAAAATATGAAAACGCCGATTACTGTTGTGGGCGGCGGCTTAGCGGGCGTAGAAGCGGCGTGGCAATGCGCCCGCTTTGGCGTGCCGGTAGAACTCTACGAGATGCGGCCCGCGACGATGACGCCGGCGCACCGCACCGGCGCTCTGGCGGAGTTGGTATGCAGCAACTCGTTTAAATCTATGGTGGACGGTACGGCGCCGGCTTTGTTGAAAGAGGAAATGCGCCGCTTGGGTTCGTTGACCCTTAAGGCCGCGGCGGCGTCCCGGGTTCCGGCCGGCGGCGCTTTGGCCGTAGACAGGGTGCGCTTCGCCGAAGAAGTTACCACCGCGCTCGAGGCGGAAGCCGGCGTCAACGTTACGCGCGTTGAATTTGAAGAGTGGCCGCCCGCGCCCGCCGTCGTGGCCACCGGGCCGCTGACGTCGGAGGTTATGGCCGAGGCACTCGCCGACGCGGTAGGCCGTGGTAACCTGTACTTCTTTGACGCGCTCGCGCCCATAGTGTCGGCGGAGAGCGTCGATATGGGTAAAGCTTTCGAAGCCAGCCGGTACGACAAAGGCGACGGCGCGTACGTCAACTGCCCGCTGACGGCGACGGAATACCGGGCGTTTACCTGCGCGCTGACCGCGGCGTCGACGGCTCCTTTTCGCGACTTCGAGAAGAAATTGTTCTTCGAGGGATGTGTACCGGTTGAGGAACTCGCGCGGCGCGGCGAAGACACGTTGCGGTTCGGGCCGATGAAGCCGGTCGGTCTGAAGGACCCGCGGACCGGTAGAAGGCCCTATGCCGTTTTGCAACTCCGCCCCGAGGTTTTAAGCCGCGAAATGTTCGGCCTCGTAGGCTTTCAGACGCGGCTCAAGCAGCGCGAACAACGCCGCGTTTTCCAGATGATACCGGCCCTTGCTGAAGCCGAGTTCCTTCGTTACGGCGCCGCCCACCGCAACACGTATATTTGCTCCCCGACGGCGCTCGAAGCCACGACCGAGCTAAGCTCGAGGCGGGGCGTTTTCGTCGCGGGGCAATTGACGGGCGTGGAGGGGTATATGGAATCGGCCGCTACCGGCATCGTCGCCGGCATTAACGCGGCCAGGTTCGCTCGGGGCGAACCGTTCGTCTATCCGCCCCCCGAGACGGCGACGGGGGCGCTCCTTCGCTACATATCGACGGCCCCGGCGGCAACGTTCGCCCCTATGAACGTGAACTTCGGCCTGTTCCTGCCGGCCGGCGGAAAGGGGAAAAGGGACCGGCAACGCCGGGTCGTCGCCCGGGCGCGGGAGGCTTTTACTAAGTGGCTGGCAAATGTAGGGGAGGAATTTTAAATTGGCCTTTAGGCTACCGGGAAAATTGTTGCCCTTATTCGGCCTTGCTGCGGCGGTCGTCATTTTCCTGGCCCTGACGGCCGCCTATTTCGATTACACGATCGACGACACGTACATATCGTTGCGGTACGCGCGCAACGTCGCCGCCGGTAGCGGGTTCGTCTTTGACGAGGCCGTCCCGCCGGTCGAGGGATATACGAATTTCCTGTGGATTACTTGCGAGGCGGCGCTTTTCGCTTTGGCCGTACCGGGTGACGTCGTGACGTGGGTGAAATTAATCGGCGTATTATGGGGGGTCGGGGTTTTGGCGGCGGCGTATCTAGTGGGTCGCGAGGCGTACGGCGCAGGGGCGGGGGCGTTCGCTGCGTTGTTCCTGGCCGGTACGGGCAATTTCGCCTTTTGGGCCGTGGGCGGTTTGGAAACGATGCAATACGTATGTTTAATATTATTCGCGTTACTGTTCACTATAAACGCCGGCCGGAGCTTCGCGCTCGCGGCCGCGGCGGGGACGGCGTGGGCCCTCGCGGCCCTGGCGCGCCCCGAGGGGCTCGTATTGGCGGTAGTGACGTTAGCGTTTGGCGTCGCGGCCTCCCCTCGGGGACGGCAGAGATACAGATACCTGTCCGCCGGTGCGGTATTGGCGGTCGGTTACGGCGCTTACTTCGTTTGGCGGTACCATTTCTTCGACACGTTTTTACCTAATACCTATTACGCCCGGGCCGGTATTTCGCCGGCGACGTTTTTAGCGCGCGTGCGGGGGGTCCTGCCGTTTCTAATATACGCGGCGCCGCCGGCCGTTTTCGCTATGTGGCGAGGCCGAAAGGGTATAAATAAAAAAGCCGGTTTGGTTTGGGTTGCGGCAGCCACAAGTTTGATATTGGCGTTTGCAGCCAGGCGAGAGTGGATGCCGGGGTTCCGGTACGAGCTGCCGTTCGCGGCGTTTCTTTGGATTACGGCCGCCGGAGCTTTCGCCGCTTTTATGCGGCCCCGTTCAAAAGTGGTTACGGCGGTCGTTACGGTTTTAGTCTTATTGTATATGTTTATACCGGGCGTATTTCTTTTCAAAGAAACGTCTTACGCCGTCAGGCTGGACCGCGCTCACGTCGCCTTGGGTAAGTGGCTGCGGCGCGCAGCGCCGCCGGGCAGCTCGCTCGCCACCTGGGATATGGGTGCCGTACCCTACTTTTCGGAATTGCCCGTCGTATACGACGTCAATCCGGAAGGGCTATTATCGCGCGAGACTACGCGCCGCGGGTATAATCCCGCGTATTTCGTCGCCCGGCGGCCTTCCTTTTTTATATTATATAGCTCCCGCGCCTACGGGATAGCGGCGCCGCGGGGGAATTGGGCGTGGCGTTATTATCGGTCGGCGGCCTTCAACCGCGCGTACGTGTACCTCTTCACCTTTAGTTTCCGCGAAGACTATCACCTGCGAGTTTACGTCGCCAAGGGCGTCGAGCTCTCGCCGTCGGACGTAGCGGAGGGTGCGGCCCTGGCGGGCCTGAGTCGGAACTTCAGCCGGTAAGTTTTTAGGCGCCGTTAAGGTCACCCACTGAGTACGTACCATGCGGCGGCCGTTTTCTGTTGCTTTGTATTTAATAATTATTATAATAGTCAACGCATAAAGGTTAACGTAACCCTAATCGGTTGCGGTCGTTATGTCGCTTCAGGAAAAAATCCCGCGGTCTCAAGGCCCTGCGAAGGTTCTCGGCAGCGTGTTAGGCGCGTTGACGTTTATATTCGCTGCCGCTTTATTCTATTCGGTTTTGGATGCGGTTTTTATACGTTTGATTTTCCTGGGGGCGCGGTTTTCCGATTACGGCGTTATGACGTATTTCTACCGGTCGTACGTTCTTTACGCCGTTTTTTTAGCGGCGGCGGCCGGCGCCGCAGCCGTACTCGGCCTTTTGCTGAAAAGAATATGGCCGCGGCCATGGCCGGGTTTTGCAGCGGTGGCGGCGGGGGGCGCGTTGTGCTCGCCCGTTTTCGCGCTCGCCGCGTTGGCGAACAGGGCGGTAGCGTTGACTGTTACGCACCCGGTGATGCTCGCGGTCGACGTATTTGTATTGTTAGGGTGGCTTATTTTATCGGCGTCACTCGGCGCGAAGCTCTACAACCGGTTCGGGCCGGCTTCCCGCGGCCTGGGGCGCATCACCTGGGCCGTTTTGGGATACGGCGGCGCGGGTTTGTTTGTCGGCGTTTTGTTGGCGGTATTCGCGCTCCCGGCCGTTACGCGGCC
>JAUWLW010000078.1 GCA_030613505.1 Candidatus Zixiibacteriota bacterium
GGCCGCGCCAGCCGAAGTACAGGTCCGAGAAGGTGCATTTGGTGGGCGACGGCTTGAAGCGTACGCCGCCCAATATGCCGAGCTGGCCCACCGAGCCGCCCACGCCGCTGGTTGCGAAGCGCGCGCCGAAGAAAGGCCTGACCGCCGGCCGCAGCACCCCCGACGTGAAGTGGATGGGCAGGTTGTAGTTGAAGTCGAAGATCTTTATGGGCGGGCCGGCGTAGCCCTCGGTCGCGGCGAAGTCGAAGGTGACGAGGTGCGTAAGGCGGCCGTCGTTGCGGTAGAGGTCCGCGCCGAGGTGGAAACCGACGTTGTACGAACTTTCCCTCTCGCGTGCCACCTCGCCGAAGGCCTCGTACGACGTGGCGCCCAGAGCGCCGGCCACGAGCGTCGAGTGTTCGAACTCCTGGGCGTACGCGGCCGCGGCCGCGGCCAGGACGATGACCAAGACCCTATTTCTCAATTTTTGTCCTCCTTTAGAAGCTGAACGACGGGCCGACGTCTACCAGGCCGTAGCCGAATTTAGCTTTGTCGAATTCGAACGCGGCCTCGAAGCCCGCGCGGAGCGCTATCGTTTCCGTTAGCGCGAAGAAGTAGCGGTTCCGGAAGGTCCCGAAGCCGTCATCGTCGACGTATTTATAACCGCCGTCAAAGGTGAAGTAGAACGGCGACGACAACGAGTTTAAGCGGACGCCGAAGTAGGCCGCTATTATGGGGCGGAAACTCTCATCGTGCCCGCTCCGCCAGGGATCGGCGTAGTCGTAAGCGAAATAACCCAAACCGACGGCCGGCGCGAAATAGGGCCGGAATTTCCCTTTGAAGAAATACATACGATATTCATTTTCCCATCGGACCGACGTCGTGTTGCTGTCGTTCAATACGTGGCCGCCGAGGCGGATGTCGACGCCGAACCAGGAGCCGTCGTATTGGGCCCAGAAGGCGGCCCCGCCGCCGAAGGCCGAGGACGGCCCGAGCGCCGCTACCGCCATAGGCCCCAGGCGCAGCGCGGCCTCGTCGGTGGCGTTGGGGATGGTCCCGGCCCACGCCGCCGTCGCCGCAGCGCATAGCGCCGCCGTCAGCAAAACAATAATACGTCCCATACGTACTCCTCCTATTTATTAGCGTACGCGGTATTCTTCTTCGTACGTAATCAGGTTATACTCGGCGAGGTCGGCCCGGGCGAGGACCGCCGGCATCGGCCCCGCCGCGCCCAGCTCGCCGCCGGCCTTCATTAGATATCCGCGCGTGGCGAGCTCGCGCGCCGCCGCCACCTCGTGGGTCGCGAACACCAGCGTCGTTCCCCGCGCCTCGTTGAGCTCCCTCAAATAGGATATCACCCGCTCGCGGGCCGCCGGGTCGAGCCACTCCAGCGGTTCGTCGAGCACCAACAGCTCGGGCGACGTCACCAAAGCCCCCGCCAGCGCCACCAACCTCTTCTCGCCGCCCGAGACGTAGTGCACGACCTTGCCGGCGAGTTTCTCTATTTCCAACGCGGCGAGGACGTCGCCCACGCGACGGGTGACTTCCTCGCGCGGCATCGCCAAATTACGCGGCGTGAACGCGACGTCGTCGAAGACGGTGGGGCCCAGGATCTGTTCGTCCACGTTCTGGAGGACGACGCCGATGCGGCCCACCAGCCGGTCGAACTCGCGGGCCGGGTTCAAGCCGAAAACGCGCACGTCGCCGTCGACGGGTTCGAGCATCCCCAGGATGTGTTTGAGGAGCGTGGTCTTGCCGCAGCCGTTGGGGCCGAGGATGGCGACCCGTTCGCCCGGGTATATTTCGAAGTCGAGGCCGCAGATGTCGACCTCCGTCCGGTCGCCGTAGACGTGGCGGACGCACCGCACCGAGACTATCGGCTCAGAGGTATATTCGGCCATTGAAGCCCCGCACTTTGAGCGCCGCGGCGGCGTTCTCGGAGCGCTCGAGCGCCGCCGATACTACGTACCCCACCGCCCGGCCGGTGTTGGTTACGAAGCGGCGGGGCCGGCGCCACCCGGGCGCGCCCCGCAGGCGGTACGCGGTCCGCACGTCGCGCGCCACGGCCGCGAGTATGAATATGGCGCGGTAACTTAAAAAGAGGCCTGCGACCAGAAATTTCGGCAGAAACCGCGCCGCGGCCAGCAGCCGCGGCAGCGGCGTCGTCGCCACGAGCAACAGGACCGTGAGCGCCACCGACATGACCCGCACCGCGAAGTACAATACGGCGAAGACGTCCAGGCCCTGCACGCTGAAGAACAAGAACGTCAGAAAGACCAGCGGGTACGCCGACGCCGCCAGTATGCGCCGCGCCGGCAGTCGCGACGTGAAAAGAAACGCGAGCAGCACGACGTACAGCGCGCCGTAGAACAGGAAGTCGTAGACGAATATTATGGCCGCGACGACGCCGGCGAGCCAGACCAGCTTGAGCCACGTCGGCACGCGGTGCAGCCACCCGCCGCCGCTGGTCGCCCAGTAGTCGAGGTCTTCGAAGAACATTACGTCGCTTTCGGCAAAAGGCGCGGCGCGGCCTTCTTGAGGTACGCCGCCACCGTGGCCGTTACCAGGGCCTCCAAGACCCAGCCGACGGCGCCCAGGCCGAAGAAGAGGGCGGCCAGACGCCCGGGCGATACGCTGCCGTGGCTTTCGCCGGCGCGGTGCTCTTCGTGTCGGTCGTGGCCGTCGAACAGCTCGAAGGCGACGACGCTGCCGCGGCCTCGCTCGACGACGTCGCCGAAGTCGCGCGTCCCCACGACCACGACGCCGTACGCCAGCGTCGTAGCCGCGGCGACCGCCACCAGCGTAGCGACGAACGCGCGGGGCCACGTCGCTTTAATGAACGCCGCGGCGCGGAAGACGGCGAAGGCCGCGAGCGCCTCGGCGCCCAACGTCAGCGTGTTCAGGCCGATTACGGTAATGCCGCCGTGGCCCAAAAGCGCGAGTATGACGTTGGCGAACAGGCAGGCCAGGAGCGCCGCCGCCGGCCCGGCCACGATGCCCGCCAGCGCCGCCAGGTTAAGGTGGTACCCCAGCGGCGCGACGTGGAAAGACATGGCCACGACCATGAGCGCGGCGAAGAATCCCGCCCGGGCGAAGACGACCAGGTTGCGGGCCCGCCGGAACTTCAGCCACAGGAGAACCAAAACGGCGGCCACGACGGCGTAGCCGGCCGCCCACAGGTAGAAAGGTAGAACGCCGTCCGGGAGGTGGAGGTGAGCCATAGCGCTTCGTCGAACCGTTCGCCGGCGCGGCGACTTACGCGATGCGGCGGACTTCCACTAACAGGCCGTCGGCGCGGACCACTTCCACCGTCGCGCCCGCTGGTATCGCCTCGGCCGCGGTGGCCCGCCAGTACTCGCCGCGGACGTGGACCTGGCCGCCCGTCGGCCCCACCGCCGTCGTGGCCCGGCCGCGCTCGCCCACCATCCCCTTGTCGCCGGTGGTGGGCTTGCGGCGCTGGGCGCGCAGGCCCATCCCCACGGCGAACAGGAAAAAGAGCAGCGTCGTGACCACCGCCGGGATGATGACGGCCCAGGATATCTGCAGGTATTGCGCGGGCGTATTTATGAGTAAAATCGAACCGAGCAGCATCGAGATCGTTCCTCCTACGGCGAGCAGGCCGTGGCTGGTTATCTTTATCTCGGCCAGGAAGAGGATTACGGCAAAAAGTATGAGCGCTACGCCGGCGTAGTTCACCGGCAGCGTCGACAGCGCGTAGAAGGCGAGGATGATGCAGATGCCGCCCACCACCCCCGGCAGGATGGAGCCGGGGTTGGAGAGCTCGAAGATAAGGCCGTAGAAGCCGAGGATGAGGAGGATGTAGGCCACGTTGGGGTTGGTCAGGACGGCGAGTAAGCGCTGGCGGAAGTCGGGCGTCAGCTCCTCGACGCGGGCGCCCTTCGTCTTTATGACGACGATGCGGCCCGCGGCCTTAACCTTTCGGCCGTGCACCTTCTTTAGCAGCTCGTCGAGGTTCTCGGCGACGAAGTCGACGACGTTCTCCGCCACGGCGTCCTCCGCCGAGAGCGACGCCGACTTGCGGACGGCGAGCTCGGCCCACTTCTCGTTGCGGCCTCGCCGCCGCGCCAGGCTCTTGATGTAGGAGGCGGCGTCGTTGGTTATCTTATCCACCATGGCCGCGTCGGCGCCCTCGCCGCCCGAGCCCAGCGTCACCGGGTGGGCCGCGCCGATGGAGGTGTTGGGGGCCATCGCGGCGACGTGCGCCGCCAGCGTGATGAAGGTCCCCGCGCTCGCCGCCCGGCCGCCCGGAGGCCACACGTACACCGCCACCGGCACCTTCGACGCCAGGATCTTCTTGATTATCTTGCGCATCGACGGGTCGAGGCCGCCGGGGGTATCGAGCGAGACGACCACCAACGACGCGCGGTCCGCCTCCGCCTCTTCTATGCCCTCGACGATGAACTCCGCCATGATGGGGCTGACGACGCCCTCTATCTTGAGGTGGCGAACGAGGGGGGCGTCGGCCGCGAGGGCCGCGGCCGCAAACGCCGCCACTAACAATCCCGTGAATCTAATTATTGTTTTCATATTGTATAGAATACGGCAAGTACGCTGCCCAAAGTCGTAGGCCGAAGGGCCGCGGGTGCCTCGTCGCAGTAGCGGCCGCGGTCTTGCCATTCCGTAAGGCGCCAATGCTTCCCGCCGCCTTCGGCGAGGTAGCGTTCGAACGCAAAGGTGGACGCGCTATTGGCGATATAACCGTTAAGCTCGTCCAGCATGGCCAACAGCTCCACGGGCACGTTTTCCGCTTGGTACTCCGTCGCTTCCGGCCGCGGCTCGCCGACGCTGCCGGTTTCGATAGATAACGAGATCGTGTGCGCCTTTTTAAACATTTTGGCAGCCGCTCTCAAGAATTCCGTTCTGGTCCAAGATTCCGGGATCACGTATTGGCTAACGCCGGGCGGCCTTCGGCCTACGTCCCGCGGGTCGAAATGGAAAACGAACTCCGGGCTCAGTACCAGCTCGAGAAGATCGGTGTTGCGTTGGTTAAAAGATATCTCGACATCTTTGAGCGCCGCGACGGGCGAGGTGGGTGTGGGGTAACCCGGAGAGAGAGTTTCTTCCTCGCCGCAGGCCAATAGTAATACGGCGACGGCTAGAGATGCAATTATTAACTTCTTCACGTCGTGACCTCCCTATCTAAACAGCGCTAATACCTTCCCGAGCGACGCGGGCCCCACGCCCGGATATTCGTCGAAGGACTCGCTCGTCCGGTCCCACCATCCCGTAAGGCGCCAATACTTCTTGCCCGCGGCCGACTCGTACCTCTCAAACTCGAAGTTGCAGTAACCCTGGTCGGCGATGAAGCCGTTGAGGGAGTCTATCATTACCAGAAGCGATATCGATATGTTCTCCGCCTTGTATTCGGTCTCGTTTTCACCGGGCGTCCCGACGCGTTCGGTCGGGATGGAAAGCGAGATGGAGTACGCCTGGTTGTACATGTTGTTTACGGCCTCCCGGAACTCGTTATACGACCACGACTCCGGGATTATGTAATGCTTCCCCGGCGGGGTCTTCCCCACGTCGCGCGGGTCGAAGTAGAAGACGAAATCGGTGCTGAGCACGAGCTCGAGCAGCTCGGCGTTCCGTTGGTTGAAAGATATCGCGACGTCGGTAAGGACGACGGCGGGGGACGTGGGCTCGGGCTTAGGCGGCGGGGGCTCCTCCTTGAAACAGGCGAGGCCGAGCAGCGCTAAGGCCGCGGCCAATGATACCATTCTCTTCATACAAAAGCCTCCGTTTTTTTCGATTAATAGTACGTCGCTAATACCTTCCCGAGGGATGCAGGCGTCAGGCCCGGGTATTCGTCGTAACCCTGGCTCGTCCGATCCCACCAGCCGGTAAGGCGCCAGTACTTCTTACCCGCGGCCGACTCGTACCGCTCGAACTCGAAATTGCAATAACCGTTATCGGCGACGTAGCCGTAGAGCTCGTTTATCATTACCAGAAGCGATATCGATACGTTCTCAGCTTTATATTTCGTTTCGTTTTCGCCGGGGGTGCCGACGCGGCCCGTGGGGATCGATAGTTTTATCGAGTAGGCCTCATCGAACATATTTTTTACGGCCTGTAAGAATTCGGTGCGCGACCACGACTCCGGGATTTTATATTCAGGTTTCTCCGGCGGGCTTCGGCCCACGTCGCGCGGGTCGAAGTAGAAGACGAAGTTCTCGCTGAGCATGGCCTTGAGGAGGTTGATGTTACTTTGGTTAAAAGATATCTCGACGTTCTTGAGGACGCCCGCGGGGGACGTGGCCTCGACGCGGTCTATCTCGCGCGGCATAACGCTCTCCTCCTCGAAGCAAGCGAGCGTCGTAAGCGCCAAGGCCGCGGCCAAGGATACCATTCTCTTCATATAAAAGCCTCCGTTTTATTTCTACTAATAGTACATCGCTAAGACCCTGCCCAGCGACGCAGGTTCAACGCCGGGACTTCCGTCGTAACCCTGGCTCGTCCGGTCCCACCAGCCGGTAAGGCGCCAGTACTTCTTACCCGCGGCCGACTCGTATGGCTCGAACTCGTAATTACAATATCCGTGGTCCACTATAAACCCGTTGAGCTCGTCGACCATAACGAGTAAAGAAAGAGATATGTTATCCGCTCTGTACGTGGTCTCATTCTCGCCGGGGGTCCCGACGCGGCCCGTAGGT
>JAUWLW010000060.1 GCA_030613505.1 Candidatus Zixiibacteriota bacterium
ATTCGTTAGTAGGCAAGCGTTAGCTTATCTCGCCGCCGATACGGGGGATAATAAAAAAGCTTGACTTAGCCGTAGTACCGGGTTTGGCCCTATGTCGATTCGCGCTTGTAGTGTGCCGGCTCGGCGAGAATGTCCCACGCCAGGATGAGCCAAAGGAATGCGTAAAAAAAGCCGACCCGCGGGCCGGCTCTTACTATATCCGTTAAAGGGGATTCTATTCCAAACAGTGGATGTTCCGCTTGGCGGACATCTCCTTGAGTATGTCGGGCCACACCGTGACGCTGACCTCGCCCAGGTGAGCCGTGCGCAGCAGGTACATGTACGTGCGCGACTGGCCTATGCCGCCGCCGATGCTCAAGGGGATCTCGTCGTTCATTATGGCCTGGTGGTAGGGCAGCTTCAGGAAGTCCATCTGGCCCGTTATCTCGAGCTGCTTCACGAGCGTGTCCTTGGTTACGCGAATCCCCATGGAGGTCAGCTCGTGACGCCGCTTGGTCACCGGGTTCCACACCAGGATGTCGCCGTTCAGGCCGTGCACGGGCCGGCCGTCGGCGGAGACCGTTTCCGTAATCCAATCGTCGTAGTCCGCGGCGCGCATCTCGTGCGGGTAGCCGTCGTCGAGGGTCCAACCGATGCCGTATATGAAGACCGCGGGGTATTCCTGAATGATCGCCGTCTCGCGCTGCTTGCGCGGCATGTCCGGATATTTGGCGAGAATATCCTCGGCGTGGATGAAGGTGAGCTCCTCCGGGATATCCGGGTATTTGTCGGTCTTGAGCTGCGGGAAATTCTCCTTGGCGAACTCGCCGGCGCCGTAGATGACCTTCCATATCTTCTTCACGGTGTCGGTGAGGTATTCCAGCGTGCGTTCTTTTTCCGTTATGACTTTCTCCCAGTCCCACTGGTCGACGTAGCAGCTGTGGTCGTGGTCAAGGAAGTAGTCCTTGCGGACGGCCTTCATGTCGGTGCAGATCCCCTCGCCCACCTCGCAGCCGAACTCTTTGAGCGCGGGGCGCTTCCACTTCGTCGCCGCCTGGACGACCTGGGCGTCTATGGGGTTCTTATCGTAGTCGTTGGAGATGTGGAATTGGATGGGCGAGCGCGAGCCGTCGCGGTCGAGGGAGTCGTTGACGCCGCTGCGGACGTCGACGATCAAGGGCACCTGGACCATGAACAAGTTGAGTTCCTTGCACAGGTTCTCCTCGATGTAGCCCTTCACCGCGAAGAGGGCTTTCATCCGGTCCTTGGCGTTGAGCAGCGGCTCGTAGTCGTTGGGGAGGACCTTCTCCAACTCGTCGTAGCTGCCGATGCCGGGGCCCGCGAGGTCCGCTTTTTTATCCGCTTTCGCCATTACGTACCTTCCTTGTCGTTGAAATCAATGAGCGTATAGAAATTTTATTCGAAGGCCGGGATTATAATATATTTCTAGGTTTTACTAAAGCTTTTTCGTGACCGAAGACTCCGAGGTTGTATAAGGGGCCACGTAATATTACCTTATTGACATATCTAAATATTTTCGTATAGTATATATTTGAAAAGGATTTTAACAGGTAAAGGAGTAATTATGGTTACTAAACAAGCCCAAATAATAATACCTAAAGATTACGAAGTCCCGGACATCGTTTTAGAAATGGCAAAGGAGTTTTTAAAATTATTTAAGCCTTCTGAATCGGTAATCGGTATACCCTTGATTATATACTTGGACAAAAAAAGCGAAGCATTTTATATTATTTGCCACTTGAAAGGGAGTACAATAGTTTCTAAAACTGATTTAGACGCCGTTTTGGACCCCGAAGAGAGTGAGGATTATAAACTCAATAGGAATCTATATTTAAATACTTTTGCTTATAATAGAATGGAAAACGATGCCAAAGGGGGTCGTAGTTTCGAAGATATCGTAATAGAGTATGACACTTCCTATAGGTCCGAAGTCCCTTTAAAAGTGTTCGGCGGTCAGCACAGGGTTAAAGCAATTGAAGCTGCTCTGAAGGATAAGGTTAACGAGAAACACGGTTTAAGGGTATATCTAGATTTAACTACCGAACAAAAATTCGATATAGCCACCGCTAATAACACTTCGATCGCCGTATCAAACGATTTGCTGGACAGGATGCAGGAAGACCTTTTAGGCGCCGAGCTAAGGAATTGGTGTCAGCGGGTAGGTTTATTACGTGAAGGGGAGCATTTCGCTGATAGACGTAGCGCCGAAGGTATACCTACGGTTAGGATTGCCAGGACTATTGTAGTTAATTATTTTATTGGTCGCGGAGTTAAGGAAGATATATTGCATACCCCAGTCGTATGTAAATCAGGTCCGGAAGTAGATAAAAAATACATTGAAATAAGGGTTAATATAGATTGGGGAGACGCGCGTCTCGTACTAATGGGGAAAGAATTCGCCGAGTTACATAAATTACAAAGGGAACGAGTTCTTAACCGCGACAAAGATAATTACTTAGAATTCGCGAATAAAGCTGTACATCCATCTATTGCTGCTAGTTGGGCTTTTGCGGCCGGATATTTAGAAAGGGAAAGGGAGTCACAAAAAGCGCATTACGGTTTACGGAACGCGGTAGAAGCTCCTGCCGACCCGTTAAACGCTGCGGCTTTGCTAAAGGCTCGTTTAAAAGGCGCAGACCCCGATACTTATAGAGGTTTGGGTTCTCGTATTAACGCCGAAGAGCTTAGGAGAATGTTCGAAGTTTTTTCGTTACAGGCTACGAAGGCTAGTAAACGAGGTATCAATTTAAAACTAGCTAACGCTGCGATACAAACTTATCACGCTAAGAAAGCGAAATTCGATGCGGATAAAGCTGTGGAGAAAATTTAAATGTTTGAAGATTATCTAGAAGACGCTTATCATTTTGCTAAAGAAGCTAACCTTTTAACCGACGATAAAGAAGCGAACCGTTATTTCCGGGCTTCTATATTCTACAGTATTAGCGCAGTCGAAGCATTCGTTAATTTCGTAGGAGATACTTTTTTGAAGGGCGGTAAAACGGAGCCTTATGAAGTTGCTTTTCTACTCGATAGGAAATTCTGGATTTCCGGAAATAAGTTCTTAATATTAGAAAAAATAGAGTTACATAGGTTAGAAGATAAGTTGAAATATCTTATTAAAAAGTACGTTAGGGATTTCGACTTCGAAAAAGAAATTTGTTGGTCGAGATTTATAAAATTCAAACGCTTTAGGAACAGTTTAGTCCATCCATCTGAGGATACCGAGGGTATAGTGCGAAAAGAATACTTAAGACAAGTAACTGATGGTTTTCCCGCGGTTATAAGCATTATGGATACGATATTCCAAGGGGTTTTTGGTAAACCACTCCGCCGTAGTTTAGCCGACCTTACTATCTAATTTAACCGGTAAACCGGCTTTCGGTTAGGTTTTTTCTTTTCTTAACGATCCGCGATTCACGCGTTAACGAGTTACGTTCAATCGGATCGTTATATTTGTGTTTCGCCGCCTCAGTTTAGATCGAGGCGGTATCTCGCTAGCAGCGCGACAACGGCCGTAGTCCGGTCCGGGTGCGATTCGTCGCCCGCGAAGTAGGGCCAGCCGCCGTCGTCGTTCTGCGTCTCGGCCAGAAGCTTCAAACATTCCTGGACGTCGCCGTCGGCGGCGCGCCGGCCCAGCCCCAGGAACGCCGGCAGCGGGTTCTCGATAGGATTGCGCCAACCGTCTTTCTGCCGGACGAGCGCGCCGGCCAGGCCGGCGAAGACGTCGTGGTTGGCGCTTACGCCCGCGGCGAGCAGACCTTGTACGACGCCCGGTATCGTCCACAGATCCGTCCGGTCGGGATAGCCTTCGGCAACTTGCCCCGGCCACCCGCCGTCCTTGTTGCGCGCCCGCAACAGGAAATTGCGGGCGAGGGTAATATTATTATCGAAACCGCCTACGGCCGCGAGCGCCACCATCGCCTCGCCCGTTATCCACGTAACCGGGTTCTCGGCCGAGTACCAATCCCACTCGGGTTTTAACGTCTCGGCCAACGCGGCGTTCTCGCTGAAGCCGCCGTCGTCGCGCTGCATGGAGGCGAGCCACGCCCCCCCTTTTTTCGCGGCCTTACCCTCGCCGGCGCGCGCGAGTAATTCGACCCTCCAGGAGGTAACGGGGACGCTCCCCGGTTCCCCCTTCGGGCGCGAGCCCGCGAAGGAGCCGTCGTCGTTTTGGGAACCGGTTATTTCGGCGACGAGTTCGGCTTTGGCGCGCGGAACGTCGACGCCGGCGAGGGCGAGTTCGAGGTGGTGATGAGCCTTCCCGGCCGAGATTACGTAATCGGAGGCTTTCTGAAGAGATGCCATGTTACCGTCCTCTCGGCGGCGGGCCCCGACGTCCGGGTATGAATCGTGTGGGGTGTTAAGGCCGGGCGCGGTAGTGGAAGTCCTGGAAGTAATATTCCCGCGACGGCGCCAGCTCTTCCGGCTTGGAGCGGTACTTCTTCGGTGCGTTAAGGATGCGCTGGTGGACCTGGGCGATAAGGTCGCTGCTGATTTCTCGCTGCTCTATAAGCACGTCGGCGACGGGGACCTTGGACTCGGCTTTGCCCTGCAAGACATCGACGATGTGGGCGTCCGCCGCCAGCGAACTCACCGTCGCGTCGATGATCTCGAGGCGGAGTTGCTCGCCCCATTTCGTATCGGGTACGTACGCGGCGCAGAAGTCGACCGCGGCCTTGGCCGCCGGTACCGTCTGGTTGATAATGGCTTGCTCCAGCCGGCCCGGGTCGTCGGCGAAGCCCCCCGCTTCCACCAATTCGTCTAGATCGTTCCGTGTTTCCAGGAAGGCCTCGAAGACCGTCTGACACTCGGCGAGCCAGACCGCGGTTGGGACGGTTCCGACCCTCTTGGCTTTTATGACGCCTTTGGGTAGGGGCCCGGCCTCTCCCAGCGCGAGGCCGACGAATGCGGCCAGCGTCGAGAGTAGTATAAAAGTATAAAGTTTTTTATCCATGCCGGATTTTACGGCGTCTCTTTGGGGCCTTGGCGGGCCGCCTCGCCCGCGGCCCTCCCGATGATTGCTTTCGCCGTGGGGTTGCCGGGGTCGAACATCATTATGTCCGCGCAATGTTTCGTGGCCGCTTTAAAGTCGCCCGCTTCCAGGAGGTACCGGGCGAGGTGGAGGCGCGCCGGTATGTTTTGCCGGTCTATTTTAGTCAGCGTGGCATTGAAGATCTTCCGCGCGAAGAGTTGGTCGGACTCGAGGGCGCGGGCGGTGTAGGCGAGGGCTATCATGTTGTTGACCGAGGAGAGGTAGTCCCGGAGGTACGTCTGTTCCGGTTTGCTAAGTTGGGAGGCGAAGTTCATTACCGCGGACCCGAGGCGGATTATGCGGTCCGCGGCTTCCCGCGAATCCTCCTTGCCGGTGACGTCCATCAGCCAGAGCCTCATGACCAGCAAGTATAACCAGAAAATATCCCGGCGCAGATGGGCGGTCTGTACCAGCTCCAGCACGCGGTCGAGGGTGCGTTTCTTGAGCGCTTCGGGGAGGAACACGAATACCTCGTGGTCGAGGAAAGAGACCACTTCGAAAATGGCGATGGTGATCGCGGAATCCTTGAGTTTTTGTTGCTTGTCGGAGGAGAACTTCACGGCGAAATTTTTACCTTGCTCGAGTATGGAGCGCACGTTTCCACTCACGAAGAGTTTGTAGCCTTGGCCCGAGCGGGAGAACCCTTCCACCTTTTTCCCTATGTTTATGGTGAAGCCGTCGATGCGCGGTACGGTGTCGCGGCTGCGCATCCGCCAATCTTTCGTCTCGCGTATTACTTTCCCGGTGTGAACGCCTATGCCGACGTCGAATACGAGCCCCTTGTCCTCGAAAGCCCCGTAGTTGAAGTCCGACGTAAGCCAGGCCAATTTCATTTTCAAGCCCAGCTGCAGCGCGGAGCGCACGTCGTATTCGGTGTTTCCCGAGTACAGGAATACTCGCACCTCGTCGCCCTCGATGTCCCATTCGTAGTCGTCGCCCACCCGAATGTCCACGCCGCGGCCGGTCATGTTTTCGCGGGGTTCGTAGCGGTAGCGCAGGACGTGGTCCACGATAACGTCGAACATCAGCGATTGGAATTCGGTCAGCATCTTATTGTAGCTGGCCGCGTCCTGCACGCCCGAGATCCCGGTCGAGTTTATGATGTCCACGAATAGAACCGTGGCCCGGATTTCGTTGTTATTCTCTTTCTCGGCCATACGCGTTTTAGATCTGCAGGCTTTTACGTTTTTCGCGGATGAAATCTTCCAAATAGGAGACTCGTTCGGCCAGGCTGGCCTCTATGACTCCGCGGAAGTGGTGTTCGTCGGTGGTGAAGCTGTCGAACTCTTCCCTGAAGTCGGCGAGTAGCTTCGTCGTCTCTTCCCGGTAATTCTCCAGCTCGCTCACCCGTTCGTGAAGGACCGCCGCCTTCTTGTCCAAGACCTGCTTGGTTTCGTTCACCGTCGACGTTGCTTTTTCGATTTGGGCCGCGAACCGGGCGAAGACGTCGTTTACGGTTTTTCGCAACGCGGCGTTGTCTTGGGAGCTCTTTTCGTTCGCCGCCCGCACTTGTTCCCGCATCGTACGGGTGAGGCGCTCGATCTCGGCGAACGATTTGTCGAGCGCTTCGCGGTGCTCCGCGGCCTCTTGTTCCTGCGTGGCGAGCCGCCGCTCCACCGTCTCCACGATGCCGCCCAGTTTGGCGCGCACCGTTAGGTAGAGGAAGGTCGTGGCGCCGGCGGCGAAGGCCGCGACTATCACCGCGGGGTAGGGCGTTACGAGGTAAAAAGCGCCGGCTACGGCGACTGCCGCCAAAACGAGCACTACCGCGAATAAAATGTCGAATAAGCGAAATCCCATCGCTACCGTCCCGGGTTGCGTCCGCGCCGTTTGCGTTACCCGTCACCTACATTCTATCACACAGCGGCTTTTTGGTCAACAAGCCTTTGTCGTTGAAAAATAATGATTTACGTGCGCTCGCGGGCCGCGCGCGTCACGTCCCCGGCCGCCGGTCCCGGGTCCGCCACACCCGCCACCAAAAACGGCTCATCTCGGTCAATATTTTCAGGATGACGCCCGGCGACGCGAGCGTCGAACGGCCGGAGCGCCTCGGGAAGTAGTGGACGCCGAGCCGGGCGACGCGCATCCGCGCCAACTTTGCCCGGGCGAGCATCTCGGCGTCGATGAAAGACCCCTCCGACGTCAGCGGAAGCTTCTGCAAGGCCTCGTTGGTGAATAACTTGTACGAGAAGTTAACGTCTTTCGCGCCCAGGCCGAATAGCGCGTTTATCAGCCGGTTGTATACGACGGAATATATGCCGCGCCACCAGCTGTCGCCGCGTTCGAGCCGGTGGCCCGCTACGACGTCGGCGCCGTCGCGGAGCAGGAGCTCAACGCCGCGGTGGATATCGCGGAAGTCTATGGGGAGGTCGGCGTCGGTGTAGAAGACGAGGTCTTTGGTAGCCGCCGCGAAGCCGGTGCGCAGCGTTCGGCCCAGCTTGTAGTTGCGGTCGTGGTGTACCGTCTTGACCTCGGCGTATTCGGCCGCGAGCTCGTCGGCCAAGGCCGACGTCCGGTCCGTCGAGCCGTCGTCCACCACGACGATTTCGAAGTCGTCGTGGCGAGTTCGCAGCGCCTCGCGCACGCTCTCCACCGACGCGACGACGGTGGCTTCCTCGTTCAACGTGGGGAATATTACCGTTATCGAGGGTTTTACGGTTTCGAGCCTTTTTGCCATAAACGGCTATTGTTTAAATTATTACCATAACGGCGCGAGGGGGCCGAGGTTTATAACGGCGGGCGCCGCGCTGAGCGAAATCGCGCGCGGGGCCGGGTTCGTTCACGTGTCGCGGGCCCCGGGGCGGCCTTCACCGAACGGCCCGTTTCCCGTCGCGCCCCGCTCGAGAGGAATATGGCCGGGGACCGGGACCGCGCCCTTTTCGGCGTGCGCGCGGCGCAACGCTTCGACCGGCGCTACGCCATGCTTCGGGCGAGGCGGTGGATCTGCGGGAGGAGTTCGGCGACGGCGCGTACGGCGACGGGTTCCACGACGACCTGTCCGATATCGCGCGGCAAGGCCACGTAGATTTCGCCGCCGGCCGTCGGCTTTCCGGCGACCAGAGCCTCGAGCGTTTTGTCCAGATTCAAGGTGGGTAAATAAGTGGGGAGGTTGAAGCGCCGCAAAAGCGCCGCGACGCGGATGACGGCCTCGGTTGCGATTTCCCCTCGTAGCTCCGCGAGGAGGCCGGTGTATACCAGGCCCACGGCAAGCGCTTCGCCGTGGCTGAGGGCGAACCGACTCGCGCTCTCGAAGGCGCGGCCCAGCGTGCGCCCCAGGTTGAGGAGATGACTCTCACCCCGTTCGCGTTCGCTCGAGGCCAGCACCGAGGCTTTGTACCGCAAACCCCTTTCGACGACGGCATCCAATTCGGCGCCGGCGCGCATGACCAACGGCGCGTTGTCTTCGAGGTACGCGAAGGCTTCCTCGCCGCCGAGTACGGCGTATTTTACCGCTTCGGCGACGCCGGCGGAGAGATGCTTGGCCGGCAGCGTGGCCAGCAGCTCGCCGTCTACTATCACCGCCGTCGGTTGGTGGAAGGTGCCGACCTGGTTTTTAAGGCCGTCGACGTCGACGCCTACGTCGCCGCCCAAGCACAGGTCGATCTGAGCCAAGAGCGTCGTGGGGACCACGGCCCAGGGTACGCCGCTTTTGAAAGTGGCCGCGGCGAAGCCGGCGACGTCGCACACGCTCCCGCCTCCCAGCGCTACCACGACGTCCGACCGGCTGACCACCACGGCGGCGAACTCCCGATACAAGTCGGCGAGTTGGGCGAAGTTTTTAGCCTCGTCGCCCGCGGCGACGGTGGCGGACCTGACCGCGAAACCCGCGCGCTTGAGCGCGGGGGCGAGCGCTTTGAGGTACAGCGGCTTAACGTGTTCATCCGTGACGACGACGGCCCGGCGGGCGTCGGGCGCCGCGGCGCGGAGGATGTTGCCTGCGCGCGCGAGGGCGCCGCGCTCGCCGTGGGCGCGGTAGGTCGCGCCTCCATATTTGACCTCTATATCGAACATTTATCTTTCCAGCGTGAAAATACCACATCGGTTTCCCCGGGGCAAGATATTCTTGACCTCGCCGAGTCGAAGCCCTATAATTAATTTAGTGAAAGTTGTGACGCCCCTGCAGATGCGCGACGTCGACCGTCGCGCCGTGGACGGATTCGGCGTCCCGTCGTCCGTCTTGATGGACCGGGCGGGTGCGGCTGCGGCCGCGGTCGCGCTCGAGCTCGCGGAAGGGGGCCGCGCGGTAGTCGCAGCCGGCCCGGGCAATAACGGCGGCGACGGTTTCGTGGCGGCCAGGTATTTATCCGATGCCGGCTTCGACGTTGCCGTATACTTGCTCGGGCGGGCGGGCCGCCTGAAGGGCGACGCGGCCGCGAATTGCAAGTTGTTCGTTAATTGCGGCGGCCGGCTGGAGGAGTACGAGCGTCGTCGCTTCGGCCGGGACGTCGCCCGGGCGGGCGTCGCCTTGGATGCCATGCTGGGGACCGGCAGCCGCGGCGGCTTGACGGGCGCGTTTGCCGAGGCGGCGACGGCGTTGTGCCGAGCCGGCGGGCCGGTAGTCGCGGTCGACGTGCCCTCCGGCGTCGACGCCGCTACGGGCGCGGTGCCGGGCGAGGCCGTAGTTGCTGACGCCACGGTCACCTTCGGATTGCCCAAGATCGGCCTTCTACAATACCCCGGGCGCGGTTACGCCGGCGAGGTCCACGTGGCCGACGTCGGCTATCCCGGCGCCGCCGTCGACGAGTTGACTTTCGAACCTTCGGGCGAAGCGCCGGGCTACGTCGCGCGGATACCGGCGGTAGATGAGGTCGCGGTGTTGCTGCCTCCCCGGCCGTTGAATTTGCATAAGGGCGCCGCCGGCCGGGCGTACATATTGGCCGGTTCGCGCGGCATGAGCGGCGCCGCGGCGCTGGCGGCGCAGGCTTGTTTGCGGGCCGGCGCCGGTTTGGTGGAAGTGGGCCTGCCGGCCGAGCTCGACGTTATCTTCAGCGCGGCGACGTTGGAATGTCTGTCGCACCCGCTGCCGGAGACGCCGGAGGGCGCGCTCGCCGCCGAAGCCGCGCCGGCGGTCGCCGAGAAGCTTGCCGCGGCCGACGCCGCCGCTATCGGCCCGGGCCTGGGCCGCGCCGAGGCGACCGGCGATTTACTGAGCGAAGTGACGCGCCGCGTGAAGTGCCCGGTCGTAGTCGACGCCGACGGCCTATTCCTCCTCGGCCTGGACGGGCTGACGCGGCGGCGGCTGCGCGGCGTGTTGACGCCTCACCCGGGCGAGATGGCGCAGCTCTTCGGCGTGAGCGCGGGCGACGTGCAGCGCGACCGGCCGCGGTGGGCGCGCGAGCTTGCGGAGCAAACGGGTATGGCGGTCATTTTAAAGGGCTACCTGAGCGTAATCGCCGCGCCGGGCGAGGAGACCTGGCTCAACCCGACCGGGAACCCGGGCCTGGCCAGCGGCGGCAGCGGCGACGTCTTGACGGGGGTCGTGCTCGCGCTGCTCGCGGGGGGCTCGTCGCCCGCGGCGGCGGCGCGCGCCGGCGCGTACGTCCACGGCCTTGCCGCCGACGTAGCCGCGGAGGCTTCGGGGGAGCGGTCGTTGGTGGCGGGCGACGTTCTGGAGGCGCTGCCGGCGGCTATAAAAGTGATAGAGGAAGGCCCGGGCGAAGGCGACCCGGGTTGGGATAATCTATTCGCGTCGTACGGCTAGCGTACCGGGCGGCAAAGCAGGCTGGGATTGGCAAATATAAAGCAGGAGGTGCGTTTGTGAAACGGCTCGTCTTTCTGGGCGTAATCGGTATCGTGCTGGCGTCGACGGCTTCGGCCGGGCGCCTCGGCTTCGGCCTGGGCGTAGCGTTCTTCAAACCGGCGGAAGAGGGGTCTTCGTATACGCCGATGTTTTCCGGGAACGGCTATTACTGGGTGAACAAACACGTCGTGCCGTCGCTCGAGGTCGGCTACGCGCGCTATTCGATCCACGATACGACGTACAACTTCATGCCGATAATCCCCCGCGTAACCTATCACTTCGTATTGACGAAGAATTTCGACCCCTACGCCGGCCTGGGGCTGGTTTACGCCCGAAAATGGTGGAGCGGCGCGCTTCAAGGCAACGATAATATGTGGGGTTACGCCGGCTCGGTCGGGTTAAACGTCGCGGCGACGGAGAACTTCGGCCTCGGCCTCGGCGTGGATTACGTCGTTCCTGACGCGGGCAATTTCGATAGCGGTTACCCCGCGTTCAGGCTTAGCCTCGGCGCCGGCGGTTTCTAACGTTCCGTGGCCTTCATCCGCTTCAAAGGGCCGTACGCGTACCTGGTGGAGAACGAGCGCCGCAAGGTTGGCGGCAGGAGCTACGTCCGCCAGCGCGTCCTCTACTACCTCGGCCGCGAGCCGGCGATAGACGACGCCGTTATCGCCGAGGTGGAGAGTCGCTTTCCCGACGCGGCCGTGGATTGGCGAGCGTTGAGGGAGGAACTGGCCGGCGGTCGCGTCTCGAGCGAGCGGCGGCCGGTCCGCAGGCGTCCGCCGAGGCCCGATAAGCGTAAACGTAAGGAACGGGAGGACGAGTGGCTCGAATGGGATTGAGCGTTTCGCGGCGCCGTCGACGGCCGCGGCGACCGGCCGTAACGGAACCGCGTGGATTCGCTCGACTACGCCGGCCGTGCGGCCGGCGTTTTCAATCGCCTGCGTCCCGCCCTGCGGATGAACGGCCGGCTGGAAGGTCAGGCCGGTTATGTTTGACAAATATGCTTATGATTATGTTATAAGAACGGCGTACGAGCTACGATTGCGGCGGGCGGCGCGGGAAATTGCCGCGGCGGCGACGAGTTCTTAAAAGGCAGGAGCGATATGGCTGACGGGAAGAAGAGAAAGATGGCGCTGGTGTTATGCGCGGGCGAGCTGGACCGCGTGCTGGCCTGCATGAATATCGCCGTCGGCGGCGCGTCGATGGGTATGGACGTGGCCGTCTTCTGCACCTTCTTCGGCCTGAACGCCGTCAGGAAGGACGGCGTGGCGGCGGCGCCCGCGCCGGAGGAGGAGCCGAAGCGCGTCGGCCTCTTCGGCGCCCGGGCGCTCCGGCGCGCGTTCAGGCGCCTTAACCCGGGCGGCGGCAAGTACATGAACCCGAGCCGGTTCTCGTTCTGGGGCCTGGGACGGCGGTTGATGGCGCGCCTCATGCGCGACTCGCGCATGGCGAACGTCGACGAGCTGATCAAGCTCGGCTCGAGCTTGGGCGTAAAATTCATCGCCTGTACGACGTCGCTCGAGGCGCTGGGGATTCCCCGCGACAGCTTGCGAGCCGAAGTCCGCGAGTTCGCGGGCGTGGCCACCTTTCTGGCCGAGGCGGTCGAGAGCGACGTGCAGCTCTTTATATAAACGACGGCGCCGACCGGCCGGCGCGAATGCGAGCGGAGATTTCGTATGGCGGATAAAACCGTGGATTGCATAGGGCTCTATTGCCCGGTGCCCATCGCCCAGGCCGCGGAGGCGATGAACGACGTCGACGAGGGCGATACGGTTACGATTCTGGCCGACGACCCGGGCGTGGAGAACGACTTCCCGAGTTGGTGCCGGGTGACCGGCCACGAGCTGGTATCGTTGGATAAGGCCGACGAGGGGTACAAAATAGTCATCCGCAAGAGGTCGGCCGCCGGCGGGGGATAGAGTTCGCGCCGTTGCGCCGCGACGCACTTCATTCGATTTCGGCCGAGGCCGCCGGGTCGAACGGGTTGGTCCGGACCGCGAGCGAGAAGAGGTACGGATACTTCCGCTGGAGGTGTTCCATGTATGTGAGCCACTCGCCGATGGTCCGCGCGTACGCCCGGCTGACGTCACCGGCCAGGTGCTCGTAATCCGCCGCGGGCAGGCCGTACGCCGTAGCGCGGTGGGATAACTCCTCGGCCAGGTGGGTAACGGCCCATAGCACGTCGGTGAAGGATTCGTGTTCCAGCAGGTTGGGGTTTTCCAGCAGCCTTAGCAGGAATTCCCTTTTGGCGAGGAGGAAATCCCGAAGCTCGTCGAGGGCTTCCGGTTTGACCTCGATGCTGTAGTCGTATTCGGCCATACGTTTGCCGGCCTGGGCGAAGTCGCGACGCGTCCAATCTTTATTTAAGAGTAGGTTTTGGCGGACTTCGTCGAAGTCTTCGTCGAGGGCGATAATGCGTTTTAAGAGGTCGGTCCCGACCTCGTTGAAGAAGGCGCCGATGACCATATTCAATTTATTTAGCAGGGCGCGCTTCTCGCGGTGGCGGAGTAGGCGGTGTATGATGACCGTAACGAGCAGGACCTCGATCGGGACGAAGGCGATGTCGCCCACCAGGTAGATGAATATGTGGTGGACGTCGCGGAAGATGGCGAAATGGAGCACGTAAACGAGCGTCGACAGGACGACCAGCGCGACGGTCAGATAGATGAGCCAGTTCGTGCGTTTCATAACGACGACCCCTTTTTGGTGGTTTTTTAACGGCGACTATAATATAATATTTGCGGCGTCGCGACGTGATAAAAAGGCGGCCGCGTAGACCTACTCGGAAGAATCGACGGGGGTAAAGCGTATAGTTCTTTTAAATAAAGAACGAGGGCCGGGATTGGTGAATGGTTTATGAGGAAATTGGCCATATTCGGGTTTGTGGCTTTAGCGGCCGCGGCCGGGGCGACGCAGACGACGCCCGAGGCCGCGGCCTTCTTCAACGACGGCCTCGCGAAGGCGAACGCCGGCCGGCACGAGGAGGCCATGGCGGCGTTCGAGAAAAGCCTGGCCCAGGCCCCCAACCTCGTCGAAGCCCATGAGTGGATTGCGCATATTCTGATTCTGCAAGGGGACTACGACGGCGCCATCGAGCGTTATCAGCGCATCGTCGCCCGCCGCCCCTCGACCGATTCGAAGGTGAATCTGGGGCTGGCGTACCTCCGCGTGGGCGACGTCGAAATGGCGGTCAAAACGTTGTCGAACGCCGTGGCCGCGGCCCCGAACCATTGTAAGGGGTGGAATAATCTCTCCATAGCGTACCTGCGGCAAGGGAAAGTCGCCGACGCCCGCGCCGCGGCCGAGCGGGCGGTAGCCCTCGAGCCGAACTTCGCCTCGGCACACGTCAACCTCGGCAACGTCGAGCTGCGCGATGGGAACGCGGCGACCGCCGTCGCGGCCTTCGAAAAGGCCTTGGCGTTGAAGGCCGACCAGGCCGACGCCTATTACGGCCTGGCCGAAGCCTATAATTATCTGGGCGAGGAGGGGAAGGCGGGCGATTACTACGTGCAGTACCTGAAACGCGCCGGCCAGGATCAGGCGAGGCGGGATGGCGCGGTCAAATGGCTATGGGAGCACGGCCGCGGCGCGGAGGTACCCAGGTAGTGGCGCGTCGCAGGCGCCGCTTGAGTACGCCTTTCGACGTCGTCGTGGGTCGCAACAGCGTTACGGCGGCGCTCGCGGCCGGGACGCGTGCCGTGCACACGGTGATAGTGGACCGTGCCGGCGGCGGCGAAGCGGTGGACGAGATAAGACGGCTCGCCCGGGCGGTGGGCGCGGAATTGAACGTGGTCGAGAACCGGGAGTTGACGAAGCTCGCGGGAGGGGATTTTCACCAGGGCGTCGCCGCGTACGTCGCCAAGAGGCCGACGCCGCCTTGGGAGGAACTCGTCGCCGGGCCGCGGGCCGGAAGGCCGTTCGTCGTCCTCGACCACGTGGAGGACCCGCGCAATTTAGGCTCGGTCGTCCGTTCGGCGGCAGCGTTCGGCGCGGGGGGCGTCTTCTTCCCGCCCCGGCGCCAGGTTCAGGTTACTCCTTCGGTAGCGAAGGTGGCGGAGGGCGGCTTGGAGTACGTACCGGTCGTGCCGTTAACCAACGTCGCCCAATTCTTGCGGCAAGTAAAAGAAGCGGAGATTTGGTGCTACGGCTTGGAGGCGGACGGCGAAGCGCGGATGGGAGAGCTCGAGTTCGGCCGGAGTGCGTCGTTCGTCCTGGGCGGCGAGGGTGTCGGCCTGAGCGCGGCGGCGCGGAGAGAATGCGACGCCGTCGTGGCCATTCCGCTCGCCGGCGACGTACCGCCGCTAAACGTGGCCGCCGCGGCGGCCGTAACCCTTTACGAGTTTCGGCGCCAGCATCCGCTGGCCGGAGCCGTAGATAGAAAGGGGTAAATATATGAAACTAAAGGCGTTATTAACCGGATTGTGTTTCGTCGCGATAGGCGCAACCCTTATATTGGCCGGCTGCAGCCCGTCGGGGGAATTCGGGGCCCCGATAATAGTCAAGGAAGAGACCGCCATCCCGAACATCCTGGACGACCCGGCGTCATTCGACGGCAAGACCGTTATGGTGAAGGGCCAGGTAGTGACGGTGGACGACGACGGCCTCGGCTTCCAATTGGACAACGGCCTCGGCAGCTTGCTTTACGTGAAGGTCGCCGGCGATTTCAAGATATCGGGCGGGGCCAAGTACCATCTCGCTACGGCCGAGGGGAAGATCGCGGTCGATAAGGATAACGGAAAGCCCCGTTTAATGGCTTCGGGCGTCGAAGTTAAATAAGTTGCTCCTATCGAGTAGCCGGCGCCGGCCGCGCCGGCTTTTTCGTTTTCCGTGCCCGTGCCGTTGTGGTAATATGCCGCGTGAAGGTACTCGCCGAAATCCTGCGCAACAGGTACATATTGGCGTTGGCCGCGTCTTTGGCCGCGCTTTTTGCCGCGAGCTTTCTTATGCCGCCCGCGGCGCGCGCGCTGGCGCGCTTCTTCGCGTACATGTCGCTGGCCTCCAACACCATCCCGTTGCCGGCGACG
>JAUWLW010000012.1 GCA_030613505.1 Candidatus Zixiibacteriota bacterium
CGCGGGTTTGGTTTCTTCGGCGGCGGCTACGGCCGTAGCCGCCGCGACCAGCCACGCGACGGTTAAAATTGTGCGCCACATCATTTATTTCCCCTTTTTAACGAGCCACCGTTGGGCGTCATTATAACTCAGCTGCGCCCCACGTTCCAATAGAAAGGTCGATTTGCTTCATTGTAGGTTCGCGCGAGGAAATGAAACGGTTGCCGCGCGGGCGGCGGCATACTATAATTTCTAACGCCCGATTCAAACGCGGTGGCCTGGACGTGATGGCGGAAGACGAACAAAAGAAGGTCCGCGTCGTCGTCGACGGCGAGGACGCGGGGCAGCGGCTGGACTTCTTCCTGGGGCAGACGCTCCGCGAGTATTCGCGGTCCCGCCTCAAGGGCTTCATCGCGGCGGGGGCCGTAGTCGTCAACGGCGCCGCGGCCAAGCCGTCCTACCGCGTCAAGGAGGGCGACGTCGTTGAGGCGTCGATCAGCCTCCCGCCCGGGCCGTTGGCCGCGCCCGAGGATATTCCCGTCACCGTCTATTACGAAGACGAGGACGTAGTCGTCGTCGAGAAACCGGCGGGGATGCTCTCTCATCCCGCGGGAAACGTAACTTCGGGAACGCTCGTAAACGCGCTGCTGCACCGCGTCGGCGCGCTGGCGCCCGTCGGCGGCCCCACCCGCCCGGGCATCGTCCACCGCCTCGACCGTGGGACCTCGGGGGTGCTGGTCGTGGCTCGCTCCGAGCTCGGGCATAAAAGTCTGGTCTCGCAATTTTCACAAAGGACGACCGGGCGGACGTACGTCGCGCTGGCCGCGGGCTCCCTCCCGCTCGAGGAGGGGACGGTAGAAGCCCCCATAGGCCGCTCGAGCCGCGACCCCAAGCTCTTCGCCGTAAGCCCGCTAGCCGCCAAGGAGGCCAAGACGGCCTTCGCCGTGGTGGAGCGGTTCGGCGACGAAGCGACGCTGTTGCGCCTTCGCCTTTACACCGGCCGCACCCACCAGATCCGCGTGCACCTCGCGTACTTGGGATACCCGGTTTTGGGCGACGAGAAGTACGGCAAGCCGAGCGACGTCGTCGACAGGCCGGCGCTGCACGCGCATGCCCTCGCTTTCGACCACCCGGCGTCGGGCGCGAGGATGCGTTTTCTGTCGCCTTTACCGCGGGATATAGTCGAGGCTTGCGAGCGGTTGCGGGCCAGGGGCGGACCGGCCGGCGGCGGCCTTTAATGGCGTATTTTTTTTACCGCCGCCCAAAATTGCGGTTGACGCTGGGGCGCGTTTAGGGTATAATCTAGGCGTTGCAGGGTATTTCTATCCTGCCATCTTTCCTCTGATACCCCTTTCATGTCGTTAAACTTAGCCGAACTCAACGAAAAGACTACGGCCGAGCTTACCGCGCTTGCGCGCGAGATGGGCGTTACCGGCGGTTCCGGCCTGCGCAAACAGCAGCTTATCTTCAAGTTGCTGGAGACGCAGGCGACGCAGAACGGCCTCATTTTCGCCGAGGGCGCCCTCGAGACCATGCCCGACGGCTACGGCTTCCTCCGTTCGGGGGCCAACAATTACCTCCCCGGGCCGGACGACATCTACGTCTCGCCGTCGCAGATCCGACGGTTCAGCCTCCGCAAGGGCGACACCGTCTCCGGCCAGGTTCGCGCGCCGAAGGACAACGAGAAGTATTTCGCGCTGCTCAAGGTCGACGCCGTCAACAACGTGGACCCGGAGCAGGCGGTCGAACGCAACCTCTTCGACAACCTGACGCCGGTGTACCCCGACGAGCGGTTCCACCTCGAGACGAAGGATGAAAATTTAACCCTCCGCGTCCTCGACTTGATAACGCCGGTGGGCAAGGGCCAGCGCGCGCTCATCGTCTCGCCGCCCCGCGCCGGTAAGACCACCATCCTCCAGAATTACGCTCACGCCCTCGCCGAGAACCACCCGGACGTAATCCTCATCGTGTTGCTCATCGACGAGCGGCCCGAGGAAGTCACGGATATGAAGCGGTCCGTACAGGGCGAGGTCATCTCGTCGACCTTCGACGAACCCGCCGACCGCCACGTCCACGTCGCCGAGATGGTGTTGGCGAAGGCCAAACGCCTGGTGGAGGCGGAGCACGACGTCGTGGTCCTTCTCGACTCCATCACGCGGCTCGCCCGGGCGTACAACACCGTAACGCCGCATTCGGGCCGCGTAATGACCGGCGGCATCGACGCCTCCACCCTCCAGAAGCCCAAGCGCTTCTTCGGCGCCGCCCGCAACATCGAGGAGGGCGGTTCGCTCTCCGTCATCGCCACCGCCCTCGTCGACACCGGCTCCAAGATGGACGACATCATCTTCGAGGAATTCAAGGGGACCGGCAACATGGAGTGCATCCTCGACCGACGCCTCGTCGACCGGCGCACCTGGCCGTCGATAGACGTCGCCCGCTCGGGAACGCGCAAGGAGGAGCTGCTGCTCACCGAGGAGGAGATGAGCAAGGTCCGCCTTATACGCAAGGTCCTGACCGACATGAACGGCGTCGAGGCCACCGAGATGCTCCTCTCCAAGCTGCGCAAGACGAAGAATAACGAGGAGTTCTTGGCGAATTTAGAGAACCTATAGCCCGGTCGAAGGCCGCGTTTGAAATGGAGACGTTAAGGGCGCCCCGGGGCGCCCGTTTCAACCCATGCTACACAAGCGTAGACAGCGATAGGATATGGTCGGGGAAAAGATTACGGCGGACCACAAACCCCAATATTGGCTCTTCGTTACCAGGCCCAAGTATTACGAGGACGAGGACGGGCGAGACCTTGCGTACCTCGAACCGGGTTATACGAGCGAGGAAGAAAAATGGTGGACTTGCCATAAAGACACCAAAAAGGGAGACCTGATTTTTCTATATCGAACGTCGCCCCGGTCGGATATCGGTTATCTCATGCAGGCGACGAGCGACGCGTACCCTATATCCGATAACGTCTACGCCTCCCAACAAGGTTGGGCGTACGGTTGTGAATTTGCGGTCCTTTCGAAATTTCGGAATCCCCTTACCTTTAACGAAATAGGCAATAACGAAAGATTGCGGGAATGGGCCGCATACCGAAAAAGGTTTCAGGGTACCGTATTTCACATCCCGGCCGAGGTTTGGGATGTCCTAAATGAACTTGTTTTAAAGAAAGATGCTTCATACCGCGAGGTACTTACGCCGAAAGTACAAAGGGGCGTGCTCCCCGAGAAAATAGCGAAAGAAAAAGACATCGAAGAACGTCTATTCCGAAATATAGGCCTCCTCCAGAGAATAGGTTATGATTTAGTTTTATACGAAGGTCGTGGAAAAAGAATTACGGGACGGCAGGTTCCTTGCGGTAAGAAGGGGGGCAGGATCGATTTATTATGTCGGGCCCGCGACGATGGTAACTTCGTGGTGATCGAGCTGAAGAGAGTCGAGGCCTCCTATCATGTGTTCGGACAGGTGTCTTCTTATATGGGGTGGGTACAAAATAAAATAGCCCGGGGCGTCCCGGTCCGGGGTTTGATAATAAGTCGGGGTGCCGACGTGAGGCTGAAAAACGCTTTGGAAACCAATAGCAATATTGAGCAGCGGAATATTAAAGAGCTACGGCTGGGGACGGAGCGATGAGAAATCCCCGAACATTCGGAACCACGTACAAACTTATAATCTTTACGTTTTCGGTGGCGACGTTTTGCGCGTCTCCCGCCCACGCCGGCTTCCACGCCACGCCGGCAACCGTTAACGTTTTCGTCATCGGCTGCCAGACGCATCCCATCGCGGGGGCGCGGGTGGTCCTGGTGGGCGAGGCCGTAGCCGAGGAGCTGGGCGACGGGCGCTACCTCCTCGAGGACGTATACCCCGGCGAGCACCGCCTTCTAGTCTACGACGAATACGGCGACGTTTACGACGAGGGGCTCGAGACGACCGTGCCGCTGGCGTCGGCCGAGCTCGAGGTCATGTTATGTTTGTGCATAGAGACGCGCATAACTCGCCTCGAGGGTACGGTGCGGGACGCGCGCGGCAAGGCGGTCAAATCGGCGGGCGTGGCCGTCCACGACCTCTTCCTCGAAACAACCACGGATGCTAAAGGGTGTTACGAACTCAAGCTGCCGCCCGGCACGTGGGAGGTAATGGCCTGGGCCGACGGCGGCGCCGAAGATGAGACCTTCGTCTCCGTAACCGTGGAGGGGCCGGCTGATCCCGGCGAGGAGGAAGCGGTGGCGCGGCTCGAGCTGAAGCTCGGCCAGTAACGATGCAGTACCGCGACTTCGGCAACCTCGGGTATAAAGTAAGCGCGCTGGGCTACGGCGCCATGCGCCTCCCGGAGGGCGAAAACGGCGACGTCCGACGCGAAGAGGCGGTGGCCATAATGCGCGAGGGCATCGACGCCGGCGTCAACTACGTCGACACCGCGCCGCTTTACAATCGCGACCAATCGGAAGAAGTGGTGGGCGAAGCCCTTCAGGGCGGCTACCGCGAGCGCGTGTGGCTCTCCACCAAGAACCAACGCGTAAACGACGACCCGGACGACTGGCGCCGCCGCCTCGACGATTCGCTCCGCAAACTCAAAACGGATTACCTGGACGTCTACCACCTGTGGGGGATAAGCTGGAAGGAGTTTACGGAGCACCTGGCGATAAAGGACGGCCCGCTGGCGGCCGCGCGCCGGGCCCAGGAGGACGGCCTCTTCCGCCACCTCTTCTTCTCGTTCCACGCGCCGCCGGAGGATTTATTTAAGATAATCGATACCGGCGAATTCGTCGGTTGCACGGTCCAGTACAATTTGATAGACCGCAAAAAAGAGGCCGGCGTCGCATACGCCGCGGCCAAGGGCCTGGCGGTCGTGATTATGGGGCCGGTGGGGGGAGGGCGGCTGGCCGGGCCGTCGTCCGTGCTGGAAGGTTTGGAGTTTTCGGCCGCCAGCACCGCCGAGCTTGCGCTCCGCTTCGTCCTGGCCAACGCCGACGTGAGCTGCGCCATCTCCGGGATGAGCAGCCGCGCGCAGCTTCGCGAGAACGTGGCGACGGCGTCGCGGAACGACCAACTTGGCGCCGCCGAGCTCGCCCAAATAAACGAGAGCTTCGACGAGTACCGCAAGCTCGCCGAACTTTATTGCACCGGCTGCGATTACTGTTTGCCCTGTCCGGAGAACGTGGCTATACCGCGGGTATTCGCTTTGTTTAACCTGGCTCGAGTTTACGGCCTGGAGGAAGCTGCCAGGAAGCTGTACGCCGAGATAGGGCATACCGGTTTCTTCGCCAAGATGAACAACGGCGCGGCGTGTACCGCCTGCGGCGAGTGCGCCGAGAAGTGCCCCCAGAAGTTGGACATACCGGAGGAGTTGGCCGCGGCACTCGCGGCGCTGGGTAATGGACAGGGCGAGTGAGAATATCCGCGCCAACCTGGCCGTTACGCGCCTGGCGGTCATATCCAATACGGCCTTGACGGCCGGGAAACTCGTCGCCGGCGCCGCGATGTCCTCCGCCGCGGTGCTGGCCGAGGGGCTGCATTCCGGCGTCGACCTCCTGGCGGCGCTTATGGCCTTTTGGGCGGTCCGGAAAGCGCGGCGGCCGGCCGACGGCGACCACGCGTTCGGCCACGGCAAGTACGACACCCTCTCGGGCGCGGTCGAGGGGCTGTTGATTTTCGGCGCGGCGTTATTTATAATCGTCGAGGCCGCGCGGAAGATAGGCGGGGGCGGAACGGTTGAGCACCTCGGCCTGGGCGCCGCGGTCATGGCGGCGTCGGCGTTGATAAATTTCGTCGTGTCGGGGCGACTATTCGCCGTGGCGCGGCGGACGGGTTCGCTGGCGGTGGAGGCCGACGGCCATCACCTCCGCACCGACGTGTGGACGTCGCTGGGCGTCCTCGTCGGCATAGGCCTAATCAGACTTACCGGGGTTCATATTCTGGACCCGCTTGCGGCTCTCGCGGTAGCCGGTTTGATATTGATTACGGCGTGGCGCATCACGAGGAAATCTCTCTGCGACCTTCTGGACCGGCGCCTGCCGGCGGCGGAGGAAAAGCGTATCGCCGAGATCGTAACCAAGGGCCACCCCCACTGGCTCGAGTACCACAAGCTCCGGACCAGGCGCGCCGGCGGCCAGCGCCACGTCGACTTGCACCTCGTCACGTGCCGCGACATACCGGTCGACCTCGCCCACAGCTTGACGGAAGATCTGGAGGACGACATACGGCGGGAGTTCGCGGAAGCCGAAATAATCACCCACGTCGAGGCGTGCGAGAAGACGGAGGACGAGTGCGACGACGTTTGCCCGATGTACGAGATTAAGATGAAGATCATTACGCGAGCCGAGGGGCGGTAAATGCCGGTTTCGGATTATCAGGTTTTCGCTCGGCGGTTCCGGCCGCTGAGTTTCGACGAGGTCGTCGGCCAGGAGGCGGTTACGCGTACGCTGGCCAACGCCGTAGCCGGCGGTCGCGTCGCCCAGGCGTATTTGTTCGCGGGGCCGCGGGGCGTGGGAAAGACGTCGGTGGCCCGCATCCTGGCCAAGGCGCTTAATTGCAGCCAGGGACCGACGGTTACGCCGTGCGGCGAGTGCGACAACTGTCGCGCCATCGCCGCCGGCAACGACACCGACGTACTCGAGATCGACGGCGCCTCCCACCGCGGCATCGACGACGTGCGCGAGCTGCGGGAGCGCGTCCGCTTCGCGCCGGGCCACAGCCCGTACAAGATATACATCATCGACGAAGTTCACATGTTGACGGCGGAAGCGTTCAACGCCCTCCTCAAGACGCTGGAGGAACCGCCCTCGCACGTGGTCTTCGTCTTCGCGACGACGCGGCTCGACAAGGTCCCGCCCACCGTAGTGTCCCGCTGCCAGCGGTTCATCTTCAAGCGCATCGCGACCGCGGCTATCGAGGATAAGCTGCGCGTTATCGCCGAGAAAGAAGGGCTGAACGTCGAGCCGCAGGCGTTGTCGCTCATCGCGCGCCGGGCCGCCGGCAGCATGCGCGACGCCGAATCGCTCTTCGACCAGGTGATAGCGTTCGCCGGCGACGAGATAACGCCGCGCGACGTGGAGCGCACGCTGGGCCTGGTGGCGGCGGAGGCCGTGGAGAAGCTGGCGTCGGCGGCGTTGGCGGCCGACGGCGCGGCCGCGCTCCGCGCCGTGGACGCGCTGGTGCGGGAGGGCGCGGACCTGGTTCAAGCCGTGTACCAGCTCGTGGAGTACCTGCGGGACCTTATGGTCTTGGCTGCGGCGCCGGACGAACCTGACCTCGTGGACGTGAGCGGCGACGAGCTCGAGAAACTGCGCGCCGTCGCGGCCCAACAATCGCCCGCCACGTTACTTAACGTTATAAACGTATTTCTGGAGGCCGCGGGGCCGATGTCGCGCGTCCTGTCGCCGCGGCTCGTTTTGGAGTACGCCACCCTCAAGGCGGCCCGGATCCGCAACCTGTTGCCGATAGAGGATTTGTTGAAAGCGTCCGGGGGCGAGGAAGAGACGATCGCGGCGGAGCCCCTGGAAGGGGTTCCGGCGCCCGGGCCGGCGCCCGCCGCGCCCACGGAGGTATCGAAGAGCCTCACCGAGACGTGGCAGCGCGTCTTGAGCGCGCTGGGCGAAAGCGACAAGGCGCTGCGTGCGTTGGTGGCGCCGGCGCGTATAATTTCGTTTACGGAGGACGAGTTTCGGTTGGGCTTTCCCGAGAAGTACCGCGTTAGCGCGGAGAAGGTGGGGGAGGAGGAGCGGCGCGCGTCGTTGGCCGAAGCCGTGGGCGCCGTCTTGGGCCGACCGGTAACGATACGGGGGGAGCGCGAGGCGGGCGCGCCCGCGTCGTCCGCGTCGGACGGAACGCTGTTCCGGGATATGCCGCTGGTGACGGAGATACGCGACCGGTATGGCGGCGAGATAGTGGAAGAAAAAGAGGTTACTGCTCCCGAGGAAGAGAGTTAGCGCGCGGCCGCTGCCTCGGGGCGGAGGTGAAGATGCTGGGAAACATAGGGAACCTGGCTCAACTGATGAGGCAGGCCAAGGACGTCCAGCAGAAGTTGGGCGAAGTTCAGCGGAAACTTTCGGCGATGACGGTGGAGGCGAGCGCCGGCGGCGGCATGGTCGCCGTCGTCGCCAACGGCCACCAGGAGATACTGTCGGTGAAGATAGACCCGGCGGTGGTGAACGCCGCCGAGGTGGAACTCCTGGAAGAGTTGGTCCTGGCCGCGGTCAACGCCGCCCGCAAAAAGGCGGAGGCGCTCGCCCGCGAAGAGATGTCCGGCGTCGCGCAGCAGCTGGGCCTTCCGGAAGGCTTCAAGCTCCCCGGCGCGTCGCCCTAGGGTGGCGCGTTAGCCGGCGCTGTAAGGGCCCCGTCGGGGCCTTTTTTATTTGACCTGCGCGGCGAGCCAATCTACCAACGCGTCTTCGAAAGACGGCTCGGCGTTGAAGATCCTGGTCCCGTGGCCCGCGTCCGTAAACAGCTTGAACGCGGCGTCGGCGGCGATCTCGTGAAGCTTCCCCACCGAGTCCGCCGAGTACTTGTCCTCGTCGCTGGCGACGAGGTACGCCGACCGGCCGCGGTACTTCGCCATGGCCGCGGCCGTCTCCACGCCGTGGTAGTCGAGGCCCGGCGAGAGCAGGACTACCGCGCGCACGTCCGCGTCGTCCGCGCCGTAGTTCAAAGCGAAGTTGGCGCCGATGGAGGCGCCGACGATTGCCAGTTTCGACGTGTCGGCCCCCTTCCCGGCGAGGAAGTCTTTGGCCGCGGCCACGTCGAGCAGCGACGACTTATGTTCCTCGTCGTCGAATTCGGCGTAGTGCCTGGTCTCGCCGTCTTTTTTCG
This sequence comes from Candidatus Zixiibacteriota bacterium, assembly GCA_030613505.1. Lineage (GTDB taxonomy): Bacteria > RBG-13-66-14 > B26-G2 > WVWN01 > WVWN01 > WVWN01. Next base: position 8,782 of record JAUWLW010000012.1, read on the forward strand.
TGCTGTCGCCGTGGCCGCGCGAATCGAGCGCCACTACGTTGAAGCCGGCCGCCGCCAACTTGGCGCCGAAGCCGTCGTACGAGCGGCGGTCGGCTATCAACATGTGCAACAATATGGCCGCGGGTTTCCCCGCGCCCGCGTCCCGGTACGACGCGTATATCTTCCACCCGTCGGAAGTGGCGAACGATACCGTCGTCGGCGCGGCGGCGCCTTCCCCCGCCGCCGGGGCCGCGGTCTCGGCCGCCGGCGCCCGCTCCTTCGCCTGGCACGCGGCGAAGAACGCCGCGGTGGACAATATTACGGCGAACGTCGTTATGGTCCTCATTCCGCTCCTCCTGCGTTGTGGCCTTCGTACCGGCCCCCGCCTTCACGATTCATTGGCGTATTCTCCACGCGTGTGTTATTATATTTTAAAGAAGCGGATGCCGCAAGGGGAGCGACGAAAATGAAGAGAACGGCACTTATTTTAACGGCGGCGTTCGTCGCAGCGACGGGCGTCCGGGCCGCCGACTTCTCGGCCTATACCGTTAAGTCCGGCAACTACGTACACGTCCCGGCGGGCGAGGTCCTTACGGGCGGCACGGTCTTGACGGGTGCCGTCGTCGTAGTGGACGGCGACGTGGACGGCGACCTGTTGGCGTTCGCGGCGTACGTGGAGGTGAACGGGGACGTCAACGGCGACCTCCTCGCGGCCGCGGCGACGATTATCGTCAACGGCAAAGTCGCCGGCTCGGCGCAGTGCTACGGCGCCGCGGTGTCGAACGCCGGCTCGGTAGCGGGCTCGCTCGAGGCCGCCGGGGCGGCGTTATTCCTGCGGGGAATCGTCGGCGGCGACGTTAAGAGCGCCGGCGCGGCTACCTGGCTGGGGGGCGCTTTTGCCGGCGACGTCGAGGCCGAGAGCGGGTACCTCGCCGTGGAGGACGACGCGCGGGTCGCGGGCGACGTATCATACCGGGCCGAGGAACTCGAGCTCTCGCCCGCCGCGGCCATAGCGGGCCGGTTTGAGGAGATGCCCGAACCCGAGCCCGAGGAAAAAGAGGAGAAGGGTTTCAATTTCACGTGGTGGCTGATAAAGAACGTTTGGACGGTCGTCGCGCTCTTCGTTTTGGCGGCGTTCGTCGCCTGGCTCCGGCCCGTCATGTTGACGGCCATACCGGATAACGTCCGCACCCGCCCCGTGGCGTCGCTCTTGCTGGGTTTAGCCGTATTCGTCGGCGCGCCGGTGGCGGTCCTGGTACTGGCCGTAACGCTGGTGGGGATACCTTCCGCCCTCATATTGGCCGCCTTCTACGCGATGGCGCTGTATACGGCGTACGTGTTTGCCGGCGTCTTCCTCGGGCGGTTGATAACGACGCGGCTGTTCAAAGGCCGGGAGACGCCGGTGCTCTTCGCGGCGTTGGTCGGTATCGTGATTTTAGTCCTGGCGGGTAACATCCCGTATTTCAAGGTATTGCTCGCCCTCGCGGTGTGGGTGTTTGCGTTGGGCGGCGCCGCGATCTACGCGTGGGAGATGCGCAAGACGCGGCCGCAACGTTAGCGGATGACGGCGAAACCGCGCACGGCGGTAGACTGGCTCGAGTTTCTGCCCGGGAGGTTGGAGCAGACGCTGTTGGGGTACGACGTTTCCCGGGACCAGATAGCGTCGCTCTGTGACGCCGCTGTGCACGAGAGGTTCTACGCCGTCGTGGTTAACCCCACCCACGTCCGCTTTGCCGCCGAGCGCTTGGCCGACGCGCCGGTGAAGACGGTTACGGTCGTGGGGTTCCCGATGGGGGCCAACGCCAAGGCGGTGAAAGTTTTCGAGACGCGGGACGCGCTGGCGCGGGGCGCGGACGAATTCGACATGGTCATAAACATTTCGGCGTTGACGCACGGCTACTTCGAATTCGTGTGCGGCGAGATCCGCGACGTCGTGGCCGCGGCCGACGGCCGGCCGGTCAAGGTCATAATCGAGTGCGGCGCGCTCACGGCCAACCAGAAGGTGGTCGCCGGCGACCTCGTGTGCCGGGCCGGCGCGCATTTCGTAAAGACCTCCACCGGCTACGGCCCGGGCGGCGCGATGGAGGAGGACGTGCGGCTCCTGCGAAAGGTAGTCGGCGCCGCCGTCGGCATCAAGGCCTCCGGCGGAATACGGTCGTACGAGCGCGCGCTCAACCTCATGTCGGCGGGGGCGGACCGCGTCGGCACGTCGAGCGGCGTTGTCATTATGGAGGGGCTCCGCTACGCGGTGAAGGCGGGCCGCCTGGGCGACGCGGTCGTGAGAAGTTGACGTGGCGCCGTCGGAAAAGAAGCCGATACAATGCCCTAATTGCAACTCCTCCGAATATAAAGTTATACTGTCGGGGTGCGACTGGGAGTTTGGAAATCCCGGCGCTTTTTTTATTTTGCGGTGCCGCGCGTGTTCCTGGCGGTGGACCTGGCCGGCGGCTTCGGCGTCGTCGCTGGCGGCCTTGTATCCTGAGGATTCGTATTACGCCTACCGGCGCCCGGCACGCCCGCCGGCCGGCATCCGCGAGGCGGTTATCCGGGCGGCGCGCGGGTACCCGCCGAAGACGAAGGCGCCGGCGGCGTTGCGGCCGGCCGTAGCCGCCCTGGCACCGTGGCTGCGGCGCCGCTACCACGACGTTCCGGAATACCGCGCGGGAGGCAGGTTGCTCGATGTCGGCTCCGGGGCCGGGGATTACTTATCGCTCGTCCGCGCCCTTGGCGGGGCGGCGGTGGGGGTCGAGGCCAACGAGGCCGCGGCGGCCCGGGCGCGCGAGGCGGGCTTGGACGTCGTAACCGGCGATGCGGCGGAAGTGCTGAGTTCGGGCGCTGTCGCCGGCCCCTTCGACGTGATAAGATTCCACCACACGTTGGAGCACCTCGTCGAGCCGCGGCGGGCGTTGCTGGCGGCCGCGGCGCTTGGGTGCCACGGCGCCCGGATGTGCGTGGCCGTGCCCAGCGCCGACGGCGCGGCGGCCCGTCTCTTCGGCCGCTACTGGTACCACTGGGCGCTTCCGTTCCACAGGACCCATTTCACCGTTAAGACCTTGCGGGAATTGTTGCGCGCCGCCGGGTGGAGGCCGACGCGCGTGTACTTCGTATCCGCGCCGGCGGGTTTTATCCGGACCGTCTTGTGCTGGCTGCTGTACGAGCGGGGAATTAATATAAAGCCGGGAAACAGGGTTGAGCGCCTCGCCGGCAAGTTATTGCGGCCGCTGGTGTTCTCGCTCGATTTTATGCGCTTCGGCGACAATCTCATCGTCGAGGCGGTTAAACCGTAAACCCGCGCGCATAACGGTTTGCATTTGGGCTTATGAAGAGAAGACGCTTTTTGGAGGTAACCGGGGCGGCCGGCGCCTGGGCGGCCGCTGGCGGCCTGGGAACCCTTGTGGCCTCGTGCGGCGAGCGCCGCGTCGAACGGCGCGGCGCCGCCAGGCGCGTAGTGGTGTTGGGCGTCGGCGGCATGGACGCCGGCGTCGTCGAGCGCATGATGGCCGAGGGTAAGCTGCCGAACCTCGCCGCGTTGGCCCGGGCCGGGACGTTCGCGACCCTTCGCACGACGACGCCCGCGGAGGCCCCGGTGGCTTGGGCCGCGTTCGCCACCGGCGCGGGCCCGGGTAGAAATGGCATCTTCGGCCATTTCGGCCGGAACGCGGATACGTATCGCACGACCGTCGCAGACGTCTGTTGCGAGCCCGGAAGGTACCTCGGCGATTGGCCCGTCGGCGGCCCCCGTTGCCGCTCGAACCTGAACGGCGAGCCTTTCTGGCGGTACGCCGCGCGCGAGGGCATAGCTACCGCGGCCTTGTGGGCTCCCGCCGAATTCCCGCCCCAAGAGGTGGAGGGCAGTTCTTTTTTGGCGGGCGGCGACGTCCCCGACGCGAGCCTGGGCGCGTATAATTATCATTTTTTCGCCACCGATAAGCATTTCGGCGAGCGTGACACGGCCGCGGGCGGGATATGGCGTAAGATAGATAGGCGCGGCGGCGTCGGTCGCGTGGCGTTGGAGCCGCCGGCGTGTTTGGCGGGCCGCGAGCTCGAGATAACGTTCGAGCCCGAGACCGAGCTATATTTGAATATTTCCGTGGCGGGGCGGAAGCAGCGCGTGAGGACCCGTACCTACAGCCATTACTTCTCGTTTCCTTTCGGGCGGGGGGTCTTGGGCCCCGGTCGCGTTATGGGTAGGTTCTTCGTGGCCTCGTCGGCGCCCGAGATACGGGTGTGGTTGTCGCCGCTCGAGGTGGACCCGCGCAAGCCGCTCTTCGACGTGGCGGCGCCGGCGCGCTTCGGCGAGGAGCTCGCGGCGGACGGCCCCTTCAGCACCCGCGGTAAGCCGCTCGACCTCGGCGCGCTTTACGACGGCGTTATCGGGCGGGGGCCGTTCGTCGGGCAATATTGCACCGAAGTCGAAGAGAAGCGCCGGCTGGGTTTGTTGACTTGGCAGCGGCACCGGCCGGACCTCTTCCTCCTCTTCGATTACGGCTTGGACGAAATCGCGCAAGTCCTCTGGCGCCATTACGACCCCGCGCACCCGGCCTACGACGACGAACTGTTCTTCTCGTACGGCGAGGCCTTCGAGCTCGCATACCGTTACGTCGACGAGACGCTGGGGAAATTTCTACGGGCAGCGGGTAGCGACGACGTCGCGTTCTTCGTCGTTTCGGCGCACGGCAACCGGTCCTTCCGCCGCAGTTTTTGCCCGGGCCGGTGGTTGCTCGAGAACGGTTATTTGGAACTAGTTCCCGGCGCTAAGCCCTGGGGCGTCGACGCGCCCACGCCGGAAGCGGCGCTCCGCCGGGGCCGGTACCGGCCCGCGGTGGCGTGGGACCGGACGCGGGCGTACGCCCAGGGGTACGGCCAGATCTATCTAAACGTCAAGGGCCGGGAAAAGCGCGGGACCGTCGCCCACGGCGAGGTGAAGCGGTTGAAGGCCGAACTCCGCGGCCGCCTCCTCGACGCGCGCGACGGCGGCCGGAAGCCGGTGGTGGAGGTGGGCGACGGCGACGAGCTCTTCGCCGGGCCGCGCCGTTTTTGCGCGCCGGACCTCGTCGTCTCGCTGGCGGACGGGTACCGCGTCTCGTGGGAATCCGTACTGGGGGGCTTCGCCGGCGCCGTCTTCGCGGACAATCGCGGCGTCGTGTCCGGCCACCACGCCTCCGTCGCGCCGGACGCGGTACGCGGGTTGATATTCTCGAATTTGAAGTTGGACGCTTCCGGCGCGGCGGTGGAGGACGCGGGGCCGACGATATTGCGCACCCTGGGCCTCGAGCCGCCCGGCGGCGTCGACGGCGTCCCTATGGAGGCGGGGCCGCGTTAGCGGCCTTTTTTCTTGAGGGTGAGAACGGCCTCGGCGCGTGCGAGGTCTTCGGGGAAGGTTATTTTGAAGTTGTCGCGTTCGCCCTCGACGGACACGACGCGGCCGCCGGTTCGCTCGACCGCCGCGGCGTCGTCGGTTACGTCCCACCTCTCGCGCGCCGCCGTCCGGTAGGCCTCGGCGACGGCCGCCAATTTGAAGGCTTGCGGCGTTTGTGCCGCGCGTAGGGCGTCGCGGGTGAGCGTGTTTTCGACGGCGCCGTCGTCGCCGATTTGCTTCACGGTGTCGACCAGCGGGACCGCGGGTACCGCGCCGTCGGCCGTCGCGAGCGCCGCCAGCAGGCGGCGCACCAGCGTCCGGGTCGCCAGCGGGCGCGCCGCGTCGTGGATGAGGACCGCGGCGTCGGCGGAGGCGAGGGCCGCGGCCGCGGCCAACCCCGCTACCGCCGCATCGCGCCGTGCCGCGCCGCCCGCGACGATGGCTCGAACCTTGTCGAAGCCGTAATCCGATGCGAGCCGGCGGAGTTTATTTTCGGAGCCCGGCGCGGCCACCGCCACTACCGCTTCCACCTCTTCACATTCCTCGAAGAGGGCCAGGCCGTAATATACTAAAGGGCGCCCGGCGAGGGGCGCGTAAATTTTGTCGCGGCCGCTCATGCGGCTGGAAGAGCCGGCCGCCAGGACTACGGCCGTGACGCGCACCGCTTTTCGCTTTTCGTCTCCCATGGCTCAGCTCGGCCCGGTGCTAACGTAATCCTCGGAGCCGGGTATCTTGCCGAAGATCATGCGCCCGGCCGCGGTTTGGAGTACGCTCGTGACGAGGACGTCCAGCCCTTCGCCGATATGCGGCCGGCCATCCTCTACCACGACCATCGTCCCGTCGTCGAGGTAGCCGATGCCCTGGCCGGCCTCCTTTCCCTCTTTCACCACTTGCACCGCCAACATCTCGCCGGGAAGGACGACGGCCTTGAGGGCGTTTGACAGGTCGTTTAAATTCAGGATCTTTATGCCCTGGAGCTCGGCCACTTGGTTAAGGTTGTAGTCGTTAGTTACCAGGCTGGCGTCGAGGTCCTTCGACAGCCGCAGCAACTTTTCGTCCACCGTGGGTACGTCGGCGTACTCCTGCTCGAAAATTTCGACGCGGGCGAGAGCGGATTTCTGGATTTTATTTAGGATCTCCAGGCCGCGACGGCCCCGGTTCCTTTTGATGGGGTTGGACGAGTCGGCTATGAGCTGGATTTCCTTCAAAACGAATCGCGGGATGACGACGGTGCCCGGCAGGAAGCCGGACTCGATGACGTCGGCGATCCGGCCGTCTATGATGACGCTGGTGTCGAGTATGTTGAGGATCGCGGCGCCCTGCCGGGGCTCGAGGGAGGCGAGGAGAGGCAAGTCGAGGAGCTTGGCCGCCCCCAGCATCGTCCCTGTGTAGCCGCAAACCAATACTATTAAGACGTATAGGTATTCGGGCGCTTCCACCGTTTGCGATAGGGCGTAGGCGAGGAGGTTCCCGCCAATGAGGCCCGCGATAAGGCCCAACGTCGCGGCTACCAGCGTCTGGACCGAGTACCGTTCCAACAGGATTTCGGCCAGGACGATAAGGCAGCCGACGGCGAAGCCGAGGACCACCCCCCAGAAAGGCGCCGATTCCGCCTTGGATATGAAGGGGGCGAAGAAGTAGCCGACGACCGACGTCGCGGCGATAAGTAGGAACCTTAAAATGTGGAGCATCTTATTTCGCGGCGGCCCCCGCTAAGTTGAAAACAATTCGTCGGCGAGGCGCCGCGCCAGGTCCGCGTTGAAGCCGCGGCGCGCGAGAAACGACATGGCAGCCGCCCGGCCCTTCCGTTCGCCTTTATCCCTCAACGCCTCGAGGCGGGGAGCGAGCGCCCGCTTCGCCAGCGCCTCCTCCCCCTCGTCGAAGTTTTCGGCGAGCGCCGCTTCCACATCTTCCGGGGCGACGCCCTTGGCCGCGAGCTCCGCCCGCAGCGCGCGACGGCCCTTGGGCTTGAGTCGCACGCGGTCCCGGACCCAGGCGCCGGCGAGCGCCCTGTCGTCAACCAAACCGCCCGCCGCCAGGAGCTCCACCGTGGCGGTTACGACGTCGCCGTCGTAGCCGTACCGCCGGAGGCGCTGCTCGAGCTCGTGGCGGCTTCGTAAGCGGTCGCGCAAGTACCTCAGCACCCGCGCGTGCGCGCGGTCTACCTCCGCGGCGAAGGCCATCCGCCGAAGCTCGTCTTCGGCGAGCTCTCGGCCTATCTCGAGGCCTAAGTCGCTTGCCGCCGCGGCCGACAGCCCCACCGCGAACGCGCCGTCGACGAATACCGATACCCGGTCGGGACGGCGTTTTTGGCGCTCGAGGGCCGTGATCGTGGCCACGTCGGCGTTATTCCGCCTCGGCGGGGGCTTCCTCCGCGGGCGGCGGCCCTTCCGGCGACTTTACCCCGATATCCGCCCGCACCGCCGCCTCGAGCTCCCGCGCGAGGCCCGGGTTTTCTTTCAAAAATTTTATGGCGTTGACGCGGCCTTGCCCCAGCCGCTCGTCGCCGTACGAGTACCACGTCCCCGACTTCTCGGCTATTTTGCGCGCCACACCCAGGTCCAGCAGGTCCCCCAGCGCCGATATGCCCTCGCCGTAGACGATGTCGAACTCGGCCTGGCGGAAAGGCGGCGCCACTTTGTTCTTTACGACTTTGACGCGGACGCGGTTGCCGACCGGGACGTCGCCCTCCTTGATGGTGGCGATGCGTCGAATGTCGAGCCGGACCGACGCGTAGAACTTGAGCGCGTTCCCTCCCGGCGTCGTCTCGGGGTTGCCGAACATGACGCCGATCTTCATACGGATTTGATTGATGAAGACCACTATGCATTTCGTGCGCGAGATGACGCCGGTGAGCTTCCGCAGAGCCTGCGACATGAGCCGCGCCTGGAGGCCGATGTGAGCGTCTCCCATTTCCCCCTCCAGCTCGGCGCGGGGCACGAGCGCCGCGACCGAATCGACGACGACCACGTCCATGGCGTTCGACCGGACGAGCTGCTCGACGATGTCGAGGGCTTGCTCGCCCGAGTCCGGCTGCGAGACCCAGAGCTCGTCGACGTCGACGCCCAGCGTACGGGCGTACTCCAGCGGGAAGGCGTACTCCAAATCCACCAGCGCGGCGGTGCCCCCTAACTTCTGCACCTCGGCGATGATGTGAAGCGCCAGCGTCGTCTTCCCCGAAGACTCGGGCCCGAAGATCTCGACGATGCGGCCGCGCGGGATGCCGCCGACGCCGAGGCCGGCGTCTAGGCTAAGGCACCCCGTCGAGACGACGTCCACGTCGGCCCGCGATTTATCGTCGCCCACGCGCATCAGAACCGTCTCGCCGTATTTCTTCTGTATCCCCTCGACGGCGTGTTTCAAAGAAACGTCTCGTTTTTCACCTGCGGTCGCCATATATTCTCCCCGGGCAGAATGTGAAAATATTTACTTCGGTATATATTAACATAAAAAGCGCGTCGCGAAAAACCGTTAATCGCCGCCCAGGCGCCAACGCCCTAGTTCCTCGTAAATCGAACCCTCGGGCGTGAGGGTGGATTTGACGAGAGCGACGGCCTCGAGCCGCGCCGCGGGTACGGCGTATTCGCCCAAGCTCTTTATCTTTTGGGCCGTCGCCGGGGCGCCGGCGCGCGGTTCTTTAACCCGGCCTATCGTGAGGTGCGGTTTGAAAGGGCGCTTCTCGCGACCGAAGCCGAGGGCCTCGAGCGCTTTATCCACCGCCGCCGCTACCGCCGCCGCTTCCTCGGCCCCTTCCGCCAAGCCTAACCATATGACGCGCGGCGCCCGGTCGTTGGGGAAACAACCGCAACCGGACAGCGAGAGCGCGAACGGCTCGGCCGCGGCCGCGACCGCCGCCAACGCTTCCTCTATCTTCGGGACCAGCTCCTCGTCGACGTCGCCCAAGAACTTCAACGTCAGGTGGACGTTTTCGGCCGGTACCCATCGCACGCCGCCGCGCCGGCCGCTTTCGCACACGTCGGCCAACGACGCCCGGTGGCTGGCCGGTAGTTCCGCCGCTACGAATAACCTCACCGCTTCTCTCCTTTTGCGTGCAAGTGCAGCCGCAACATGTCGAGGGCGTGCTGCGACGCGCGGAGGCGGACCCAGCCGCGGCCGCCGCCGAAGGAAAGCCTCTCGCTCGTCGTCCCGCCTTCCTCCGCCAGCGCGAAGCATACCGTCCCGACGGGTTTCTCGGACGTGCCGCCGGTGGGCCCGGCGACGCCGGTCACGGCCAGCGCGTACGTCGTGCCCAAGCGCGCCCGCGCCCCCTCGGCCATCTCGCGCGCCGTCTCATCGCTCACCGCGCCGTGGGTTGCGAGCGTCGCCTCCGCCACGCCCGACAAGTTTACCTTCGCTTCGTTGGCGTACGGGACGACGCCCCCCAGGAACCAGCTCGAGGCGCCGGCGACGTCCGTAACGCGCTTGGCTATAAGGCCGCCGGTGCAGGATTCCGCCAACGCGAGCGTCTCGCCCCGCGCGTGCAGCGCTTCGCCCACCGCCTGCTCGAGCGTGGCGCCGTCTTCGCCGAATACGTGGGCCCCCAGCGCTTCGCGGATGGTTTTTGCGATCGGCGCGGCGCGCTCGCGGAACGTCTCCTCGTTCGGGGCGGCGCCCCATATGCGGAGGTCGACCTGAGCCGTTTGCGGGAGATAGGCGAGGTGAACCCCCGGGGGAACGACGACGCCCGCCAGCTGCTCCGCCACCGCCGATTCCGGCAGGCCCGTAGCGTGGAGTTGTTTTTCGTAAACCCGTTCCCCGACGTAACCTTTCTTCTCTAAAAAAGGCACCAGGCCGTGCTCGAAGATGTACTCCATCTCGGCCGGCACGCCGGGGAGTAGGCACAATACGAAACCCGCCTCCTCGACGACGATGCCGGGCGCGGTCCCGAGGGGGTTGGCCAATACGTGGGAGCCCGCCGGGACGCGGGCCTGTCCCACGTTGACCGCGGGCATCTTGACGCCGCGTCGCGCAAAGCGCCGCTCGATTTCTTTGAGCGTGGGCCGGTGCAGGACCAGCTCGAGGCCCAGGTGTTTTGCGACCGCGGCGAGGGTGCGGTCGTCCTCCGTAGGGCCCAGGCCGCCGGTCGTAATCGCCAACGGCGTAAGCGCGCGCGCCAGGTCTAACGCGGCGGCGATGTCGGCCTCCGCGTCCCCCACGACGAGCTGGCGCCGCGTCGCGATGCCGAGCGCGGCCAGCCGCCGCGAAAGGTACGCTGCGTTATTGTTAACCGTTTTGCCTATCAAAAGCTCGTCGCCGACGGCGATGACGGTCGCGTCCATAACTTCACCTAAGCCTTATCGCAGCTCGAACGCGGGCGGCGGCGCCCCGTGGAAACGCATCAGCGCCGCGTTCTTGGCCGCGAGCATTTCTCGTTCTTCGTCACTTTTTGTATTCCGAAAAGCCCACTCCAGCGAGAGCTTCGGCGCCTCGACGTGAATATAGTCGAGGTAAATGTCGCCGTTGCCGAGCGGGTATAGTTGGAATTCGTATCGGCGGTCCCTGTCGCACTCGAAGGCTACCGCGGCCCAGCCGTACGTCCCGGCCGCGGGGAGGTCGGCCGGCGTCACGCGGCGAACGGCAACCGCGGCCGGCGGCTCGCCGTCGTGCCGTTCGACTACCACCAGCTCGGCCGCGGGCGCGAAGGGGCGCGCCGGCTCGCATACCGCTACTCGGTAGTTTACTTTTACCGCGCCCGCCGGCCAGTAATAGGGGCCCGCGCGCGCCATCGTTCCCAACAGACCTTGCTCGGCGGTGCAATATAGCGCGCGGCGGTTGCGCGCGCGTACGTCGAAGATCGGGACGCCGACGTTGAAGTCGAAGGCGTCCTCTTCAAGCGTCTTAAAGGTCCACTTGAACGCTTTGTTCGCGGGTATAACCGGCGTTACCCCCCGCCGCAACATGACGTAATCGCCGTCGGCGTATACGCAGCCGTACTTCTCGTTTCTCAATAACTTGACGAGCGTTATGCGGTTGCGGTGCTCCGAGACGACGGGCGGCGTCCTCCACGGTTCGCCCAGGCGGGCCGTGCGTATCACGACCTCGCGCGGCAGCAGCTCTTTCACGTAACGGAACTTATGGGGATACAAATATACGCGCCACCGCTCCGAGAAACGGGGCAGGAGGAACATGGAAGCCGCCAGCGAATCGTCTTGGGAGACAAAGCGCGCCACGCGCGGGAACCGTCCTGCCCACCGCTCGGCGTGGTACCACGACGGGTTGTAGCGGAGCCCCAGCGGCCCGAACGCGAGGGCGGACGCGATGCCGGCGAATATTAAATACGCCGCGGCGGCGCGGCGCGCCCACCCGACGGACCAACCTTTACGGCCGACCCACCTTTCGACGCGGCCCCACGCCCGCACGGCGAAGTAGACGAGGAACGGGACTAACGGCATCGCGTACTGGTATTGGATAACGTAATGGCTCCGCACCTGCGAGAACAGGGCGTACGTTGCGGGAGTGACGTACGCCAACCATCCCCATCCCGCGGCCGCCGGCAGGAACGCCCACGGCGTCAGCATATGGAGCAGGTACGCCGCCCGGGCCGGGTTCGCCGCGCGCTCGAGGAAGAACGCCGGGTGGCGGGCCGCGTATTTCAGAAGGTCCACCGGCGAGCCGGCTGCGCCGAAGGTATGTAGGATGGGGTTGGAGGCGAGGTCCGTGACGTCCATGAGCTGCGGATACACTACGTACGTCGCGACCAGGAAGTATACGAAAGAGAAGGCGGCGACGAGCAGCCCCCACCGAACCTGTTTCAATCCTAAAATTATAAACAAACCGGCGGCGCACGTGTATAGCGCCAACTCCTCGAGTAGGAGGGCGGTGAAGAAGAAGCACAACAGGCCGAGGCGGGGCCTGCCGGCCTCGAGGGCCCAAAACGCCCACAGCACCAGCGCCGGCGCGAACACCCGCGGATGGAAGTCGTAGAGGGCGACCCAGTGCGCGGAGGCGAAGAGCAGCGGCGACAGCGCGAACGCCAACGCGAGGTAGCGCGAAGCGGTGTGGCGGCGGGAGACGAGGTATGCCGGGACCGCCGCGGACGCCAAGGCTAAAACCTGGAGGACGATGAGCGTGCGCGCGCTCGGAAACAGCAGCGACAGCGGCGAGAGTAGTTGGTTCGCCAGCGCGACGTGGTTGAGGTGGGGCAGGGTGAAGAGGACGGTTTGATACAGGAAGCCGCCCCGGCCGCCGGCCCAGAAGACGTGGTGTTGTATGCCCAGGTCCACCGCCGGCGCCCAGAACGCGTCGAACTTCTTATTGCCGAGGTAGATGAAGGTGACGGCAAAGGCGGCGGCCGCCGCGGCCAACAGGACCACTGCCCGGGCGCGACTCCGGTCCGGAGCCGCGGGACGTCTTAGCCGGGGTGCGAGCCAAGCCCACGCGCCGGCCGCCGCGGCCGCGGCCGCGACGATACCGAGCTGCGCCAATATGTCGGCTAGCGCCGGCGACATTTTCCCCCTTAGGTGAAGACGTTTTCCAGTAGGCCGGTCGCGCGGGCGAGGACGCGGGCGGTTTGAAGGACGAGGTTGGCGTACACTGCCGCTACGACGTCGTCCGCCATTATGCCCCATCCGCCCGGTAAGCGCTGCGAGCGCCCCGCCGGGAAGGGTTTCAATATATCGAAAGCCCGGAAAAGTACGAACGCGAAAACGGCGTAGGCGAGGGTTTTGGGTAAAAAGGCGACGGCGACGAAGTACCCCGCGAACTCGTCGACGCACACGCGGCCGGGGTCTTTCTTACCCCAGACCTTCTCGCCCACGCCGCCGGCCCAGATGCCCGCCGCGGCCGCCACCGCGGCCGTGCCAATTATAACGAAACCGTCGGCCGGGAGGAGCCACCAATAGACGGCCAGCGCGCCCAGCGTACCTACCGTACCGGGCGCGAGGGGCGAGTAGCCGAGGTAGGCCACCGAGGCCACGAATGTCGCGAGCCGCCGCTCGAGTTGTCCCGCCATAACCTCTCTAGCGGACGAAGATGTCCGCCACCACCTGTCGGTTCTTCCAGAGGTACCACACGCCGGTAACGAGCGTCAGTACGACCGCGACCCAAAGCGTGAACGCGATCGCGCCGTCTACCACGGGGTCGAGCGCGCCGGGCCACTCTTTCCCCAGCCAATGGGCCGCGATAGAGTGGCCCAATATACCGGCGATGGCCGCCATCTGGAACGCCGTCTTCCACTTGGCGAGGGTGGTGGGGTAGATGTATATGCCTTTCGCGCCGGCTACGGCGCGGAACCCGGTTATAATCAGCTCCCGGGCGACGATGGCGAGGACCATCCACAGAGGAACTACGCCCAGGCTGGCGAAGCTCACCAGCGCCGTGACGACGATGACTTTGTCGGCGAGTGGGTCGATCACCTTCCCGAAATCGGTCACGCAATTGAGCCGTCGGGCGAGGTAGCCGTCGAGGATGTCCGTGGCGATGGCGCCCACGAAGATGAAGAAGGCCGCCGTGTGATGCGCGGTCGAGTTCGAAAGTAGGAAGACCAGGAATACCGGCGCGGATAGGATCCGAAGCAACGTAAGGATGTTGGGCCAGTTAAGCACGGCACGCTCCCTGAGCCGCGCGCGCTACGAGTTCGTAACCCTCCCAACCCGCGATTTCGACGCGCGCGAATTGCCCCGCCGCAAGCTCCCCGGCATCCCGGATTATCGTGACGGGGTCGCCTTCCGGCCCTTGGAAGTACGTTCGCGCGACGGCGACCCCTTCCGGCGTGACGCGGTCGACAAGGACGTCGAACGAGCGGCCCTGGAGCTCGCGATAGCGTTCGGCCAGTACGTCCTGTTGGCGCAGCATCAGTTCCTCGCGCCGCGCGGCCGCGGCGTCGCGCGACGGCCTGTCGGGCAGGGCGGCCGCCGGCGTCCCCTCCTCCGGCGAGAACTCGAAGACGCCTACGTGGTCGAAGCGCGCCGCTCCGATGAAGTCGGCGAGAAGCTCGACGTCGTCCTCCGTCTCCCCGGGAAATCCGACGATGAAGCTCGTGCGGAGCGCCGCGCCCGGGACCGACGCGCGTACGTGCTCCAGGCGGGCGAGCGCCTCCTCGGGCGGCCACGCCGGCCGGCCCATGGCATCCAGGAGATGCGGCGCGACGTGCTGCAGCGGGACGTCGACGTAGTTGACGACGGCCTCGACGTCGGCGAACGCCGCGAGTAGTTCTTCCGTCAGTCGCGCCGGGTGCAGGTAGAGGACGCGCAGCCACGGCACGCCGACGCCGCCGAGACGCCGAAGGAGCGTCGCCAGGTTCGGGCCGCGGTCGAGGTCCTCGCCGTAGCGGCTCGAGTCCTGCGCCAACAGCACCAGCTCGGCGACGCCGTGTGCCGCGGCGAAAGCGACCTCTCGCGCGACGTCGTCCGCGTCCCGCGAGCGGTAGGGGCCGCGGAGGCGCGGGATGGTGCAGAAGGTGCAGGGGTGGTCGCAGCCCTCGGCGATTTTAAGAAACGATACGTGGGGCGCCGTAAGGCGGGGTCGCGCGGCGACGCCGGCCAGCGGCGGCCGGGGCGGGCCGACGTCGATTACGCGCCCGCCCGACGCGGCTTCGCGCACCGCCCGGGCCAGCCGGGCCGCCGCGTCCACGCCCAGTACGACGTCGACGCGTTCGAATTCCCGGGCGAGAGCGTCGGCCGCCAGTTGCGGCCAGCAACCCGTGACGACGAGCGTCGCGTCCGGTTTCATGCGCGGCGAAAGTTCGGCCAGGACTTGCCGTCCTTCGTCGCGGGCGGGCCCGATGAAGGCGCAAGTGTTCACGAGGACGACGTCCGCGGCTTCTTCGTCCAACGTCAACTCGTACCCTTCGCCGAGGAGCTCGCCCACCGCCACTTCGGCGTCGACCAGGTTCTTGGCACACCCGAGACTTATGACTGCTAACGTCCGGTTCACGGCCCGTGTCGCTCGTTCAAGTCGACGATTTCGACCCCCGGCGGGACCTCGAACGAGAAGAGGCTCGCCGGCAGGCCCGGGTTGAATTCGTACGCCGAGAACCGGTACGACGTGCAGTTGCGGGCGGCGTCGTAGTAGTCGACTCGAACCGCGACGAGACGTTCGCGGTCGATCCACATCCGTATTTCGGGGAACGGCGCCGGTTCTCTCTTGGCGTCCAGGTGGAGCTCGTACGTGCGGCCGCCGGTCTCGGCTGCCAGCTCGACGTCGTAATCGGTCGATAGGTTGTCGAGCGTCTGCGGCAGGTCGGCCATGTACGAGAGGCCGGGCCCGGCGTAGCGGAGTACTTGGGTGCCGCCGGCAGCGTAGACGTACATGTACTCGCCGTCGAAGACGACGGTCTGCTGGACCGGTTCGCGGAACTCGACGCGCACCAGGTTCGGCTGGCGCGCGTAGAGTGCCCCCGCGCTGGAGGAGGTCTTGCCCAGGTAGGGCGAGGAGGTCATCACGACGACGTCGGCCCGGAAGTCGTCCAGGGCTTTATAACGTTTGGTGACGCGGGTCAGGAGCTCGTCGGCGCTTATCGACGGCGACGTGTCGTAAGGCCAAACCGCCGCGGTCGGAGCCGCGGCGTTCGCGACGAGCCAACATAGGAGGGTAACATTAAATAATGTCCGCGTCATCGGGCCTCGCTACGGTGTCTTCCATTTCGTCCAAGGATTTAATGAGCACTTTACGCCCCTTGGGCCCTTCGTCGGGGCCGACTATGCCGCGGCGTTCCATGATGTCGATTAAGCGGCCGGCGCGGGCGAAGCCGACGCGGAAGCGACGCTGCAGCATCGAGACCGACGCCTTCTTTAGCGAGATGACGAGGGCCACGGCGTCGTCGAAGAGCTCGTCTTCGTGCTCGAGGTAGTGTTCGCCCGGCGCTGCCGGCTCGTCGGCGACCTCTCGCACGGACGTCAGGTCCTGCGGCGGCGGCTGCTCGGCCCAGAACTTGACGACGCGGCCGACCTCGTCTTCGCCCACGTATGCCCCCTGGACGCGCTCGGGCTCGGCGGCGCCGGTGGGGAGGAACAGCATGTCGCCCTCCGGCAGAAGGTGCTGCGCGCCCGTGCGGTCGAGGATGGTCCGCGAGTCCACTTGCGACGAGACGCTGAAGGCGATGCGGCTGGGGAAGTTGGCCTTGATGACGCCGGTGATGACGTCCACCGAAGGCCGCTGGGTCGCGACGACGAGATGTATCCCCACCGCCCGCGCCATCTGCGCCAGGCGGACGAGGTGCTCCTCGACTTTGCGCGCCTTTTCGCGGACCATCAGGTCGTTGAGCTCGTCGGCGACGACGACGACGTAGGGCAGTGGCCGTCCCTCTTCTTCGTCGGTCCCCGCCTTGATTTTCTCCGCAAGTTGGCGGCGACCCTCGTCCGTGACGAAGAGGTTGTTGTAAGCCTCGATGTTGCGCGCGCCCACCGCGGCGAGGAGTTTGTAGCGTCCCTCCATCCGCCGCACGACGGCCTTGAGCGCCTTCACGGCTTCTTCCAGCTCCGTAAACAGCACCTGGTCGTAGCGCCGGTGCGGTATGTCCCTGAAGATCGAGAGATCGACTTTTTTAGGGTCGATTATGATAAATTGTACCTCGTCCGGCGTCGACGTCATCAAGAGGGACGTAACGACGGCGTTCAGAAATATACTCTTGCCCGAGCCGGTGGCGCCGGCCACGAGGAGATGCGGCATCCTGGTGAGGTCCGCGGTGACGACCTGGCCGTCGTGCCGCCTTCCGAGGGGTACGGTCAGTTTCGAACGTTGGGCCTCTTTCTTGAAGACTTTGGTGCTAAGCAGTTCGCGCAGGCCGACGCGCGTGGCCACCGGGTTGGGTACGTCCACCGCGACGGCGCCGCGGCTGGCCAGGCTGGCCACCGTTATGCCCGGTACGGCCATGTTTCGGGCCAGGTCCTCTTCCAGCGATTTCATAGCGCCGAACTTTTGCCCGGGCGCGAGCTCGACTTCGAAGCGGGAGACGCGGGGGCCGACTTTTATCTCGCGGACGCGTCCTTCGACTTTGTAAGCGGTGAGCCCGGCCTCGAGCCGCTTCTTGCAGTCGGTGAGATATCCGCGGGAAACTTCTTCTTTGGGCGGCGCGGGGGGCGCCAGGAGGTCGCGGGGAGGTAGTTTGTAGGGCCCGGACGGCCTGCGGCGGCGCGCGGGTGGCGCCTCGGTCGGCGGCTCGGTCGGCGGCGGGGGCGGCTCGAGCGCGGCCTCCTCGATTATCTCATCTCCGCCGGGTGGGGCGGTTTCAATTTCGACTTCTTCTTCGTATAGCTCGCCTTCCTCGCGCCGGAATACGGAGGAAGCGCCGCGGACCGTCCATTTCGCGACGGAGGCCGCGGCGTTCAACAACCCCTTGGGCGAAACGCCGGCGACGGCCCACGCCGCGGCGACGAGGAGCGTGACGGCCGCGAGCACGAGGCCGAATATCCTCCCGACGGCGAATATCAGGACGTTTCGGAGGAACAGCCCCACGGCGCCCCCCCGCGCGACGGCGTCCGCGAAAGCTTCCTCGCCTTCGCCCCCTACGGCAAGTGCCAGCAGCGTAGCGCCGAGGAATACGGCCAGCATGAAGACGATGAGCCTGAACTCGCGCGCCAGCGACACGCCGCCTCGAAACTGGAAGAAGGCCCACAGGCCGAAAAAGAAGGGGATGGCGAGGGCCGCCCGCCCCAACGTCTCAAGCAGCCAGAAGGAAAGCCACGCGCCGGCGATACCCAGCTTGTTACGGATCGGCTGGTCGGCGGAAGCCAAACCCGTGGGGTCGTCGGCGTCGTGAGTTACCAGGCTCGCCGCGCACGCCGCCGCGACGACGACGAGAACGACGCCCAACAGTTGGCGGGCGTATTTGAATCCCGAGTCCGCTTTCTTCTTGCCGCTACGTCCGGCCATAATTACGGCGCTTCACAGATGTAGATATTATTGGCCCTCGCAAATACGAAATGGGTACCGTCCGGCGCGTACCGGGGGTTCCGGTCCTTGTCGGTCCACTTGTCGGGGGCGCGCGTGAGCCAGGTCTCGGCGCCCGCTCTGTGTTCGCAAGCGAACAGGCCGTCGCGGTGTGGGAAGATGAGGTACTTGTCGTCGGGCGAGGCGGTTAAGCCTTCCAAGAACGGCTTGTCGGTATTGATGACGATCCTGGGTATGCCGGTGCCCTCGGCCTTTTTCTCGCTGATATATTCGGTGTGGGGCTGCGGGTTAAAAGGTACCTGGCGCTCGACGTAGTATACGAAATTGGCGCCGGGCTTTTGCACCGCGTTGTAGAGAGCGAACCCCGTTATGTGGCCGTACGTTATTTTCAGCGTTTCGCCGGACTCCAGGTCCAGGCGGTAGATTAACTGGTCGCCGGCGCCGGTGTAGTAAACGTATTTGCCGCTCTCGTCGCCGGCGAGGGACGAATCGGCGTCGACGTCCGCGTCGTACTTTTTTATCGCACCGCCCGTCGCCGGTACGGTCCACAATCTGTATTTACTGCTCCCCTCGTCCTTGCGGACGAACGCCACGACGTCGCCTTCCAACCACGCGGGTTTCCGGGGAGCCCGGGCCGCCGAGCCGAAATCCGGCGTTATGTTCTTTTTCCGACGTGTTACAAGGTCGTAGACGGCGACGTGGTACGCCTCCACTAATACGATTTGGCCGCCGCCCGGCGCGTAGTACGGGTCCCAGGCGTTCGAGAGGAGCAATTGGACGGTATTCTCTTTTTCCGGTTGATCTTCGGGCGGCGCGGGTTCCGTTTCGTCGCTGCAAGCCAACACCGCCAGTATTACGCCTACCGTGACCAACCAAGGCCATCGCTTCATTTGGATACCCCCTGCGTTGTGGGAGGTCCGTTTATATGAGGAGGGCGAGCAGGCCCAGCGCGGCGCAGTACGCGCCGAACCACCCGAACCCGCGGCCCCGTACCAACGCGAGCACTATATATATGGCCGCTAAGCCGGCGACGAACGCTATGACGAACGCCAGCGTCAGCCCCGCCCAATCACCTTGAAATCCTCTTGTTTTCGTGGCCTCCAAAGCCGCCGCTCCCAGAATGGCGGGTACCGAGAGGAGGAAGGAGAACGTGGCGGCCTCGGCGCCGGCGAGGCCGACGAGCAGGCCGGCGACGATGGTCATCCCGGAACGCGATACCCCCGGCGCAATTGCCAACGCCTGGGCCGCGCCAACGGCTAGTGCCGCGGCGAAGCCCATTTCCGCCAACCTTCCGTCGCCGCGTCGCACCAGCGACGACGCAGCCAAGACGCCGCCGGTGAACAGCAGCGCTACGGCCACGACCCGGGTGCTTTCGAAGAGGAGTTCGATCCGGCTTTCGAACGCCAGGCCGACGACGGCCGCGGGTAGCGACGCTACGACTACAAGCGCGACGAACCTCAACCAACCGCGCGTGCCGCCCGCCGCGGCCGTGAATATCGTCTTCAGGCGCCGGCGAAAGTAGATGAGGATAGCGAGGGCCGTCGCGGCGTGTAGCGCTACTTCGACGACGATCCCCGGCGCGTCGATCCCCAAATACTGTTGCGCCAGGACGAGATGGCCCGACGACGAAACCGGCAAGAACTCCGTCAAACCCTGTACCAGCCCCAGCGCCGCGTAACGTAACGATTCCAGCGTATTAGGCTCCTTTTATTATTTTAGAAATACTATCAACTCCGCCCGTCGAAGTCAATAATCAATAAAAGTATTACGTTTGGGGGGGCTTCTTTACGGGACGGTGGGCGCGGGGGGAAGGCCCTACTCGATATAACCCAAAGCGCGAAGGTCCGCGGCGCCGGCCGCGTCCAACGTTGACACCTTGGCTCTTCCTTGTCGGTCGACTTCCCGTTTCCAGGATTGAATCCGCACCCGCAGGCGCGCGGCGATTTCGTCTTCCGGGAGCGGCTTCAGCTCGCCCGGGTCGCGCCGTAGGTTGAAATATTTCCCCGGTTGGCTCATGTCTTCGTGCTTCACGATGAGTTTGTAGGGCCATACGATTATGGCGTCTTCCCGCGGCCCGCGTTTTCGCGGGCGGGTGAACTCGCTGCCGACGAAGATAGGCCGCGGCTCCTCGCCGCCGTCGGAAAGCGGAAGGGGGCGTCCTTGAAACGTCGCCGGGGCCTCGAGCCCCGCGAGCGCCAAGATGGTGGGCGCGAGGTCGACCTGGCTGACCGGCGTGTCGACCTTCGCGGGGGATTCGCCGGGCGCCGCGATGAACAGCGGGACGCGGATTACAGGTTCGTAGACGGATTTGCCGTGGTCCCACGTGTCGTGCTCCCAAAATTCTTCGCCGTGGTCGCCGGTGAAGATTACGATCGTATTTTCGTCGCCGGCGAGCGTGGGGAGGACCATCGGCGCCAGCAAATCGTCCACGAACGTACATTCGCCCTCGTAAAGGCGGTGGTGGGCGAATCGCCGGCCTTTCATTTTGGGCCGGTATTGTTTTATAAACCTTCCGTCGCGGGGGAGGTAATACCCGGGGGGCGGCGAGTAGGGGGCGTGGGGGTCCATGTAATGGACCCAGAGGAAATAGGGGCGGCGGTGCGGCCGGGCGAGATAACGTCCCAATAACACCGTTAGCTCGCGGCTGGTTGCGGGGCACAGCTTACGCTCCATCAGCGTGCGGGCCGCCGGGCCGTACCAATTGGTGTAGTAAAAGCAGGTAGCCCGCAGGAGGGGAAGCCATTGCCAATAGACGAAATTGTCGAAACCGTCCGTCAGCGGGCTGTGCCGGTCGACGAGGCGGTTGGCGACGAAGGCGGTGGTTTCGTATCCGGCGTCGCGGAATAGTTGGGCCAGCGTGGGGCTGACGACGTCCGCCCGCGGCCCCGAGCGCGCGACGTGCGTATCCACGTATTGGCCCGTAAAGACCGAACCCATGGAGGGGGTGGTCCACGACGCGGCGGACCACGCGCGCCGATAGACGATCGCGTTGCTCTCCGTGTACTCGTGGAGGTGGGGCGTGAGGCTGTCGCGGAACGCGTCCGCGCGCCAGGCGTCGAGGACGACGAGGACGACGTTCGGACCGTGGGCGACGGGTCTCAACGCGGCCTCGGCCCAGCGCGCCGCGACGAGCGCCACGAAGGCGACGGCGCCGGCGACGCGCAATACCCGCCCCGCTGCCGCCCACCAGTTTCGCCCCACGACGTAGCGCCGCAACGCGAGCGTCCCTACTACGCCCAGAAGCGCGAAGACGGCCCAGTAGCCGAGGAACGGCCCGACGTCGCCGAGGGCCCACGTCGCGAAGCCGAGGTCTACCTTGCGGGGCACGAAAAGGCCGGCGACGAACCACCCCAGGCGCGACGCCGCGACCGCGGCCGCGGCGACCGCGCCCCGCCACGGCGGCGTTTTCCCGGCCCTTTCTTTTCGGGTAACTATGAGTTTTCGACCGGCGTTGACGACCTCGGCTATTACTATAACCGTCAGCACCAGGGAGCCGTAAAACACCGAGCGGCCGTACGCCGATTCCAACAGCCGGTCGGGTTGCCACGTGTAAAAGGGCGGCCAGAAACGATTGATAATCGCCTCCGACGCGCCCCAAAAGAACGCCGTCGCCGCGGCGAACGTAATAAAGGAGACTATTTTTAAGAGCGCTTTTTTTGCTTTGTCCACGCTATTCGAGAAGCTCGAGCCGCGGCGTTAATCTCGTCTTCCATATGGGCCGACGCGCGTGCCCCGAGACGTCTTGCGATAGCGACGGGCGCAAACGCTTCGTTCGTCACGGCCCGCCACGCCGGCCTGCCCCGGCGCGTTCCTCGCGGCAAGGTGGTTTGCTCTATTGAACGTAACCCAAGGCGCGGAGGTCCGCGGCGTCCGCGAAATCCGCGGCTCGAGCGGGCTGCGAGTCTTTGGGCTTAACGGCCTTCTTCCACTTTTTCAATTTCGCCCGGAGCGCTCGGGCCGCGTCGTCTTCCGGGAGGCGGTTGCGCTCGCCCGGGTCTTGCTCCAGGTTGTAGTACTCGCCGGGCGCGTCCATCTTCCAGTGCTCGAGGCTCAACTTCCAAGGCCACAGTACGACGGCGTCTCGCCGCGGCGGCCGGTAGTCTTTCCGGTCGGTGTAATCGCTGCCGATGAAGATTAGTTTGTCTTGGCCCTCCCGCGGCGTCCCCACGAGAGGCC
The DNA here is from genome assembly GCA_030613505.1 of Candidatus Zixiibacteriota bacterium. GTDB lineage: Bacteria > RBG-13-66-14 > B26-G2 > WVWN01 > WVWN01 > WVWN01. The sequence goes on from JAUWLW010000012.1 coordinate 31,124, forward strand.
GCCCGGGCATATCAGCGGGTACGTCGACGCCGGCGAGGTAGAGGAAAGTCGGCGTCAGGTCGATGAGGCCGGTGGGCACGTCGCTCACGGCCGGCTCCCGCCCCGGGACCGCGACTATGAGGGGCACGCGCGTGACCGTTTCGTAGACCGATTTGCCGTGGCCGTACGTGTAGTGCTCCCAGAACTCCTCGCCGTGGTCGCTGGTTATAATTACGACGGTGTTGTCGGGGTCCGGTATGGCCTTGAAAACTCGCGGCAGGAGGTCGTCCAGGAAGGCGCATTCGCCCTCGTAGAGGCGGTGGTAGGCGTCGCCCCGCTCGCGCAGGTAGGGCTTATGGTCTTTTATGAATTTTTCGTCGGCGGGGTCGTAGTAACCGGGCGGGGGGTTATACGGCGCGTGGGGGTCCATATAGTGTACCCACAAAAAGAACGGCCTGCGGCGCGGCCCGGCGAGGTACGACCGCGTAAGCCGCGTGATAGTGCGGCTCGTCTCGGGCCGGTACCGTTTGCGGGGGAGGTACTTTTGGCGGACCGGCGCGCAGCACCAGTTGGTGCTGTAAAAATGTATCGCGCGGAGGCGCGGCCGCCAGTCCCAGTATATGAAGTAATCGAAGCCGGTGGTAATAGGCGTATAGTGCTCCAGGACGGTGTTGCCCACGACGGCGCCGGTGTCGTAACCGACGTCGCGCAGGTACGCCGCCGCGGTGCGGTGGAGGTCGTGCGTGGGCCGGGGCCACAGCCGCGTCGCGTCCGGATAGTGGCCCGTAAAGCACGCCGCCATCGACGGGTACGTCCACGGCGCGCACGCCCACGTGCGTTCGTAAACGACGGCGTTTTTTTCCGCGTAGGCCGACAGCTTGGGCATAAGGTCCGGCCGAAAGCAATCGGCTCGCCACGCGTCGAGCACGATGAACAGGATATTGGGGCCTCGGGGAACGGGCCGGAGGGCGGGGACGACGAAGTGCGCCGCGACGAGAAGGGCGAACCCCGCGACGCCGACGACGCGCAAGACCTTCCCGGCCCGCCGCCACCGCTTTCCCGCGGCGCGCCGGGCTAGTAGGACGGCGAGGCCTACGCCCAGAACGACGAACGCGAGCCAATATTCTAAAAACGGCGCCGGCTCGCGGAGGTTCACGACCAAATCGCCGATCTTAACTTTGCCTTTGCGGAAGAGGCCGATGACGAACCAGCCGACGTTGGAAGTTACCAACGCCGCCGTTACCGCGGCGGTACCCCACCGGCGCGCCGTCTCCAGCACCCGTTTGCCGGTTAGGAGTTTCACGACGCCGGATATTATTAACGCCGCGACGGCCGCGGCCGCGGCGAGCATGCCTACGACGAAGAAGTAGAACACCGCCCGCCGGTACGCCGATTCGTAGACGAGGTCGCCCCACCACGTCCCGGCGGGGTGCCAGAAATAGTTGAAGACGGCTTCCGTCGCGCCCCAGAAGAACGCCAAGGCTACGACGAACGTCGCCCATGCCAAAACACTCTTTAACGTTTTGATAACCATGCGGTAACTCTATTTTCCATGCCGGCCTGTTGAAATCGTAGCTATTAAATATACCCTAGGGCCCGGAGGTCCGGCGCCGCCTCGTCCCCATAATCCGGACAAGTGTATGCTTGTTTATTCTCCGCCCTCCACGCTCGAAGCGCCCTTCGGAGCCGTTTGGCGTTGTCGTCTCGCGGCAGTCGGTGCTTCTCGCCGGGGTCGGCGGCGAGGTTGTAGTATTCGCCCCGTCGCCCGGGTTTTTCGTGAAACAAGATAAGTTTATAAGGCCAAATGATTACGGCGTCCCGGCGTTCGGGTTTTTTCGCGCGGAGCCTGAAAGAAAAGCTCCCGATGAATACGGGCCGACTCTCGTCGTGGATAACGCCGCCCGCCGGCGTGAGGAAAGGCCGGCCCTGCATCGTTGGCGGCGGCTCGCGCCCCGCGAGTGTCAGGAATGTCGGCGCGACGTCCACCAGGCTTACGGGGGTGCGGACTACCTCCGCCTCCGCGCCCGGCAAAGACATAATTAGAGGTACGCGTACCAGCGTATCGTATACCGACTTGCCGTGGCCGTACGTATACTTCCGGTGTTCCCAGAATTCCTCGCCGTGGTCCGCCGTGATCGCGACGACGGTGCGCGGTCGCGAGGCCAGCTCGGGTACGACTTCCCCCAATAAGTCGTCCATAAAAACACATTCGCCGTCGTAAAGCCGTTTGTAAGCGTCGCGCAGGCCGGGGTCCCACGGACGGTAGTCCTGGATGTACTTCTCGTCGGCGGGGTCGTAGTAGCCGGGGGGAGGTTTGTAGGGGCCGTGGGGGTCCATGTAATGTACCCACAGGAAATAGGGGCGCTTGTGGGGGCGGTTGGCGTACGAGGCCATTTTCCGGGTAAGAATTTGGCTGTCCCGGTAGCTCGGCTTGCCGTGGAAAAGGTCGCGCACCGCCGGGCCGTACCAGTGCGTCTCGTAGAAATGTATGCCGCTGAGAACCGGGTTCCAACCCGGGAAGTAGAAATTCTCGAAGCCGTCGTTTATAGTGTTGTGGCGGTTGAGGATGCGGTTTGCTGAGAAGGCCGTGGTCTCGTAACCGGCCGCGTATAGGAGCTGCGCCAGCGTGGGGTTACGGTTATCCGAGTCGGGGTGCCGGCGGAGCTTGTGCGTGTCGTGGTATTGCCCGGTGAACGTCGTCGTCATCGCCGGCAGCGTCCACGTCCCGTTGGTCCACGCGCGCTCGAAGAAGAGGGCTTTTTCCCGGCTGAACGAGTATAAATTGGGCATCAAATCCGGCCGCAGCGTATCGGCCCGCCAGGCGTCGAGGACGATAAGAATTATATTGGGCCCGGTGGCTCGCGGCCGCAACGTTTGAGACGCGTGGTAGGTAACGACGACCGCGAGGAAAAGCGCCGCGCCGGCCGCTTGGAGGTATCGCGCCGTTTTCCTCGCCCAGCGTCTCTTCCCCAACGCGAACGCGAGGCCGAAGGCCACTGCCGCCCCCGCGAGCGCGAAGAACCCCCAGTACTCGAAAAAAGGCGCCCGCTCCTGTATGTCCAGTTTGAAGAGGCCGACGTTCAGTTCGTAGGAGTTGGCCAGGCCGAGCGTTAACCAGCCGGCGTTGACCGCGACGACGGCCGCGACCGCGGTCGCGCCGCTCCACCGCCCGGGGCCCCCCGGCCACCGCCTCTCTATGAGCGCCTTCAATCCAACTGCCAGGAGGGTTATAACGGCCACCGCCGCGGCGTAGAAGACCACGCGGTTGTACGTCGAGGGGAGCCACAGGTCCGTCCGCCACACGCCCTTGGGCGGCCAACGGTAATTGATAAAAGCTTCCGCCGCGCCCCAGAAGAACGCGACGGCGGCGACGAACGCCGCCCATGCCAGGATTCTCCGCAAGACTCTAGCCATCGCGGCGTTAACCGATGATTTTTCCTATTGTGTTTTTGGGGGGCTCGAGGCCGAAGGCCTTTATTACCGTCGGCGCCACGTCGTAGATTTTAAGGTCGTCGCGGCGGCCGGAGGCCACGCCCGGGCCGGCGTAAGCGCAGATGCCGTGCTGGGCGTGGTTGGCGTCGTCGGGGCCGGTGTCGTTCTCGTGGACGTGGACCGCGGCGTTGCCGACGGAGCCGATGGACCGCCAGTCGAGGTCGCCGAAGTAGACGATCAGGTCCGGCGCGACGTTGCCGACGGCGCGGTAGAGCTCCTCCGGCCTGAACGCCCGCGTACCGATGTTGACGCCCTGTTCGTCCGTTATGGCCTCGAGCTTTTCCTTGAGCTCGGTGCGTACTTTCTCGTAATCGCCGGCCGGGATGGTGCCCTGCGGCTCGCGGCCCGCGACGTTGAGGAAGCACCGGCCGTAGTAGCCGCCGTCGCCCCAGGCCGTCGTCTTTTCCCAGTCGACGAGGTCGTATTTAAACTTCGTCCGCTCGAGCGGCGGCTCCTTGAGCGCCAGGTAACCCTCTTTAATCAACCAATCGTTGAAGCAGATGCCGCCGACCATACTCTTGATGCCGTGGTCCGAGACTATCATGACGTGGGCGTCGTCCGGCAGCACCGCTATGAACTCGCCGACCTTGCCGTCCAAGTAGACGTAGTATTCTTTTAATTTATCCTTGTAGCGCGGGTCCTCCTCGTAGTTGGGATGCGTCGGGTCGAAGTACTTCCACATGCCGTGGTGCAGCCGGTCCGGCCCCATCTCGACGAACATAAGGAAGTCCCACGGCTTGTTGGTGGCCAGCCACCGGACGACGTCGAAGCGGTTGGCGGTCATCTTCCACACCTGCTCGAGGAGGTACTCCTTGTCGTCGGTGCGGAAGTCGCCGACGTCGATGATGTATTCGCCGAACTCTTTTATTATTTCGCTCTTGAGCGAGGCGGGGTAGGTGAACTCGCTGTCGGCGTCGGGCGTGAGGAAGCAGGAGATGAGGTGGCCGTTGACCGGCTTGGGCGGGTAGCTGGGCGGCACGCCGACGACGATGACCTGCTTGCCGGCGCGGCCCAGCACGTCCCAAGCCGCGTCGACGCGGACCGCCTGCGAGTTGGCGAAGAAGAGGCCGTCGTAGGAGTGGTCGCGGCGGTTGCGGAAGCCGTAGAAGCCGAGCTGGCCCGGGTCCTGCGACGTCATCATGCACATCCACGCCGGGACCGTGATGGCCGGGATGGTGGACTCCAGCGGCCCCCAGGTGCCGCGTTCCACTATGGATTTAATGTTCGGCAGCTCGTCTAGCCACTTGTCGAATACGAGGACCGGGTCCGCGCAGTCCAGGCCGATGACGGCGAGTTTGGGAGTGGGCATTGTAATCTCCTGAATTAACTAGGCGTAACGCTCGCCGGGTTTCCAACGTTTAACGGCGATAACGCGCGTGGGAGCGCCGGGCAACTCGGTCTTAATAACTTCGCTTAAAGGGAACTCTTTTACGCGTCGTTTTATAAATTTCTTTTCCGCCGCCGTAAGCTCGGAATACGCGTCGAGCACCAAGTCATCCAACTCGGCTTCGAGGGCGCGGAGTTTTTCGGCGAGCGTCGGTTTGCGGGCGGACCATTCTTCTAAAATAGTTAACGCTTCCGCTAGGGTCGACGCGTCGCGGGGAACGGGCGTCGCCTCGAGAGCTTTTTTAGATAAATAATCTTTACTCTCGAGCAAAGCCCGATAAAGGATATATTTCAGAACGTCGACGTCGCCGCGAACGGAACTTAACGAGTCATCTTGAAGGACACCTTCGTCGAATACCTCCGAACTCTCGACGTGTAGTTTCGCGATATAAGGCCGGAAGTCGGCGCTCGGGTGTTGGGCGAAGGGGACCGTCGCCCCGCCTATCGCCTTGTCCAATTTTTCCGTTACCGCCCGGTCGCCGCCGACCATCTCGCGCGCCAGGTCGTGGGCTCTCGCTGAAGCGCCAGCTATCGCGGCGGTTAAGCCCGGTTCCTTAATTAACCTAGCGGGGAAGGGCAAGGACTCGAGGACGCGTACGTAGAAATGCGAATAAAATTTCTGGATTACGCCGGCCCTTAAGTTTAAAAGGGCGTAATAACGCGGCACTAATGAATTTATTAAACCGGCTAATAAACAGGGGTCGTTCGGATATCCGGGTTTGGATTTAGCGGCGCTACAACCCATAAGCGTATTTAGGAAAACCGTAAACCGCTCGGGCCGAAAAACTACGGCCTGCGCCGTTAAAGATAAGTTAGGTACTATTACTTGGTTTTCTTCGAAGAACGCACGTGACTTAGCGTCGGACAATACTTCTTCGCGGTAGTCGATGTAGCGGCCTTGCCAGTCTATGGACCAGGCGCGGACTTCGCGGCCGTCGAGAACCGGGACCGGGTTGCCGATTTCCTTCGGGTCTTCTGATATCAACTTACTACGGTCGACTTTGGTGCGGGTCGCCGCGCCCCAGCCGGCAGAGAGAGGCTTGGGGCACTGGTTAAGCTTTTCGAGGATCGGTAAGTCGCCGGCGGTTAGTTGCAAGCGCCAGGAGCCGTCGGGCGCGAGGCTGACCCAGCGGTCTTGCTCGACCTCCTCGTATACTTCCGCGGCGGGGCCGGCTAAGTCGTCGAGGGTCCTTATGCCCGGTACTATTTTTACTTTATGGCCTTCGGGAGGCGGCGTTTTAGTGAGGAATAATAGGAAAGGGTTGACGTTTGCCGAAAAGACTTTGCACCATTCCAGCGGGACTACCTTATCTATTTGGTTTTCGGCTAGGGCGTCCCGTACCAGCGTCGCGGAGTCCGCGTCGGCGACGCCCAGCGATACGATTACCCCTAATTTGCTTCCCTCCTCGAGCCAATCCAACCCTTTGAGGAGGAAATAATTGCTAATGTCGGTATTACCTTTACGGAAGCGGGAAAACGCGTCGGTATAGGCCGCGCGTGCCTCGCGCGACAAGCGCTCGTTACGGATGTAGGGGGGGTTTCCTACCACGTACTGGAATTCGGCGCCCGAGTCCCGCATTTTTTCCGCGGCTTCGAGTTGGTCGTTATAATATATGTCGGCCAGGAGGCTGGGCTCTACGTCGGGGGCCCACCCTACAAGAGAGTCGATATTAAAGACGTTGAACTTCGGCAGCGTGTATTCCTCGGCGTAACGTTCGCCGCGCCTTCGGGCTTCGTCGTACGTGTTAAGGGTGGCGAAGAGGAGGTTCATTACGGTTATGTGCGTCGCGAAAGGGTTTATGTCGAAACCGACGACGCGGCTTAACGCGTTTAAACGTTCGGCCGCAGATACTCGTTTACTTTTTAATTCGGCCAGAAGCGATTGAGCTGCGGGTACGACAAAACCGCCGGAGCCGCAAGCGAAATCTAAAATTTTACCTGGCCCGGGCCACCCGACCTCCTTCAATATATACTCGGTTACTTCGCGCGGCGTATAGAACTCACCCAGCTTTTTCCTCTTTTCGGGGGGCAAGTATTCCTGGTAAAGTTCGGCTAAAACGTTTTCGTCCACCTCTTTGAAGTTGAACGCGTTCAATAGGAAAAAAACTCGTTCCAGGACGCGGTTTAGGGCGCCGTCGTCTTTGATATACCAGTCGAACAACCCCGGCTCAAAGAACCAAGGATAGAGAAAAGCGGCGTCGTGGTACGCTACGTTTAATAGCTCGGGATAAGCGTCTCTTAAAAAGGTAACGAACGAACGCCAAACGCTAATGCCGCCGTTAGATATTTTGCGGCCTATGAAACCCTTATCTTCGACGATGCGGATAAAAAGGATTTTATTAAGCGCCGAGTAAACGACGTCCGTGAAATAGATATCTTGGAGTTCTTTAGGCTTATCGACGGCGCGGGAGTACGGTTGTATCGCTTTAAACGCCGGGAAAGATTTTTCGAATATCTCCCGCGGTACTGAAAATTCTTGGTCCAATTCCCGCCGGGCTTTATCGATAAAATATATACGCTCTTTTTCCAACATTTTTTTAAGGTGTATGCTATGGGTCCGCTCCCGTTTCCTTTCCAATTCGTCGCGTCGCGGTACGTATTCTTTAGAATAGCTATCGTCGTACTTCTCCCAAGCTTGCGCTACGTAGCCGTACAACAGATCATTGCAAATGCGTAACCCTTCGATAAGGCGGTCTAAATTATCCTCGTTTACCGGTATGTAGCAAAATTCCGTCTTACCTGTTCGGAAATCTTCCAGAAAGTCTTCTGCTTCCAGATTGGCAGCTGATACCGACCAAAATAATCCCCGGTCGCGGCGGTCGGGTTTTTTTAAGTTAATTTCGCCTTGCATCCGCCCGGTAGGCGAATATACTTTCATCCTTATTGGGGACGCTAGAATAACGTATATTTCTCCGCCCCGCAGATAGCCTAAAGCCTGTTCCAACGTCTTACCCGCTTCTAAGTCGCCGTCGCGGATCTTAGTTTCAAATACTATATGCGGCCTTTTATCGTCCGCGACTACCCTTAAGTCGGTCCGGTCGGCTTCGAAACGGATATTCCTATTTTCGTACCCTAAACCTCTATTTATAACTTGTTCTTTAAATAATACCCGCCATTCTATTTCCCCCATATCGGGCTTATCGTCGTACTCGGCCCAATATTTTTCCAACCAATCCTTTTCTTTTTTCGTTTTCTTTACCATCGGTTTTCGCCTATTTCTTTTGCTAAAATAAAAGCTTTTAACGCTTTTTCCGCCGCTTGGTGGGCTTCAATACAGGCGTTCACGTAATATTTTAAACTAATAAGCCCTTGCGCGGCGCCGAGGTCTCGTTCCGCGTATTCCAGCCACGCTTTTTCTTCATCTTCCATAAATAACTCGTCCCTTCGCGACGACCTCCTCCCTGAAGAATCGCCTTTTCTCGCATAGCGCCGCGAACTCTTCGGGCGTATAGACAAAAAAATCTATGCCTACGTACGGGTCGGTTAGGGTTATAACGTCGTCCAACCGGTCGAAGAATATTTTGGGCGTTTTTTTGATGACTACTAAATCCAAGTCCGACCACTCGTCGACCTCCCCGGTGGCGAGCGAGCCGAAAAGGATCACCTTCTCGGCGCCGTACTCGTCGATGAGGAGCGGGAGGACCCGCGCGAGCTCCGCCTCCAGCGCGGCCTTGCGTCTTTTATGCACCGCGGTAACCATATATGAAGGGCGCCTCTCGAAGCGCCCGGTATAATAACCTGTGGCGCGCGGCCGGTCAACGGCTACGACGACCCGCCGCCGGCTAGAGAGCGGGCACCGAGTCCGCGTAGTCGAGGCCGATGACGGCTAGTTTAGGGTCGGGCATGTCGTATGTTCCTTTTAAGGTTTAGCGATCGCGAATACAGTTTCGGCGACTTCTCGAGCTAGGGCGAGTGCGTTTCGCGCTTCGTCTTCGTCCGAAAACCACGACGGCTCGTCGCCTTCGATTAAGTCCGGGTACCGGGTAGGGATGTAATACTTATTTAATACGTCGATCGCGTCGCGGTATGACGCGAGCGCGGGCTCTTTCAATAGTACGAAAAGCTCGGGAAGGCTGTGGGTTTTAGGTACGGTTTTACCGCGATATAGGAGAAGGCCCTTAAGCGCTTTTTCGACCGCTTGTTGTGCGTGGAAGCACGCGTTCGCGCATAGCTCCCCCTCGAGCAACTTTTGGCACGCGCGGAGGTCGCGTTCGGCGAACTCAAACCAAAGTTGCCATTCCGGCTTCATATACGACCCGCCCTTTCGCGACGATCTCTTCTCGGAAAAACCGGCGCCCCCCGCACATTCGTTCGAACTCGGCGGGCGTATAAACGACGACGTCCGTAGCAAGCTGCGGTCTGGTAAGTCTCGTTACGTCGTCGATCCGGTCCATGAATCCCTTCCCCGTTTCCTTGATAACGACCAAATCCAAATCCGACCATTCGCCTATTTCCCCGGTGGCGAGCGAGCCGAAGAGGATCACCTTCTCGGCGCCGTACTCGTCGATGAGGAGCGGGAGGACGCGGGCGAGTTCCGCCTCCAGCGCGGCTTTGCGTTTTTCGTGTGCGGCGGTAACCATAGCGAAGGGCGCTCCTCGAAGCGCCCGTTATCATAACCCACGGCGCGCGGCCGGTCAACGGCTATAACGACCCGCCGGCCCCCTTCTTCCACGTCGGCGTGGTATCGGGCCGGTTATAGGCCGGGTCCGCGCAGTCGAGGCCGATGACGGCGAGTTTAACGTCGGTTGTCATGTCTATCTCCGTCAGGTTCGTCGTCGCCTTCGCGCGCGTGGCGCTTTTTATCGAGGTGCTCCGAGATCAATATTCCCACCAGGCCGCCGACGAGGACCGAGACGTATAGGACCCCCATGATCGACTCCAACACCGCCGCCACCTGGGCTATGTGCGTCAACGGCGTGATGTCGCCGTAACCCAGCGTCGTCAGCGTTGCGAAGCTGAAGAGGACGAAGTCGGAGTAGTCGACGAGCTTGTTAGGATTGGTTTGCTCGCTTATGTGAAAGGACCCAGGTTGGAGCAGCTCGATCCAGAGGAACAACATGCTGAAGAAAAGGCCGATGAGGATGTACGCGCTCACCGCGCCCGCTATCTCGTCTACCGTAACCCGCCGGTAGCGGCTTACCCGCGACAGGACCGCGACGACGGCGAAGCCGTAAAATATCGCCCAGCCGGGGATTATTACGACGTTTAGGGTCGGGTTTTTCAGGTAAAGGATGTCCAACCACGACAGGCCCGCGAATAGCGAGAAGACCGCGGCCAGGGGTATAAATTCCTTCTTTTTGCGGCACACGGCGTAAATTGCCAACAAGAGGGCCGCCGTCTGGAATAAGTTGAATATGCTTATAACCGCGGGCTTGTGAACGAAGAACGGGTACGCGATCATGAGGCCGACCAGCACGATTAGCAGCCAAACGAGTCGCCCCTCGCGCCAGCGCCCGGGGTGGGCGGCTTTCGATAAGACTTCGGCCTCCCGCGATAATTTTCCCATTTCGTCTAAGAAAAGGCCTTGCTTTGGACGGGCGGGTTGGCTAAGGTGTTCGCTTCGCCGCCTCCAGCAGCAACTTCGCTATCTCGGTCCGGGTGAACTCCGGCGGCCGATTATTCTTTTACGATCCTCTCGATCTTTTCGGTTAAAGGCGGTAACTCGTCGCGGACGGTTTCGAATACGAGTTCCGCGTCGACGTCGAAGTAAACGTGGACCAATCGGTTCCGCATTCCGATGATATTCGCCCACGGGACCTCAGGATGGCCTTCGCGCGTAGCGACCGAGATCCGGCTTGCGGCCTCGCCGATGATCTCTATACATTTGAATAGCGCCAGTGTTAGCTGTTTATCGCGGGCTAAGTCGGAGACCTTCTTGCCGCGCATGAACGTTAACGCGTCGCGCGACGCGTCGAGCATGTGCTGTAGCCGCGTCCGGTCGTCAACGTGCATATTGCACAACCGCCGCTGCCATGACGTCGTCCCGGAAGTATTTACTTAATTCGGCGGGCGTACGTATGTCGGCCTTGCGGCCTATTATCGCCGACAATTCCAGCTCCATACCGGCGAGGCCTATATAACCCGGGACGTGTCCCGGCTCGAACTCGACCAGGAAGTCCACGTCGCTGTCGGGGCCGAAGTCCTCGGTCAACGCCGAGCCGAAGACCGAAAGCCTCGCCATGTGGTACTTTCGGCAGAAGGTTGCGATTGGTTCTTGGGGTAGTTCTATCATGATTGTACTTTCGGGAGGACCCGGTTTAATCCGCCGCTTTCGCCGCCTCCAGCAGCAACTTCGCGATCTCGGCCCGGGTGAACTCGGGCGGCCTTATCCTTTATTTAACGCGCCCCTTAGCGCCGTGATTAGCGGCGGGAGTTCTTCTTTTACCGTCCGCCAAACGATATCCAAGTTAACGTCGTGGTAAGCGTGTATTAACCAATTCCGCATGCCCACGATATCCGCCCACGGTACGGCCGTTAGTTTTTTCCGTACATCCGGCGAGACTTTGTTCGCCGCCTCGCCGAGTACCTCTAACGCGCGTAAAACGGCGAAAGCGACCATCTGGTCGGCGCCGAAATCGTCTCGCGTTTTACCGGCCGTGAACTTGGTGGCCGCTTCGGCCGCTTCGACCATATGCCGCAACCGGATGCGATCGTCATCGCGCATATTGTTCTACAGCGGCTGCTACGACCTTGTCCCGGAAGTAACGGCTTAAGTCCCCGGCCGTCCGCAAATCCGCTTTACGCCCAATTAATTCGGAAAGCTCCCGCTCCATGGCGGCGAGTCTTATAAGGCCCGGGACGTGTCCCGGCTCGAACTCGACCAGGAAGTCCACGTCGCTGTCGGGGCCGAAGTCCTCGGTCAACGCCGAGCCGAAGACCGAGAGCCTCGCGATATGGTTCGTTCGGCAGAAGGTTGCGATTGGTTCTTGGGGCAGTTCTATCATGATTGTACTTTCGGGAGGACCCGGTTTAATCCGCCCCTTTCGCCGCCTCCAGCAGCAACTTCGCGATCTCGGGCCGGGTGAACTCCGGCGGCGGCAGCTTCCCCTCGCGCAGCATCTCGCGGACCTTGGTGCCGGAGAGGAAGACGTGGTCCTCTTTGCCGTGGGGGCAGGTCTTGGTGGAGGCCATGTTGCCGCACTTCGTACACCAGAACGCGTGGTCGAAGAACAAGGGCGTTATCTCGAGCTCGGCCCGGTCGAACTCCTTGAATATATGATGCGCGTCGTACGTACCGTAGTAGTCGCCGACGCCGGCGTGGTCGCGGCCTACGATGAAGTGGGTGCAGCCGTAGTTCTTGCGGACGATGGCGTGGAAGATGGCCTCCCGCGGCCCGGCGTAGCGCATCGCCGCCGGGTTGACTACCAGGCACACGCGGTCGGCGGCGTAATAGCCGTCCATCAGGGTTTTGTAGCACTCCATCCGGACCTCGGCCGGAATGTCGTCGCTCTTGGTCTCCCCCACGATGGGGTGGATCATCAGGCCGTCGACTATTTCCATGGCGCACTTCTGCAAGTACTCGTGCGCGCGATGGATGGGGTTGCGGGTCTGAAAACCGACGACGGTATCCCAACCCTTCTCTTCGAACAGCGCGCGCGTCTCGACGGGCGATAGGCGGTACTCGAGGAAGCGGCGGTGCGGGATGGGCCGGGGCAGCGTTACCGGCCCGCCCAAGAGCACGTCGCACATGTTGAGCGTGGCCTTAACGCCCGGGTGCGCTTCGTCGTCGGTCTGGAAGACGGCGACGCAGCGTTCGCGCTTGTCGTACGTGTACTTCTCCTCCACCGTCATTACGGCCAGGACGTCGCCGCCCGGGCCGCCGGTCAGCGCGACCTCCTCGCCGAGCGCAATTTCGTCGGCGACCTCCGGGTCGACGCCCAGCGTGACGGGTATGGTCCAGGGAAGGCCGCCCGCGAGGCGCATATCTTTGACGACGGCCCGGTAGTCGGCGCCGCTCATAAAGCCCTCGAGGGGGCTCAGGCCGCCGTTGCCGATCATTTCCAAGTCGGACGCGGTCCGCTCGTCGATGGCTACTTTTTTAATGGTGGCGGCGCGCGCCAGCAGCTCGCCGGCCTGTTCGGGCGGTACGATGCGGTTTATCAGCTTGCCGCCGTGGGGGGCGATGGTCATCGGAACCTCTCTTGTTTGATAAGGAGCGAAGCGTTTAAAATTATTCCGTAAACATAACATATCGGCCCTACCCGGTCAAGGAGACGCCCGCCGGGCTGCGCCGTTCCTTTATTAATTAGTTACCTGGGCGTAACGTTTCGTTAGCGCTTTTCGGCGAGTGCGAACGCGGCTCCTTTATTGTGAATGCGTCGCCGATGTGGTAAGCTACGAGGATACTCAATCCCTATAGCGAACCTCTGTTCGGTCTTACGAGGAGTATTCGTATGTTCACCAAACGGGCTTTGGCGTTACGGGCTTCGACGTCTTTGGCGTCGCTGGTCCTTATCGTCGCCGGCTGCGTCCCGACGCACGAGAGCGTGGTCGCCACCATAGACGGCGAGTATGAAATCAACGCCGGAGACATCAGTTATTATTACGAGCGAGGCCTGGCCGCCGGCCAGTGGTCGGGGGAAGGGGACGTTGGGCAAACGTTGCGCGACATCCTGGAGGCCGCGGTTATAGGGAAAATCCTCGAGCTGGAAGCCCGGGAGCGCGGCTATGACCAGGACCCGACCGTGCGGGAAGAACTCGCCGCCTTTCGAAGCTATGCGTTGAAGGATTATATGCGGCGGCGCATCGGCGACTCCGTTACCGTAACGCCGGCGGAGATACTCGATTATTACGAGAAGAGCCGGAAGCGCCGCATGTATTCCTTTATCGATACCGACGACCCCGCCCGGGCCGAAGAGGCGCACGAGGCTCTCGACGCCGGCCGACCGTGGGAGGAAGTGGTCGCGGAGTATTCGGTTTTTACGGCTTACACCCGGGAAGGTGGAAAGTGGGACGCCCCCAAGGAGTACGGCCGCGGCGATTTCGGCGAGGCGCTCTTCGCCCTGGAGGTCGGCGCGTATACGGACGTCATCGAGGGTCCCGACGGCATATCGTGGCATATCTACCGCGCCGACAAAATCGTCCACGGCTCCGGCTCGAGTTACGAACAAGCGGCTCCGGATATCGCAACTATTTTGAAAGACTGGAAAACCGAGGAGCGTTTCCGCGAACTCGCCCGCGGCTGGCGCAAGACGGCGCCGATAAAGCGCGACGGGGAAATGTGGCGGGCGATATTCGAGGCGCCGTTCGCCGAGCTCAAGAGCGATTATACGGGCAAGGGCATAATACTCTCGGACGTGGGCGGAATCCCCGTATACTACGACGACGTGTTTGCGATCGTAGAGAAGTATTTCCTCCTGCCGCCCGACGAAATGGCCCGGATGCGGGAGACGAGGCCCGACCGTTACGAGCGGATTTGGGAGAATTTCCTCCAGTTGCACGAAGACGAAGCCCTCCTGGAGTATCAGGCGTTGCGAGAGGGCGTAGACCGATTGCCCGCGTTCCGGCGCGAGATGGCGGCTCGCCGGACCGATTTGATGATGGATATATTGTACCGGAATGAGTTCATGCCCGAGATTCCGGTACCTACCGACGACGAGATAAAGGCTTATTACGAAGCGTACCGCGACGACTTCTACACCCCCGAGAGGGTCGAAGTATACCTCGTCGCTATGCCGGACCGGGCGGAGGTGGAACGTTATTACGGAGAGATAAAAGCCGGCGGGGATACCGTCATCGACGGCGAGGCGCGGAACCGCGCGCGCGGCCAGGCCGAGCAGGGACTTTACGAGCTCCCGGCGCCGCGGCCGCCCGAAGAGCAAGAGTGGCTGGGCGTCGTCGCTATCACAGCCGACCCCGCGCTCCCCAACGCGCCGCCGGACCCGCCTTTCGCCGCCGAACTTCGGCCTCGCGTCTTTCCCTTCCGGAAACTCAACGTGCTCAGCGAGGTATTCCGGTTGCGCGGCGGCCGGTGGGCTTTCTACGAGCCTATATACCACTTGCCGACCCAACAACCCGGCCTCGACGACCCCGAAGTCGCGTACTTTTGCCGTAAGGGCGTTTTTGAGGAGAGGGTTAAGTCCCCCGAGATATCCGCCGCGGCCGAGGAGTGGGTCCGTTCGCTGCGCGCGCGGCACGACGTCGAAATCGACGAAGCGGCGCTGGCGCGGGTCGCGGCGGAATTGCGCCGCCGGGGGCCGGAGGAGTAGAGGTCGTTGAGCTCCGGCAAGCGGTAAAAAAAGCCCCGCGGAGGCGGGGCTTTTTCGTTTTAACGTAGTACGTTTAGCGGAACAACGACTTCACTTTGCCCAAGCTGATAGGCGTTACCGACGTCGTGTTGCCGAGGTCGATTTCCATCGCTACGAGCGAGCCGGTGTACCGGTTGACCCAATAGACTTCGCCGAAGGCTCCCGAGGAGGGGCCGCCGCACGCGCCGTTGGTGTTGTTCCGCGGCAGCGTGAAGCTGCGCACGAGCGAGCCGGCTTTCGTGAAGCCAGCCGAAGCCTGGCCGGACGTCCACGAGCAGGCGACGATGTAGCCGCCGGAACCGCCGTTGAACTTGTCGACGTAGGTAGCACCGCCGCACGTCGACATCGGGAAGGAGCAGGTCCAGGTGCCGGCACTTGAGCCGGACGTGGTGTAACGATAGAACATGCCGCGGTTATTGGGGCCGTTGGTGTAGTAGTAGGTGCCGTCGTAGAAGTTGTTCATCGGCCAGGCCGAACCGGCCGCCGTCATCGACGCTACCGGCGCGCCGCCGGTGACGCGGTAGACGTAGAGGCGCCTTGTGGTGGGGCATACGAGCGACATGTACCCGGACCCGAGGTGGGCGACGTCGCCGCCGCGCGGTACCGAGGCGCCGGAGATGGAGTGCGTGCTTACCATCGAGCCGGTGGAGGTGAAGCGGCGCAGGTGGTTCGGGCTGTAGAAGACGCCGTATACGTACGAGGCGTCGCGGAAGATGCCGAGTGCGTACGGCGTGGACGTGCCCGACATGGTGAACGAGCGGATGACCGAGCCGAGCGTGTCACATTGAGCGGGCGGCCCGTTATTCCCCGCCGTAAGCGCGTCAGGCGCCGCCGCGAACGCGGTACTCGCAATTAGTACCGCAAGACCAGCGTAAACTAAGTTCCTCATTTTTTCTCCTTTCTCCTTTTTTTGTGTAGTTAAGTCTAACGTGCATGCTACGTCTAAACGCGCGGCTTGTCAAGCAAAAAAAGAACGCCACCACGGGCCGGCGGCTAAAGCGCCATCGTTCCCCGGTTTTCACGAAATCGGAGGGGAGAACGGCCTCCCTGCGCAACGCTACTCCTACCTCTTTATTACAGTTTTAATATCAGCGATATAGCGACTTGATTCTGCCGATGCTCGCCGGCGCGACCGCGGGACGGGCGCGGGCCGCGACGTCGAACTCGAACGCGTACAGCGACGAACCCGTGAACCAGGCCGCCCACACCGCGTCGCCGTAGGTGGCGGGTCGGGAGGATTTGCCGTAGGCTAGGCCGTTGGCGTTCTCGAGCGGAGGCGTCCAGGTCCGCACCAGCGAGCCGCCGGGGAACGTCGTCATGCACATCGGCTCGCCGCCCAGCCAGGAGCAGGCGACGAAGTACGGCCCGGGGGCGTTGTTGCCGTAGTCGGCGTGGGCGGCGCCGCCGCAATACGTCATGCCGTCGGGCCAGCCGGTGCAGCTCCACGTGCCGGCGGCCGCGCCGGTTTCCTCGTAGCGATTGAATTTGCCGAGGTCGGACGGGCCGTTGACGTAGTAATAGGTACCGTCCCAGAAGCAGTTGAGCGGGAACGAGGCCCCCGCCACCGGAAACGACGTCACCGCCGAGCCGCCCGTTACGGGGAAGACGAGCAGGTGTCGCTTCGTCGCGTCCACGAACGCCAGATACCCGGCGCCGACGTGAGCGCGGCACGCGTCGCGCGGCGTCGACGTGCTGTTTAAGACGTACGAGCTTACGCGGGCGCCGGCCGTGGTGAAGCGGTAGAGGTAATTTTGGCTCGAGCCGTGTATCAGGCCGTAGACGTACGACGGGTCGCGGTAGATGCCGAGGGCGTACGGCTTGGCCACGCCCGTCATCCGAAACGAGCTGATGACGGTGCCGAAGCCGTCGGCTGCCGGCACGGCCCCGTGCGTACCGCGGCCCGCCGTGACCGCGTCCGGCGCGACCGCGAGCGCGGCGCTCGCGGCGCCCAAGGCCGCGAAAATTATATGCCGCATCTGTTTTCCGCTTCTACTCGCCGACACAACTTCCATACGGTTCCCATTTTACGTTGAAAACGGGCGTCCGTCAACTGCGGGATTTACTTGCGCCGTCGTCGAATGGAACTTCCGACGGCGACGGCGGTAAGGTGCCGCCCGGCGTATACGTTTATATGCTGCGCGCCGGGCCGTACGCCGCGACGAAGAAGCTCGTCGTCGCCCGCTGACGCGTATCGCCGTAAAATTAAGCCGCCCTCCGGGGCGGCTTTTCTTTGGGCCGAAGTCCGGCCCCGCGGCGGAATTCGTTTGACAACGCGACGTATTTTATGCGTTAATCGGCAAACCTTTGAAGCGGTCCAGATAAAATTCGAGCGGGAGGAAACGAATGGAAGAGTTGCTCGGCGCCTGCGGCCTGGATTGCGGCGCCTGCCCGGCGTACGTCGCGACGCGCGAGAACGACGCCGAAATGATAGCCGCCGTCGCCGCGCGGTGGTCGGTGGAGTACGGCCACGAAATCAAGCCGGAGTACGTGTGGTGCGAGGGGTGCACGACGGAGGGCGAGCGGAAGTGCGGCCACGCGCGCGAGTGCGACGTGCGCGCCTGCGTCCTCGGCCGCGGCGTCGCCAACTGCGCCTACTGCGACGACTACGGCTGCGAAACAATTACCAAGTTTTTCGAGATGGCGCCGGCGGCGAAGGAAAAGCTGGACGCCCTCCGCGGGAGTTGACGCCGCCCTTCGCCGAAAAATATTGCGCCCCTAAGCGTATTTTGATAGAATGAGCGGAGCGTGGCGCTTGGCCGCGTCCCACGAAATGCCTGTAACGTTAAAATTACTGTGACCGAGATTGCGCCGGCCCGCCGGGAGCCGGCGTTATTTTTTATATGGCGAAAGACGGGTTTTTAATCCTCGAGGACGGCCGGACCTTCCGCGGCGAGGGCTTCGGCTCGACGGGCTTGGCGCTGGGCGAGGTGGTCTTCAATACCGCCATCACCGGCTACCAGGAGATCCTGACCGACCCCTCGTACGCCGGCCAGGTCGTCGCGCTGACTTACCCTCACGTAGGGAACTACGGCGTTAACGACGACGACGTCGAATCGCGCGGCATCTTCCTCCCGGCGCTGGTCGTCCGCTCCTACGAGGACTTCCCCAGCAACTGGCGGGCGACGGCGTCGCTGGGTCAATACCTGGAGCGGCACGGCGTCGTGGGCCTCTCCGACATAGACACGCGCGCGCTCACGCGCCACATCCGCGAGGCGGGGGCGATGCGGGGCGCGGTGGCCGTCGGCGTCTACGACGAAGGCGACGTCCTCGGGCAGGTCCTGGCGTCGCCGCCCATGGCGGGCCGCGACCTCGTCCGCGACGTTACGCGCGACGGCGCCGAAGTCTTCGCGCCGGCGGAGGACGACGCGCGGTGGCGCGTAGCGGCGCTCGATTGCGGCATCAAGAACAACATCCTCCGCCAGCTGGCGCGCCGCGGCGTCGAAGTTACCGTTTTCCCGGCGACGGCGACGGCGGATGAAATCCTGGCCGCTCGAGCCGACGGCCTGTTTATCTCCAACGGCCCGGGCGACCCGGCGGCGTTGCCGTACGTAGTCGACATCGTCAAAGGTTTTCTCGGACGTGTGCCCATCTTCGGGATATGCCTGGGGCACCAAATATTGGGGCTCGCGCTCGGCGGCCGGACCTACAAGCTCAAGTTCGGCCACCACGGCGCCAACCACCCGGTCAAGAACCTCAAGACGGGCCGCGTCGAGATAACGTCGCAGAACCACGGCTTCGCCGTCGACGCGTCGTCGCTGCCGGCGGGCGTCCGCGTCACGCACGTGAACCTCAACGACGATACTGTCGAGGGGTTGCGGGCGGACGATTACGCCGCCATGAGCCTGCAGTACCACCCCGAGGCCGCGCCCGGGCCCCACGACGCCTCCTATAATTTCGACGTATTTTTGGAGATGCTCGAGCGGCGCACGCAGAAGACGTTCGGCTTCTAGCCATGCCCAGACGCGACGACATCGAGACCATACTCGTGATAGGCGCCGGCCCCATAGTCATCGGCCAGGGGTGCGAGTTCGACTATTCCGGGACGCAGGCGTGCAAGGCGCTGGCCGCGGAGGGCTACCGCGTCGTCCTCATCAACTCCAACCCGGCGACGATAATGACGGACCCGGAGTACGCCGCGGCGACGTACGTGGAGCCGCTCACGCTCAGCGCCGTCGCCAAGGTTATCGAGCGCGAGAAGCCCGACGCCCTTTTGCCGACGGTGGGCGGCCAGACGGCGCTCAACCTCGCGGTCCAGCTGGCGGAGGCCGGCATCCTGCGCGAGAACGGCGTCCGCCTCATCGGCGCCAACCTGGCGGCCATACGTACCGCGGAGGACCGGCGCCTTTTCCGCGCGGCGATGGTGGCCGAGGGTTTGCCGGTGCCGCGCGCCGCGGCGGTGGGCACGTTGGAGGCGGCCCGCGACGTGGCCGCCGAGATGGGCCTCCCGCTCGTCATCCGGCCGTCGTTCACGCTGGGGGGCGAGGGCGGCGCCGTGGCGTTCAACGTGCCGGAGTTCGAGCGCGCCGTGGCCCGTGGCCTCGACGCCTCGCCCATGCGCGAGGTGCTGATTGAAGAGTCGGTCCTGGGGTGGAAGGAGTTCGAGCTAGAGGTGATGCGGGACCTGGCGGACAACGTCGTCGTCATCTGCTCCATCGAGAACGT
This sequence comes from Candidatus Zixiibacteriota bacterium, assembly GCA_030613505.1. Lineage (GTDB taxonomy): Bacteria > RBG-13-66-14 > B26-G2 > WVWN01 > WVWN01 > WVWN01. The sequence goes on from JAUWLW010000012.1 coordinate 50,890, forward strand.
CGACGCCATGGGCGTACACACCGGCGACTCCATAACGGTCGCGCCGGTGCAAACGCTCACCGACGTCGAGTACCAGCGGCTGCGCGACATGGCGCAGGCCGTCATCCGGCGCGTGGGCGTGGAGACCGGCGGTTCCAACGTCCAGTTCGCCGTCAACCCGGAGGACGGCCGCGTCGTCGTCATCGAGATAAATCCGCGCGTCAGCCGCTCGTCGGCGCTGGCCTCAAAGGCCACCGGCTTCCCCATAGCCAAGATAGCGGCCCAACTCGCCGTGGGCCTGACGCTGGACGAGATCCCCAACGACATCACCCGCGAGACGCCGGCGTGCTTCGAGCCCACGGTGGACTACGTCGTCGTGAAGGTGCCGCGTTGGAATTTCGAGAAGTTCCCCGGCGCGGACGACGTCCTCACGACGTCGATGAAGTCGGTGGGGGAGACGATGGCGCTGGGCCGCACCTTCGTTGAGGCGCTTCAGAAAGCGCTGCGCTCGCTGGAGGCCGGGTACGCCGGCCTGGACGCGAACGCCTCGAGCGGCCTCGACGCGGAACTCCTCCGCGAGCGCCTCCGCGTGCCCAACCCCGACAGGATTTTCTACGTCAAGCTCGCGCTCCAGCGTGGCTGGAGCGAGGCCGACGTAGCGCAAACGACCGGCATCGACCCGTGGTTCGTCCACCAGATAAATAAGCTGGTCGAGTTGGAGGGAGAACTCGGCGCGTTCGATTTGACGTCGGCCCCCGACGAACTCCTCCGGAAGGCCAAGCGCGCCGGCTTCGGCGACGGCCAGCTGGCCGGGCTGTGGGGCGTTGCCGAGGAGGACGTTCGCCGCCGCCGCGAAGGTGCGGGCGTCGTGCCCGTCTTCAAGGCGGTGGACACCTGCGCCGCGGAGTTCGAGGCTTACACACCTTATTATTATTCCACCTACGAGGAGGAGAACGAGGCGCCGACCGGCGAAGGCCGCGCCGTCGTCATACTGGGCGCCGGCCCCAACCGCATAGGCCAGGGCATCGAGTTCGACTATTGCTGCGTCCACGCCGCGGTCGCCCTTCGCGAGGTCGGCTACGACGTCGTTATGGTCAACAATAACCCGGAGACGGTCTCCACCGACTACGACACGTCGACGCGGCTGTACTTCGAGCCGCTGAACCTGGAGGAGGTCCTGGCGGTCGTGGCCGGCGAGCGGCCCGAGGGCGTCGTCGTCCAGTTCGGCGGCCAGACGCCGCTCAAGCTCGCCGGGCCGCTGGAGGCCGCCGGCGTATCCATCCTCGGCACCTCTCCCGACGCCATCGACCTGGCGGAGGACCGCGAGCGCTTCGGCCGGCTGCTGGGCGAGCTGGGGATACCGCGGCCGGAGTATGGGACGGCGTTCTCCTTCGAGGAGGCGCGCGAAGCGGCGGCGCGGGTCGGCTTCCCGGTGCTGGTGCGGCCGTCGTACGTCCTGGGTGGCCGGGCGATGGCCATCTGCTACGACGAGCGCGCGCTGGCGCGGTACGCGGCCGAGGCCGCGGAGGTCTCGCCCGAGAAGCCGGTGCTGGTGGACCGCTTCCTGGAGGACGCGTTCGAGGCGGACGTGGACGCCGTCGCCGACGGCGAAGAGGTCTATATCGGCGCCATCATGCAGCACATCGAGGAGGCCGGCATCCACTCCGGCGACTCGGCCGCGGTCATCCCGCCGTACCTCATCAAGGACGTCCACCTCGAGACCATCCGCGACTACACGCGGCGGCTCGCCCTCGCGCTCGGCGTACGCGGCCTAATCAACATTCAGTTCGCCATCAAAGACGACGTCGTCTACGTGTTGGAGGCCAACCCCCGGGCGTCGCGGACCGTTCCATTCGTCTCGAAGGCGACGGGGGTGCCCTTGGCGAAGGTGGCGGCGCGGATTATCGCCGGCAAGACGCTGGCGGAGCAGGGCCTCGCGGGGGAGGGCCGGGCGCCCGGGCACTTCGTCAAGGAGTGCGTCTTCCCGTTCGACCGCTTCCCGGGGGTGGACACGGTGCTGGGGCCGGAGATGAAATCCACCGGCGAGGTGATGGCCGGCGCGTCGACCTTCGGCCTGGCGTTCGGCAAGGCCCAGCTCGCTTCGGGCTACCACGTGCCGCTGCGCGGGACGGCGTTCGTCTCGGTGAACGACAACGACAAGGAGACGGTAGTGCCGATCGCGCGGGACCTGGCGGCGCTGGGCTTCAGGTTGGTCGCGACGCGCGGGACCGCGGCCCGCCTCCGCCGGGAAGGACTAAACGTGGAGCTGGTCTTCAAGGTGAACGAGGGCCGGCCCAACGTCGCGGATAAGGTCGTCAGCGGCGAGATAGACTTGGTAATAAATACGCCGATGGGCCGGGAGTCGTTCTACGACGACGCGACGGTGCGGCGGGCGGCGCGGGCGCGGGGGATCCTGGTCGTAACGACGCTGTCCGCGGCTCGAGCGACGGTGGAGGCCGTGCGCGTCCTGCGCCAGAACGTCGCGACGGTGCAGAGTTTGCAGGAAGTGCACCGCGGCGTACCTAACAAATAAGCGGCCGTTTATTGACGTTTAAGGGCCGGCGGCCCGGCTTTTTCCCTAGTACGGTGGACTAAATTATTCTTGACACCGCGGCCTGGATATTATAGATTTAGCGTCCTCGTGAATTCGTTCGCGAAGTTAACGAAATACGTCGCGATTGCAAGGGTAACGTGGTTTGTTTTTCCAACGCATATTAGGTTCTTTGGAGGTTGTTCCCGGCGCCGTCGCGCGCTGAATTTTAACCCGCCCGGACGTTACGAGGGTGGGTAAATTTATCCTGTTCCAGGAGGTAACGACGTATGGCGGGAATCGTAGGCTGGGGCTGCCACATGCCGCGCCACCGCGTTAAGGTGGAGGAGATAGCGAAGGTATGGGGCGCCGACGCCCAGGCATATAAGAAAGGCCTCAACGTTCAGGAGAAGTCGGTCCCGGCGCCGGATACCGACACCATAACGCTCTCGGTTACGGCGGCGCGGCGGGCCGTCGCTCGAGCCGGCGTCGACCCGGCCGCAATCGGCGCCTGCTACGTCGGCTCGGAGTCCCACCCCTACGCCGTCAAGCCGTCGGGGACGACGGTGGCGGAGGTGCTGGGCGCTACGCCCGAGTGCCGCTGCGCCGACTTCGAGTTCGCGTGCAAGGCCGGCACCGAGGCTATGACGGTGGCGCTCCGCCTGGTGGACGCCGGCGAGGTGACGTACGCGCTCGGCATCGGCGCCGACACGTCGCAGGGGGCGCCCGGCGACGCGTTGGAGTACACGGCCTCCGCGGGCGCCGCGGCCTTCTTAATGGGCGCGGACAACCTGGTGGCCGAGTGCGAGCACACCTATTCTTATATGACCGATACCGCGGACTTCTGGCGCCGCGAGTATCAGTACTACCCGCAGCACGCCGGCCGTTTCACCGGCGAGCCCGCGTATTTCAAGCACGTCCTCGGTTGCGCCAAGGGCATATTGGATAAGGCCGGCCTGAAGCCGGAGGACTTCGCCTACTGCGTCTTCCACCAGCCCAACGGCAAGTTCCCGGCGACGGTTGCCAAAAAGCTCGGCTTCAAGAAGGAGCAGTGGGAACAGGGCCTGCTTTGCCCGCTCCTCGGCAACACGTATTCCGGCTCGTCGCCGATGGGCCTGACCGCCATACTCGACGTCGTGAAGCCCGGCGACCGTATCCTCCACGTCTCGTACGGCTCGGGCGCGGGCTCCGACGGCTTCGTCTTCCGCTGCACGGACCGCATCGCCGAGGTCCAGAAGCTCGCGCCGCAGACGCGGGAGCTTTTGGAGGGCGAGCGCTTCTACCTACAATACGGCGAGTACGCGAAGTTCCGCGGCAAAATAATTATGAACGTCAAAGGAGCGTAGTAGATGAGGGACGTTGCCATAATCGGCGTGGGCGCCAACCCCAAGTGGGGCGAGCTGTGGGGGCGGTCGCTGCGCGATATTTTCGTGGAGGCCGCGCTCGCCGCCATGGACGACGCCGGCGTCGACCGTATAGACAGCATGTACGTGGGCTGTATGTCCTCCGGCCTCTTCGCGGGGCAGGAGCACATCGGCTCGCTGTTGGCGGATTACCTGGGCCAGCGGCACCTGCCGGCGACGCGCATCGAGACCGCCTGCGCCTCGGGGGGCGTGGCCGTCAAAATGGCCGCGCTGGAGGTGGCGAGCGGCCACGCGGACGTGGTCCTGGCCGGCGGCGTAGAGAAGATGACGGACGTGGGCGGCGCCGACGCGACGTACGCGTTGGGGACCGCCGCCGACGCCGAGTACGAATGCTACCACGGCGCAACCTTCCCGGGCCTTTACGCCATGATCGCCCGCGCCCACATGGACCGCTACGGCACCACCGCCGAGATGCTGGCGCAGGTGGCCGTCAAGAACCACGACAACGGTGCCCTCAACCCCATGGCCCAATACCCGTTTAAGATAACGGCCGAACGGGTTTTGAACTCCATAATGATCGCGGACCCGCTGCACATCCTCGACTGCTCGCCCATAACGGACGGTGCCGCGGCGGCTGTCCTGTGCCCGCTCGAGACGGCGAAGAAACTAACGAAGAAGCAACCGGTCAAGGTCGCCGGCTTCGGTCAGGCCACCGACGCCATTCAGCTCGCGCAGCGCGAGGATATGACCTGGCTCGAGTCGACAGCGCAAGCGGCCGCGCGCGCTTACGAAATGGCCGGCGTCGAGGCCAAGGATATCGACCTGTTCGAAGTCCACGACTGCTTCACCATCGCCGAGCTCGTCGTGATGGAATCGTTGGGGTTGGTGGGGAAGGGCGAGGGCGGCAAGGCCACGCTTGAGGGCCGGACGGCACGCGACGGCGACATCCCGGTCAATGCCTCCGGCGGCCTAAAGTCCAAAGGCCACCCCGTCGGCGCGACGGGCGTGGCGCAGGTGATGGAAGTCGTGAAGCAGCTCCGCGGCGAGGCGGGCGACCGTCAAATTAAGGACGCCAAACGCGGCCTGACGCAGAACATGGGCGGCTCCGGCGGCTCCTCGGTGGTTCACATATTGGAGGTGGCGTAGATGCCCTCGGCCAGTTATACGAGAGAGATCCCGCAGCGCTACCGCCTCGAGGCGGGCAAGTGCTCGAGCTGCGGCAAGATTTATTACCCGCCTCGCCTCGTGTGCGTGTGCGGCGGCCGCGACTTCGAAACGGTTGCGTTGTCTGATACCGGCAAGGTCGTGACGTACACGATTATCCGCGTGGGCCCGAGCGACTTCGTCGAGGAGGTCCCGTACGGCCTCGGCATCGTCGAGGTCGACGGCGGCGTGCGCCTAATGGCGCAGCTCGTCGACGTACCGCTCGACGATATAAAGACGGGTATGCCGGTTAGGCTCGAGTTCCGCAAGATTTACCAGGAGGGCGAGGCCGGTATCATCTGCTACGGCCACAAGGCCGTGCCGGCGTAAGTACGGAGGGGCGACCGGCGAATCGTCCTGGTATCGATTTTAATGAAAAATAACCCGGAAAAACGCCGCCGTTCGATCAGGCTTACGAGTTACAAATATATGGCGCCTGGTGCGTATTTCGTAACGTTGTGTACTCAAGGCGGTAAATGCACGTTCGGTAAAGTATCACCGGAGGGCAAGGTAACCCTGAATTCGTTTGGCGAAATCGCCTCGGAGGAATGGCGTCGTTCTATGGGTTTACGCGCTGAAGTAGATTTGGACGCGTTCGTGGTAATGCCAAATCACATCCACGGGGTCGTCGTTATCAAACACGATCTTTCCGGAAATAATGTCGGGGCGACTGGCCAGTCGCCCCAACAACGAACCGATTATCCACCGCGGGGGCCGGTACCCCGTTCTTTGGCGTCATTTATCGTGGGTTATAAGGGCGCCGTGACGAGGCGTATTAACGCGTTACGGAAGACACCCCGGGCACCGGTCTGGCAGCGTAATTATTACGAACGCGTTTTACGGGACGGCGACGAGTTGAACCGGGCTCGGTTTTATATTCAAGAAAACCCGGCGCGGTGGGCGGACGACGATTACAATCCGGCAGCGGGGCCGGCACACGCCGAAGCCGCGCCGGCCGTATTCCGGTAACGTTTTTTCGTAGGGCGACTGGCCAGTCGCCCCTACAAAGACTAAATTATGTTCCGCCTCGAGTCCAAAGTCGATACGAAGTCGAAGGAGTTCAAGGAGAACCGCGACGTGAATCTCGCGGTGGTCGCGGAGTACCGCGAGCGGCTGGCGCAGGTCCGCGAGATGGGCCCCGAGGGCCAGCGGGAGCGCCACGTCAAGCGCGGCAAGATGCTGGTGCGCGACCGCATCCGCGGCCTCTTCGACCGCAACACGCCTTTTCTGGAATTCAGCCCTCTCGCCGCCCGGGACATGTACGACAACGAGGCGCCCTGCGCGGGCCTCGTCACGGGCGTGGGCGTCGTTCACGGCCGCGAGGTCCTGGTCGTCGCCAACGACGCCACCGTCAAGGGCGGCACCTATTTCCCAATAACCATCAAGAAGCACGTCCGCGCGCAAGAGATCGCGCTGCAGAACCGGCTGCCGTGCGTCTACCTCGTCGACTCCGGCGGCATCTTCCTGCCGCTGCAGGAGGGGACCTTCCCGGACCGCGACCATTTCGGCCGCATCTTCTACAACCAGGCCCGCCTCTCCGCGTTGAACATCCCGCAGATCGCCGCGGTGATGGGCTCCTGCACGGCGGGCGGCGCGTACCAGCCGGCGATGTCGGACGAGGCCATAATCGTCCGCAAGGAGGGAACCATCTTCATCGGCGGGCCGCCTCTGGTCAAGGCCGCCACCGGCGAGGAGGTCACCGACGAGGAGCTGGGCGGCGCCGACGTCCACTGCCGCATCTCGGGCGTCGCCGACCACTACGCCCTCAACGACGAGCACGCGCTCGAGATGTGCCGCAACGTAGTGCAGAACCTGGAGAAGCCCCGACGCTACGAACTGGGCCGCGACGAGCCCGAGGACCCCCACTACGACCCCGAAGAGCTCTACGGCATTGTCCCCACCAACGTCAACAAGCCCTACGACATCCGCGAAGTTATCGCGCGCCTGGTCGACGGCTCGCGCTTCCACGAGTTCAAAGAGCTCTACGCGCCGACGATCGTGTGCGGCTTCGCGCGCCTTATGGGGTACCCGGTCGGCATCCTCGGCAACAACGGCGTCCTCTTCTCGGAGTCGTCGTTGAAGGCGTCGCACTTCATCGAGCTGTGCACCATGCGGCGCATCCCCATAATATTTTTGCAGAACATTACCGGTTTCATCGTCGGCAAGCAGTACGAGCACGGCGGCATCGCCCGCGACGGCGCCAAGTTGGTCCACGCGGTGGCCTGCGCCGACGTGCCCAAGTTCACCGTCATCGTCGGCGGTTCCTTCGGCGCCGGCAACTACGCCATGTGCGGCCGGGCGTACGAGCCGCGGCTCTTGTGGATGTGGCCCAACGCCCGCATCTGCGTCATGGGCGGCGACCAGGCTTCCAACGTCCTGTTGACGGTGAAGCTCCGTCAGCTGAAGAAGAAGGGCGTCGAGTGGACCGAGGAGCAGCAGGAGGAGTTCCGCCGGCCATTGATGGAGGAGTACGAGCGCCAGAGTACGCCCTATTACTCGACGGCGCACATTTGGGACGACGGCATCCTGGAGGCCACCGAGACGCGGACCGCGCTGGGCCTCGCCATCGCGATGTCGCTCAACGCGCCCATTCCCGAGACGCGCTACGGCGTGTTTAGGATGTAGATGGATGACCTGAAAAAAATTCTTCCCGAGCTCAAGGCCGCCCTCGAGCGCCGCTACGGCGAGCGGCTCGTGAAGTTTGTTCTCTTCGGCTCGCACGCCCGCGGCGAGGCGACGGAGGATTCCGATATCGACGTGCTGGCGGTCGTGGAAAACCTCACCGACGGCCCGCGGGAACGCTTTGCGGTGAGCGCGATAGCGGCCGACGTATCCTGCGATTACGATACGTTGATCAACCTCGTGTTAAAGTCGGCCCAAGATTACGGCTCCCGTAATACGCCTCTACTTATGAACGTCAGGCGGGAAGGGGTAGAGGTTTGAAGAACGAAACCGAAGTACGCGATTACTTAGCGAAAACGCGGGAGGAAATAACGACATCCAGCGACCTATTGGGTCTCTCTCATGTCGCCGCTTCGCTTTCGCGCGCTTATTACGCTATGTATTACGTCGCCCAGGCGTTGTTGTTATCAGTAGATAAATCGTACTCTACCCACAAGGGAACTATCAACGGCTTCGCGGAGCATTTCGTAAAAACCGGGGAGTTCGCGCCTCATTATCGCAAACGGCTCGCCCAGTCTTTCGATTTAAGGATGGAGGCCGATTACGACCCGACGCCCGACGTGGACGCGGCTTCGGCCCGGGAAGTCCTAATCTGGGCGGAGGAATTCCTTGCCGCCGCGGAGGAATATCTGAAGAAGGTTTAACATGGCCGACTACGAGACGATAACGTTCGACGCGTCGGGCCCGGCGATTTGGGTGACGCTCAACCGCGACGACGTCCGCAACGCCTTCAACGGCCGGATGCTCGCGGACCTGCTCGACGCGTTCGAGACGGCGCCCAAGGTCCCCGGCGGCCGCGTCGTCGTCCTTACCGGCGTCGGCTCGGCCTTCTGCGCCGGCGCGGACCTCAACTGGATGCGCGCCGTCCGCGACTTCACGTACGAGCAGAACCTGGAGGAGTCGAACCAGGTGTCGGCGGTAATGCGGCGAATTTACGACTGCCCGCTGCCCACAATAGCCCGCGTCAACGGCCCGGCCATCGGCGGCGGCGCCGGCCTCGTCGCCTGCTGCGACCTGGCGGTGGCGAGCGAGGCCGCGCGCTTCAGCTTGAGCGAAGTCAAGCTGGGCCTAATCCCGAGCTGTATCTCGCCCTACGTCATCCGCAAAATAGGCGAGGGCAGCGCCCGCGAGCTCTTCCTCACCGGCGAGCGCATATCGGCTCAGAAGGCCCGCGAGATAGGCCTGGTCAACGAAGTGGCCAAGGAGGGCGAGCTCGACGTCGTCGTCGCCAAGTGGGTCAACCAGCTCGTGACCTCCGGGCCGGTGGCGATCGCGAAGTGCAAGGAGCTCATCCGGAACGTGCCGCAGATGAACCTGGACGAGGCGGGCCCCTACACCGCGGAGATGATCGCGAAGATGCGTACGTCCGAGGAGGGCCAGGAGGGCATGGCGGCCTTCCTGGAGAAGCGCAAGCCCAAGTGGGCGGAATAAAGTTACGATGAAGAAGGACGCGTTAAATGAGACGTACCTTACGCCGCGGGAGAAGCGCGCGGTCGCGGCCTTCGTGCGCGGTATCAAGAAGGAGCTGGGGGAAGATATCTTAAAGGTAACGTTATTCGGCTCGAAAGTCCGCGGCGATTGCCGCCCCGGTTCGGATGTTGACCTACTGTTAGTTCTACGCGTTAAAGACTGCAAAGCGGAGGACAAGATTTATACTATCCTCGTGGACGTGGAGCTCGCGACGGACACGACCCTTTCGCCCATCGTGTATTTTCGCCGCCAATACGAGCGGAGCAAGCGTTTGGGCTCGCCGTTTATTAGAACGGTGGAGGCGGAGGGCGTCGCGCTATGAACGACGAAGTAGCGGCGTTGGCCCGGTGGCGACTTGAATCCGCTAAGGCGCGTTTAGCCGAAGCCCGCGATTTATTGCGAAGCCGCGGTTACCCGGGTGCGATAAACAGGGCGTATTACGCGATATTTACGGCGGCGCGCGCTCTCCTCGCGTTGAAGGAGATTGATAGCAGAACTCACCAAGCGGCGTTCCTTTTGTTTCATAAACATTACGTTAAAACGGGCTTATTCCCGAGGGAACTGGCTGAATTGGCCAAGAGGGCGAAGGGTATCCGCGAAGCGGCGGACTACGACGATTACGTAAAGGTTCCCGCCGCGGACGCCCGGCGCGAAGTCGCCGCCGCGGCCAAGTTCGTCCGCGCGGTGGAGAAGTTCGTTAAAGACGACAAACGCGTGAAACGTGAAGGTGGCCGAAAAACGAAATAGTGACGGGAAGGGCCAGAGGGTATGGCGGCCTTCCTGGAGAAACGCAAGCCCGGCTGGGCTGAGTAAAAAGCGAAAGGAAGACATCAGCAAGGACCGTTTAAGGTGCTGAAGAAAGGCTTAATAGAGTATCGCCGAAGGGAGTACGACGCGGGCGACGGCAGAATATCTCATGCCGCCGTTCTAAAGGTCTTAAAAAAAGATTTCAATTTTCGTACTTTTAAATCGGAAGACCAAGAACTGCTCGTGCTGAAGACGTTAGCCGGCGAATCGGTCTTCGGAATAATGGCGACCGGTTCCGGGAAGTCGCTGGCGTTTTTACTGCCGCCATTTCTTCAAAGAAAATTACGGGTGTGCCTGGTAGTAAGCCCTTTGAAAGCGCTAATGTCCCAGTTCGACGAAAAACACGATTGGGTCAAGACGATCCATACGGACGTCGAGGTTCGCCAGCGCAAGAATATATGGCGCCAGATTCGGGAAGGCAAAGTCCACGTCCTCTTGGTAGCGCCGGAGCGCCTCAAGAACGACGTTTTCAAAGAACGGCTTATCGAAGCGGTCCGGCGCGGCGGCCGGGAGCTCGGGCCGCTCGTGTTGGACGAAGTCCATTGTGTAACGGATTGGGGCCGCGATTTCCGTCCCGAATATTGGTGGGCCGCCGAGCACTTGGCCGACATCGAACGTCGCTTGGGCGCTAAACGACCTATCCCAAAGGTTTTGCTGACCGCTACCGCAGACGACCGCGTGCGCCAAGAGGTCCTCGCGCGATTCGGCTTCCGGGGAAGAGGAGTTTTATCACCGGCGAATATTATCCAGGGCCCGGTGCCGCGCCCGGAGATATTTATAGCGGCGATAAAATGTCGTACCCCCGAAAAAAAGCACGACGTCGCCCGGAAATTCCTTGAACGGCAGGCGAAGCGCCCCCTTCCCGCCGGCGTGAAGCGCCGGGCGTTGGTATATAACTTTGAAGCCGTCAAGGGGGACATTGGATGCGCCGAAATTACGGCCGAAAACGCGCATATTTATAGAAAAGAACACAGATTAAAAGCTAACCAACTCGCCAAGTTATTAAAACTACAAAGTTCGAAAACGTGCCGTATCCGGGCGTTGCCGTACGCATCCAC